>DATHBT010000105.1:0-5373 GCA_035295985.1 Pyrinomonadaceae bacterium | reverse complement strand
GCGAGCCGTAGGCGTTCCACGCGGGCCACGCGACGAAGGCGAGCAGGACGAGCGCCGAGGCCGCGCGCGCGGGAAGTCGCGACCCGGCGCCGCGCCTGCCGCCCTGTGAGAGCGTGATGTAGTCGTTCGCCAGGCGGGCCGCGCGCTCCGTCAGCCACACGACGCCGACGGCCGCGAGCATGTAAACGAGCGGCATCAGCGAGAGCGTGTAGCGCAGCCACTTCGCGCCGAAGATCGAGTAGGGAATGATCCAGAGCACGAACATCAGCAGCAGGAACGCAGGCCCCGGCTCGCGCCAGCGCCGCGCGCACAGGACGAGGCCGAGGATCATGGCGGCGACCACGGGGAGCGGGACTTTGATCGCGAGGAAGAGCAGGTAGAAATAGGCGGGCGTGCCGAAAGGCGTCGAGGAGACCTGGTTCGGGTAGAGGCTGTCGCCGAAGAGGTAGCCGTGGTGCGTGAGCAGTTGCTCGCTCGAATACGAGCTGATGTAGTGCCACGTCTCGGGCAGCAGGATCGCGGGGTTGGCGGCGAGGAACGCGACGAACACCAGCGGGTAGAAGAAGAGAGGCGTGCGGCCCGGCGGCTCGCCGGGTTCGCGTCGGCGCTGCGCGACGAGGTGGTGGTAGAGCATGTTCAGGCCGAAGTAGTGCGGGAAATACTTCGACGCGAACATCAGCCCGAAGGAGACGGCGCTCCCGGCGTAGAACTTACGCTTGCGGGCCGGCTCGAATACGCTCGTCTGCTTGGCGCGCAGGTAGAAGTAGAAGGCGGAGAGCATGAAGAAGACGAGCAGCGTGTCCTCTTTGGCGATGCGGTTGTAGGTGATCGCGTTAACACCTGTCGCCCAGAGCGCGGCGGCGACGAACGCGGCGCGGCGGCCGAAAAAGCTTTGTGTGAGCAGAAAGAGCGGCAGCAGCGTGAGCGCGCCGAAGAGGGCGTTCGGGAAGCGTATCGCGGCCTCGTCGCTGATGCGGGCCGCGTCCGGGGCGCTCCCGTTCCACGCCTGCGCCGCACGCGCCGAGACGAAGATCAGCGTCTTCATCAGCATCGGGTGCTCGGCGTTCGGCGTAATGTCGCCCCGCGCGTAGGCGCGCACCGCTTCGAGCTTGTTGATCTCGTCCTCGGCGAAGCCGACCGCGCCCAGGCCCGCGACGCGCAAGCCCAGACCCAGCGCGAAGAGCAGCGCGAGCGCCGCGACGGCCGTGCGATCAACTGTGCTCACTCGTTCGCGCCGCGCCGCGCCGGCCGTCGCCGGACGTGGGGCGGCGGGCGGCGACGCCGCCTCGGCCTCTTCTTGGATGAGTTCGACGGATTGGGCCAAGACTTTGAAGCGGTTAGCTGTAATCCAGCGTCAGTCGTCCGTTGTCCGTGGTTAGTTGTTTTAGACAGGGCGGCCTGAATCTTGAAGCGCGGGCTGCGCGCCCGCGCGGGATGGACAACTGACCACGGACAACGGACAATTTTCAAAGACGCGCGGCGGCTGCGTCGCGAGCGGCGGCCCGCGCCTCCTCGGCCGCGCCGCGCACCGAGAGTCCGCGCCGCACGAGCAGCGCCACGCCCACAGCCGTCCACACGATCACGCGCGCCTTCCGCACGATGGCGAGCGTCACGCCCGCGGTCGTCCCCAGGCCGAGCACCTTCGTGAACATCCCCGTCCCGGCTTCGTCCACCCCGACCCTCATCGGCACGAACTTGAAGACCACGTTGATCACGCGGTTGACGGACTCCAGCACGAAGGCCGCGAGCGCGAGCTGCAACGGCGCGGGCGGCGAGTCGAGCATGAAGTAGAGCGTGACGAAGACCTCGGTCACGCCCGCCAGGTGGAAGCAGCCTTCGAGCGCGAGTATGGGCAGGAAGCGCGCGCCGTGCCGCTCGTAGAAGCCGTAAACGCGATCCTCCACGGCCCCGACTTTCGCGCCCCGCCCGCCCACCACGCGACGCCCCCAGTTCCTTCCGCCGACCCACGCCAGCAGCCGGCTCAGCGGTCGCCACTTCTTCCTGACCGCGACGAAGGCGACCGCGAGCACGACGACGACGCCGCCGAGCGTGGCGAAGGCCGCGATCCTTAGTTGCTTCGGCAGCGGGAAGCTCAGGAGCATGGCGGCCGTCCCGGCGAAGATGAAGAGCGCGACCGAGAGCATGTAGAACAGGTTCTCGACGGCGAGCGCCGAGACGGCGGCCGTGAGCGGCACGCGGTCGCGCACGAGCGCGGCCTTCGCCGGCTCCGAGACGACGATGCCGAGCGGCATCACGTTGCCGAGCGAGTCGCCGATGAGGTAGGCGCGGATGGCGTCGCGGAAGCGGAGCGTGTGCGCCGAGTCGAAGCAGCGCGTCCAGGCGAGCGTGCGCACGGCGGGGCGCGCCGCGGAGACGGCGAGGACGGCGAGGAACCCTGTGCCGAGCGAGGCGATCTGCTCCCAGATTTTGTCGGGGCCGGCCTTCCAGACGAAGTAGCCGAACAGCGCGAGGCCCAGCGCGGCGAACACCACGCCGGCCCGCGCGAACCTGCGCGCGCCGCCCGACTCTCCGCCCCGCTCACTCATGCCCGAAACGCAACCGGACGCGCCCTCTCACACGGGAAGTGACCCGCTAAAACTTTCCTGCAAGATACGTCATCGACGCCGCCCTCCACAACCGAGGCCGCGAAAAGCCGTGACGGGTAAACCGTGACAGGGGACAAGTAAAAACCTTCTCTTTCCTGTCACCCGTCCCGCCCGCGCCGACGACTTGGCAACTCGCGCGCCGCCGCGTCGGGGAAGCATTGTCGCCCGGATTCGCGCCCGCCGGCCCGCGCCCCGCGCCGTAAAAATGCGACACGTGACAAAAAGGGATGAGGGATGAGGGGTGAGGGATGAAGAGGAAGAAGCAGTCTTTTTCATCCCTCATCCCTCATCCCTCATCCCTCCCTTCGGGGTTGACCAAAAGAGCGTCCGTGAGCGATGCTAGCGCGTACACCGACAGGCGAATCCACGGCAGTTAAAAACCTGAACCGAAGGACTTTTCCCGATATGAGTAAAGCAGCGGCAGAACTTTTGACGGGCACGCCCCTGACCGTCTATTCCGAGGACGAGCGGATGTTCCGCGCCTCCGTGCGCGAGTTCGCCGAGGGCGAGATACGGCCCCGCGTCGAGCACATGGACGAGGAGGCGAAGATGGATCAGGCGATCATCCGCCAGCTCTTCGACCTCGGCCTGATGGGCGTCGAGACGCCCGAAGAGTACGGCGGCGCGGGCGCGTCCTTCTTCACCGCGATCATCGGCGTCGAGGAGCTGTCGCGCGTTGACCCGTCGGTCGGCGTGCTGATGGACGTGCAGAACACGCTCGTCAACAACGCCGTCATCCGCTGGGGCAGCCCCGAGCAGAAGAAGAAGTACCTGCCGCGCTTAGCCTCCGACACCGTCGGCGCTTACGCGCTCTCCGAGGCCGGATCGGGATCGGACGCCTTCGCGATGGCGACGAAGGCGACGGAGGACGGCGACCATTACGTGCTGTCGGGCCAGAAGCTCTGGATCACGAACGGCAACGAGGCCGAAATCTTCATCGTCTTCGCCAACGCCAAGCCCGAGGAAGGCTACCGCGGCATCACGGCCTTCATCGTCGAGAAAAATTTTGAGGGATTCTCGGTCGGCAAGAAGGAGAACAAGCTCGGCATCCGCGCCTCCTCGACGACCGAGATCGTTTTCGACGGCTGCCGCGTCCCCAAAGAGAACCTGCTCGGCGAATTCGGCAAGGGCTACAAGGTCTCAATCGAGACGCTGAACGAGGGCCGCATCGGCATCGGCGCGCAGATGATCGGCCTGGCCCGCGGCGCGCTCGAACACGCCATCCGCTACACGGCCGAGCGCGAGCAGTTCGGCCAGGCAATCGGCAAGTTTCAGGGCGTGCAGTTCCAGTTGGCCGAGATGGCGACCGAACTCGAAGCCGCGCGCCTGATGGTCTATAACGCCGCGCGCCTCAAAGACGCCGGCCTCCCCTTCGTCAAGGAGGCCGCGATGGCGAAGCTCTACTCCTCGCGCGTCGCCGAGCGCGTCGCCTCCAAAGCCATCGAACTCTACGGCGGCTACGGGTTTGTGAAGGACTATCCCGTCGAAAAACTCTGGCGCGACTCCAAGATCGGCGCGATCTACGAGGGCACCTCCAACATGCAACTGCAAACCATCGCCAAGCTCATCACCAGCGGCAAGCAGCCGTTGGCTCAGTAAGTAGTGAATGGTAAATCGTGAATAGGCGAAAGACCGCTTCCTCTGTTCACGATTTACTATTCACTGTTCACGGCTTTTATGTCTTCCCGCGTCGAAGTGTTCGAGCAGATGTTGGCGAGCGATCCCGCCAACGCGATGGTGATGTTCGGGCTGGCGAAGGAGTACGAGAAGGCGGGGCGCGACCGCGACGTGATCGGGATGCTGACGCGCTACCTCGCCGCTCACGACGACGAGGGCAATGCCTACGGGATGCTCGCGCGCGCCTACGAAAGAACGGGCGACCGCGACGCGGCGCGGAAAACTTACGAGCGCGGCATCGAGGTCGCGCGCGCCCACGGCCACCCGTCGATGGCCGAGGACTACCGGATGACGCTTGAGACCGAGTACGACGATCAAATTTAAGAGCGAAGGATTAAGAAGATGGCGACCGAGTTGAAGACGAAAGAGTACCGCGGGCTGTCGGCGGAGCAGATGGTGTCGATCTACCGAACGATGTATTTGTCGCGGCGCGTGGACGACAAGGAGATTCAGCTCAAGGGGCAGAACAAAATCTTCTTCCAGATTTCCGGCGCGGGCCACGAGGCCGTGCTCGTCGCCGCGGGCCTCGCGCTGAAGCCGTCTTACGACTGGTTCTACCCCTACTACCGCGACCGCGCCCTCTGTCTGCAACTCGGCATGACCGCGCTCGAACAGTTGCTCTCGGCCGTCGGCGCGGAGGCCGACCCGAACTCGCACGGCCGGCAGATGCCTTCGCACTGGGGGCATAAGAAGCTGAACATAGTCTCGCAGTCGTCGCCGACGGGCACGCAGTTCCTGCAGGCCGTCGGGTGCGCCGAGGCGAGCTACCGCGCCACGCTCATAGAGGAGATCAAAGACAAGATCGCGGGCTTCAAGGGCGACGAGGTCGTCTATTGCTCTTCGGGCGACGGCACGACGAGCGAGGGCGAGTTCTGGGAGGCGCTCAACACGGCGTCGAATCTGAAGCTGCCTGTGCTCTTCCTCATCGAAGACAACGGCTACGCCATCAGCGTGCCCGTCGAGGTGCAGACGGCGGGCGGCGACGTGTCGCGCCTCGTCGCGGGCTTCCCCGACCTCTACCTACAGAAGTGCGACGGCACAGACCCCGTCGAGTCTCTTGAGACGCTCAAGCGCGCGGTCGAATATTGTC
>DATHBT010000104.1:0-2442 GCA_035295985.1 Pyrinomonadaceae bacterium | reverse complement strand
AGAGGTCGTAGCCCATCACCCACGCTGCGGGGACGTGCGCGCGCGTCGGCACCAGGTCGGCGAAGCCGAAGAACGTCCGACCGCCGCCCTCAAGTCGCCAGCACTGCATCGTGCGCGAGTGGCCGGCGATGGTCTCCATCCGCAGGCCCGGCACGACTTCGTAGTCGTCGGGCTTCAGTTCCAACTGGCCGCTCTCGACGAGTGGTCGCCAGTTTTCTGGCAGGTAGCTGGCGTGGTCGCGCTCGTGCGGGCGCTCGGCGTGCTCGAACTCCGAGCGCGAGACGAAGTAGCGCGCGTTCGGGAACGTCGGGACTGCATGGCCCTCTGCGTCGAGCACGGTGTTTCCGCCCGCGTGATCGAAGTGCAGATGCGTGTTGACGACTATCGTCACGTCCTCGGGCGCGCAACCGGCGATCTCGCGCACCGACTCGGCGAGCGGCCGCTCGCGCCCGACCGCGTACATCGCGGCGTGCCGCGCAGACCACTTGTCGCCCATCCCCGTCTCCACCAGCACACGCTCGCGGCCCGTGTCGATGAACAGGCAGTTCGCGTTCAGCCTGACGCGATTCTCCTCGTCCGGCACGGCGAAGCGCGACCACAGAGAGCGCGGCACGACGCCGAACATCGCCCCGCCGTCCAGGCGGAACTCGCCGTCCGGCACGATTTCGACGCGGTACTCGCCGAAGAGCATAGAGGTCAGAGGTTAGAGGTTAGAGGTTAGAGGTCAGTGAAACCAGTTTTTTACTGACCTCTAACCCCTAACCTCTGACCTCTGCTTTACTTCCCGTTCCTGTTTCCGGCCGTGGGCGAGGCTGCGGGAGTGGGCACGGTCTCGCCGGGCAACTCCTGCTCGCCGGGGGCCACGCCTGGCATGCCCCCCTGCGGCGGCATCTGCGGCAGGGGCGTCTGCGGCGGAACCTCGACCTTGAAGTCGTCGGGCACTTCTACGTTCGTGCGTCGCGCGATCTCCTCGATCACTTTCTCGCGCTTCTCCTTCTCCAGCGCCTGCTTCACCTGCTCGCGCAGCGCGGGCGGCGGCGCGAACGGGTTCGCCGCCTGGCCCGACTCCGGCTTGATCAGGATGTGGCGCGCGTGAAGCTCCTCGGCCTCCTTGCCCTGCTCGTCCTTGCCCATGCGGCGCTCGTCCACACGGATGATGTGGTAGCCGAACTCGGTCTCGACGATGTCGCTCACCTGGCCGGGCTGGAGCGCGAAGGCCGCGTCCTCGAAGGCCTTGACCATCGCGCCGCGCTTGAACCAGCCGAGATCGCCGCCCTTGTCCTTCGTGCTGTCGCCGCCGAACTGCTTCGCCAGCTCGCCGAAGTCCTCGCCCGCCCGCACCCGCCGCAAAACTTCGTCCGCCTTGCCCCGAACTTCCGCGAGCTTCGCGTCGATCTCCTGATCCGTGACCTTCGTCTTCTCCTGCAACTGCGGCGCGTACTTCTGGGCGAGCACCTGCGCCTCCTGGAGCTGTATGAGGAGCTGCGTCTTGCGCTCCTTGTCGATCCCGGCGGCCTGCGCCTTGCGGGCAAGCACCTGCGTCGGCGCCCACAGCTCGCTCCTGATCTGCGCCTTCTGCTCTTCCGTGACGCCGCCGGCCGAAGGCAGCAGGCCCAGCTCCTGCACGTCCTTCAGGAACTGTTCGAACTTCTGCTCCTGCCCCTGCTCCTTGAGGAAGTTGTCGATCTCTTCCTTCGAGTAGAGCTTGTCGGGCGTGGTGGTCGGGTCGGACTCGCGCTGCTTCTGCGCGTAGGTCTGCGCGAGGACGAAGGTTCGCAGCGTCTCGATCTGGCGCTTGGTCTCCGGTTTGTCGGCGATGCCGGCGGCGCGCGCCTCCTGCGCGACAGCCAGCAGCTCCTTCAACTCCTTGACGATCTCCTTGCGCTGCTTCTCGTCGTTGGCGAGCAGGGCCAACTGCTGCGGCGGGGCCATCGTCTTGACGATCTCGGCCACGTCCTCGCCCGACAGCCTGACGCCGCGCGAACGCCGTGCCAACACCTGCCAGGCGATCAGGCCCAAGGCGACTGCGACGGCCACGCCGACGGCGATGAGCGCCTTCGTCGTCGAACTGGCTCCGCGGGACTTCGCGGCCCCCTGCGCGCGCGCGGCGGCGGACGGCGACGCGGCGGGCGCGCTGACCGGCTTCGTCTCCGGGGCCGGCGGGGCCGCGCCGGCCGTTGACTCGCCGGACGAGGTGGTCGAGTCCTCGGAAGCAGCCGCGGGCGCTTCGTTCGGGGCGGTCGCGTAGTCGGCCGGCGCGGCGGCCTGTTCGTTCTGTTCGCTCCGTTCGTCGGCCGCGGCGGCAGCCAGGTCAGCGCCGCAGCCGGGGCAGATGGTCTGATTCTCCAACGCCTGTGTTCCGCAATGCTTGCAAGTGATCATCCGAGTTTCCTTTGCTTCTCTTTCTTCGTTACTAAGCTGCCGCGCGGCGGCGGGCCGTCC
>DATHBT010000103.1:0-6062 GCA_035295985.1 Pyrinomonadaceae bacterium | reverse complement strand
CTCAGCGTCGCCCCCGCCGACGACGGCCGACACCGACGAGATCACGGTCGTCCCGAATGTTCCCGAAAACGTGCCGCGCGCGGCGGACACGTCGCCGCTCCCGCAGGCCGCCGCCACCGGGCCGCTCCCGCGCCGCGCCCGCGCGGGCCTCTTCGTCGCCGTCGCCGTCGCCATCGCGCTCGCGCTCGCCGTCGTCGCCTACTTCTTCCGCCCGCGCCAGGCAGCGCGGCCCGCGAGCGGCGGCCCGCGCGTCATCGCCGTGCTGCCGCTCAAGCACATCGGCCTCGAAGGCGAGGGCGCGCACCTCGGCCTCGGCATGACCGACGCGATGATCACGAAGCTCAGCAACCTGCAACAGATACAGGTGCGCCCCACCAGCGCCGTCTTCAAGTACACGGCGGCCGACTACGATCCGGTCAGGGCGGGGCGGGAGCTTGGGGTTGACGCCGTCGTCGAGGGGAGCGTGCAGCGCGCGGGCGACAGCGTGCGCGTGACGGTGCGGCTGCTGAGCATCCCCGACGGCCAGCCGCTGTGGGGCGAGATTTACAACAAGAAGGCGACGGACGTGTTCGCCGTGCAGGACGCCATCTCCGAGGAGGTGGCGCAGGCGCTCAAGGTGAAGCTGACGAGCGAGGAGCGCTCGCAGCTCACCAAGCACCCCACGCAGAACCCGGAGGCCTACCAAGCCTACGCGCGCGGCTTCTACTTCTGGAACCTGCGCACGGAGGACGGCTTCCGCCAGAGCATCAAGCACTACGAGGAGGCCGTCCGCCTCGACCCCTCATACGCGCTCGCCCATGCCGGACTCGCGGACTCCTATGGCCTCGTCGCCTACTACCGGCACGAGCGCATCGCGCCGCGCGACGAGGCACTGCGCCGCGCGCGCGAGACGGCCGCGCGCGCCGTCCTACTGGACGGCGCGCTGCCCGAGGCGCACGCCGCCACCGGACTCGTCCGCAGTCTCGACCGGGACACCGAAGGGGCCGCCGCCGCCTACAAGCGCGCCCTCGCCATCAATCCCAACTACGCGACCGCGCGCCAGCGCTACGCCATCATACTTTTGGCCGACGGCCGCCTCGAAGAGGCCACGGCCGAGATGCAGCGCGCGCAGTCGCTCGACCCGCTCTCGGCCGTCATCAACATTAACCTCGCGCAGATGTACTACTTCTCGCGCGACTACGACCGCGCCGCCGCCACCTGCGAGAAGGCACTTGATACGGCGCAGGGCGGCGTCCACCAGCTACTGCTGCTCGCCCTCCTCGGCAACACGCGCGCCCTCCAGGGCCGCCACGAGGAGGCGCGCGCCCACTTCCGCCGCGCGCTCGAACAGGACGACGAGTTCGACGAGGCGCGCGAGGGGCTGTCCTTCACCGCCGCGCTCGCGGGCGACCGCGAGGAGGCGACCAAGTTCTTCCCGCGCTTCCGCAATCTTTCCGCCCAGTACCCGCAGGCCCACCTGAGCCTCGCCGTCACACATTCGGCGCTCGGCGAGACGGAGGAGGCGTTCAAACACCTCGAACGCTTCGTCGCGCGACAGCCCGGCCCCGGGCCCACGCTCCGCTTCGACCCGCGTCTCGACCGGCTGCGCGCCGACCCCCGCTTCGCCGAGCTGATGAAGCCCCGACCCGACCGCCAGTAGCTTGGCGGCATCCACAAGTATTACAGATAGCTTGAGCTGTGAAGACCCTACGTCGCCCGGCGCTGCGCCTTAGCCTCGCCAAGCCGCGCTTCTGCGAGGCGGTCGGCCGCGGCGTGCGTCGGCATGTTTTCGTCGCGGGCGAGCCGGAGGATGTCGAGGAGGGTGTCGTAGAGCGAGTGGACTTTCTGCGCGGACTGTTCGGCCGTCCAGCCGAGCAGCTCGCGGCAGCCGTTGATGACGCCGCCAGCGTTGGCCGCGTAGTCGGGCGCGTAAAGGATGGCGCGCGCGTGGAGCGCGTCGCCGTGGCGCGCTTCGAGTAGCTGGTTGTTGGCCGCGCCGCAGACGATCTCGGCGTGCAGGCGCGGGATCGTCTCGTCGTTGATGACGCCGCCCAGGGCGCACGGCGCGAAAACGTCGGCCGCCGCGTCGTAAATTTCGCCCGCCGCGACGACCGACGCGCCGAGTTCCTGCGCGGCGCGTCGTGCGCGCGCCTCGTCAACGTCCGAGACGAAGAGCCGCGCGCCGGCCGCGCGCAGCTCGCGCGCGAGGTTGCGGCCGACGTTGCCGCAGCCCTGCACGGCGACGGCGCGGCCGGCGAGCGAGTCCGTGCCCCAGCGGAATTTCGCCGCCGCCTGCATCGCGCGGAAGACGCCGTGCGCCGTGTGCGGCGACGGATCGCCGGAACGGCTGCTGAGGCCCGCGACGTGGCATGTCTCGCGCGCGACCAGCTCCATGTCGGCCGGCGTCGTGCCCACGTCCTCGGCCGTGACGTAGATTCCGTTAAAAGTTTCGACGAAGCGGCCGTGCGCGCGGAAGAGTCTCTCGCGATCAACCGTGCGCGCGTCCGCGACGACGACCGACTTGCCGCCGCCGAAGGGGAGGCCGGCCAGCGCGTTCTTGTATGTCATCCCGCGCGAGAGCCGCAGGGCGTCGGTGATCGCCTCTTCAACTGACGGGTAATTCCATAGGCGTGTCCCGCCGAGCGCCGGGCCGAGCGCCGTGCTGTGGACGGCGACGACGGCGCGGTAGCCCGCCCCCTCGTCCTCGCACAGCGCGACGCGCTCGTGACCGCCCGCCCCCAGTTCCGTGATCCTCATGGGAAGAGTTTAGCAGGGCGAAAAATAAACGATGAACCGGACGACGGTCAGTTGCCCGTGGTCAGTTGTCAGTTGTTTGTGCCACGTCGGCATCCGAATCACGTCTTGAGCGCTAACCCGACGAAGCACGGACAACGGACAGCGGGCAACGGACAACTGACCGTCTCAGCAAAAAGTCGGGGAGGCGCGGCCCGCGACCTCGTAGCACGGGCACCGCCGCCTCCCCTCTCGGGCGCGGCCCCCAGTTTCCCGCAAGAGGGGCCGCGTCGAGTCTGCGCGGATCGAAACTTTCAGGCGAGCACGGCGACGCGCTCGTCCTCCTCCTCCCGCTCCCCGCCGGCGTAGCCGCCGCGCGGCGCGCCCTCGCCGTGCGCGGCCGTCTGGTTCGCCGACGCGGCGCGCAGGGTGAAGTCGGAGGCCGACAGCCCGTACTGCTTGAGCTTGGCGTGGAGCGTCGTCGGCTTGAGGCGGAGCAGGGCCGCCGCCTCGGTCTGCACGCCGTTCGTGCGGCGCAGGGCCGACTGGATCATCTCGATCTCGAAGCGGCGCACCTCGTCGTAGAAGTCTATCGGGCCTCCGGCCGGCTCGGCCGCCGCGTCGCCTCCCCCGCCGACCGTGCCCAGCTCTTCGAGGAAGGCGTGGGCCAGGTCTTTGAGCGTCAGCAGGCGTAGCCGCAGGTCTGCGCCCGCGCGTAGGTTGTGCTGATCCAGGTTTTCGGTGCTGTAGTCGCTCGTCTTTGACATCTTCGGAAAATCTCCTTGCTTGTTCCCGCGCCGCGGCGCGGCCTGCTTAATCGCGAATCACTGCTGCCTGATCGAATCGCGCCCGGCCGGCTCGCGCGCCGGACTCCTCGCCACGTCGAACGACCGCGGCTGCGTCTGAGTGCCGAGCGCCTTGAGCTGGCCGATGCAGTGCTCCTCGACCAGTTGCGTGTTGCGCTCGCTGAGCAACGGGTCGCCGCCGTCGTCTTCGAGCACCCATCGCTCGCCCTCTCCCCTGACGACGTGACCCAGCTCGTGCAGCAGGATCAGTGCGCGCGCGCCGCGCGTGTCCGGCGCGAAGCTGCCGACGCGCGGCACCTTCTCCTCCGACTGGCCGTTCTGCCGCCGGTAGAACGCCCCGCCCGTGTTGATGACGGCCTTCTCGAAGAGGCGGAACTTGAGGCCGCTCGGCTCGTGGCGGACGTTGATCGACCCCCCGCCCATCTGGCCCGCCACGCGGCTCCCGCCGACCCGCGCCGACTTGAACGTGCCCGCGAGCTGGTTGAAGACGTAGGCGGCCGGGGCCGCGCCGCCGTAGAGGCGGCTGCACTCGTTCTCCGCGCTCAGGATGCTGTACACGTCCTCGTAAGCCTGTCGGAAGACGGCGTCGCCCTTGAGCAGGGCGAGCGGCGCCGGCACTGCGAGCGGCGTCAGCGCGGGCGCGACCCGCTCCCTCTCGACCGCCCCTGTTTCGGCCGATTCCCTCTCGGCCGGCTCCTTGTCAATTCTGGCCTGCCACTCGCTCGGCTCCTTGGCCGCGCAGGGCTGGACTGTCGTATCGGCCGCGGCCGCGATGGCCGGGCAGAAGAGAAAGACGCAATAAAAGATCGGACAGCGGCGTAACTTCATGACGGCACCTCGCGAGTTGTGGGGGCTCCCCGGTGGGCCTCGCGTTGAAGCACTCGTAGCCGCCTTCGCTCGCCGCGGTGGGCGCGTGCCGCTCGGCGCTACGATGTTGCGACTAACGAACTGCTTTGCCCCTGAGTGCCGTCAAACTCCTCAGATGTCGCTCAAATCCCGATCAAATCGATCTCAAAAACCTCAAACGCGATCTAAAAAAATGGGGCGGGCGGGGTCTTTCTCGGAAAAGAACCCCGCCCGCCCCACGTTTTACCGCGCCCGCGCCCGTCTACTCAGGCAGTTGCCAGGTCTGGCCGACCTCGGTCAGCGCGACGCGCCACTCCTCAGGCCCGGCCGCCGCGAGCAGCCGACTGATCGGCTCTTTCGTCGGCTCGCGGCTCAGGCGGAAGGTCGAATGGTGCATCGGCAGAAAATACTCCGCGCCCATCTCGCGCCCCATGGCCCAGGCCTGCTCCGGGTTGGCGTGGGCGAAAATGTACGGGTCGTAAGCGCCCACGGGCAGCGCTGCCAAAACGATCCGCGTGTCGCGCCGACGCAGGCGGCCGAAGGCGCGCGTGTAGGCGGTGTCGCCGCCGAAGACTATGGCGCGGCCGTGCTTCTCGACGAGGAAGCCGCCGTAGCCGCGCTCGCGGTCGGTAAGCCGCCGCGCCCCCCAGTGGTTCACCTCGATTGATTCGACGCGCGCGCCCGCGACCTCGACCGACTCGCCCCACGCCAATTCATCCGCGGACTGGAATCGGCGGACGAGATCGAGGTTGCCGCGCTGCACGACGGCGCGCGCGGACTTCGGCAACCGGCGGAGCGTCGCCAGGTCGCAGTGATCCATGTGCGCGTGTGAGACGAGGACGGCGTCGAGGCGTGGGAGTTCGTGAGGGCCGAGGGCCGGCTCGACCAGGCGGCGCGGGCCGAGCGTGACGCCGGGCGCGATCCTGAGGCCGACTCGCCGCCGGAGCGCCGGATCGGTCAGGAGCCACGTCCCGTAGAAGTTGATGAGCAGCGTGGCGTGGCCGAGCCACGCCACCGTCAGCCGGTCGTCCGGCCACCCTTCGGGCAGCGGCCTGTGCGGCGCGGGCGCGACCGACGTGCGCCGCTCTTCCAGCCGCTCCTCCAGAAACCGCCGCCCGAACCTGCGGGCGAACCCCGCGTAAGTTTTCAGACTCCCCGTGCTCGTTCTCATGCCGGTTTAGATGCGAGAAAGCGGAAGGCAGAAGGCAGTAGGCAGAAAGTAGTCAGGACAAAAACCCGGAGGGATTCTCTTCCTGACTGCCCTCTGCCTTCTGCCTTCCGCCTTCCGCCTTCTGCCTACTGCCTCTCCGGCGGCTCGGCCGGGAAGTCGTCGTCTTCGAGAATCTTCACTTCGGTGCCGAACTTCTGGTAGTTGCGGAAGCGGATTTCGTTGCGGTACTGGACGATCTGCGGCTCGGTGACGCGCCGCTCGCGCCGCCCGTCGAAGAAGGTGACGGGCTGAAGCACGGTGAAGATAGCCTCGGCCGCGACCGGCAGCAGGTACTTCTGTTCGGAGATCGTCACCCAGTCGTAGTCGATCCGCTTCTCAAGGCTCTTGACCGGGAAGTCCGGCTCGATCTCCGTGTAGGTCATCTCGGCGCGCAGCACGCGGTGCAACTCGCGGTCGATCCAGACGCGGCCGCGCAGGCCGGTCGTGACGCTGCGCTCCTGGTTGTAGCTGATCGCCTGCTGCGCCAG
>DATHBT010000102.1:0-17384 GCA_035295985.1 Pyrinomonadaceae bacterium | reverse complement strand
ATTTTGTCATCTCCCGTCACCCGTCGCGGTTTACCGTTTAGGCCCTTACTTGACCGAGGTCGCCGAGGCGGCGGCCGTCGCCATGTCGCGCCGCGCGACGTAAACGCCGGCCGAGTGCGAGCCGACGAAGAGGCGGCCCGGATCGTTCGGGTCGAGAGCGAGCGACCAGACGCGGCGGCTCGGCAGCTCCGGATCGACGCGCTTCCAAGTCATGCCCGCGTCCTTCGAGTGGAAGACGCCGTTGTTCTCCGGGTTCTCGTAAGCGCTGGCGGCGAACACCTCGTCCGGGTCGTGCGGGTTGACGAGGATGCTCGTGTAGCTGCCCCACGGCAGGCCGCCGCCGCGGAAGATCCACTTCTCGCCGCCGTCGTGCGAGAGGTAGAGCATCTGCGAGGTGCCGACGTAAACGTAAGACGACCGCTGCGGGTCCTGCCGGACGACGTTGATCGGGGCAACCGCCTGCACGTCCTCAACGCGCCGCCACGTCTCGCCGCCGTCGCGCGAGGTGAGCACGCCGGAGGTGGACGTGCCGACCCAGACGACCTGCGGCTCGTTCGGGTGCGTCGAGATGGTAAGCGTGCGCTCGTCGAGGCCCTCGCCGTACCTGATCTTCTTCCAGCCCTTGGCCGGATCGTCCGCGCGGAAGAGGCCCTTGTTCGTGGCGGCGAACATCCCCGCCGCGCCGTCGGGCTTGTAGTAGAAGGCCAACTCGTTGATCGAGTCGGTCAGCGCGACGGGCGCCTCCTGCGCGGCCTTAGCCTCGTCGAGCGTGGTCTTGCCGCCCGAGAGACCGAGCGCGACGAGCGTCGGGTCGTCGAGACGGCCCGTCTGCGGCAAATCCTTGTCGGCCTGGAAGCGGCGGATGGCGGCGACCGTGCGCGTGCCGGCCACGCCGTCAGGCACGCCGACGCTGTAGCCGAGTTGCCCGAGCACGGCCTGCGCGCGCTTGACGCGGTCGTCGGCGCGCGTCGCGCTCATCGTGGGCGCGGGGCGCGCGGCCTGCGCGGCCGACGCCGACTGCCCGCGCGCGGGGGCGGCGCGGCGGCGCACGGGGCGCTTAGCAGGCTTCTTCTCTTCCGGCATGCCGAGCGGCGACCACGAAGTGCCGCGGTCGGCCGAGCGGTAGAGGCCGAGGTTCGTGCCGATGTAGAGGACGTTGGCGTCCTGCCGATCCTGGAGGATCGAGTAGGCGATCAGGCGCGACGGCATGTTGCGCATCGAGGGCTGCCACGTCTCGCCGCCGTCGTTGCTGACGAAGAAGAAGCCGCCGCCCGTGGCCGTGTTGATGGTCGCGGCGTAAACGCGGCCCGCGCGCTCGCGGTCGGGCAGCAGGAAGTAGGCGCGCCGGCCCGAGTAGCCCTCGTTGGAGGGGACGAAGTTCTTGCCGCCGTCGCGCGAGACCATCACGCCGTAGTTGTTCGTCCCGATGTAGATCGTCTGCGGGTCTTTCTCGTGGACGGCGATGGCGTTGATCTCCAGGGTGCGCGAGGTGGTGAGCATCCAGGAGCTGCCGCCATCGGCCGAGCGCCAGAAGCCCTCGGTCGTGCCGGCGAAGATGACGTTCGAGTGGGCCGGGTGCTGGAGGATGTCGCGCGTGCGCCGCGACTGCGAGGGGATGCCCTGCACCTTTCGCCAGAGCGCGCCGCCGTTCTTCGACTCGTAGATGCCGGAGCAGGCCGAGGCGATGACGTGATCGGGGTTGCGCTGATCGATCTCGATGGCGAAGACGTCCGAGTCATCGATCATGCCCGTCTTGATCGACTTCCAAGTGCGCCCCCCGTCCTCCGTCTTCCACGGCAGGTGCCACGTGCCGACGTAGATGTGGTTGACGTTGCGCGGATCAATCGCCAGCGATTCGACGTTGCGGATGTCGGGGTAGGCCGCGGTCTCAAGCTGCTCCCACGTCTCGCCCGCGTCCTGCGAGCGATAGACGCCGCGGTTCGATCCGGCGACGAGCACGTCGGGGTCTGAGGGCGACTGCGTGAGCGAGTGCAGCGCCTCGGTCTTGAGCTGCTGCGACTCGCGCCAGGTCTGCCCGCCGTCGGTCGTCTTGAAGAAGCCGCCCGGCTGCTTGTGCTTGTGCGCGGCGACGTAGATGGCGTTCGGGTCGCGCGGGTCGATGATGATGTGATCGATGTAGAGGCCGGGGCGGTTGAACTGCGCGAGCCGGGCCCAGGTGCGCGCGCCGTCGCGCGACTCGTAAATCTGCCCGTCGATGGTGCCCATCAGCAGGCGCTGCGGGTCCCTCGGATCAATAGTGAGTTCGCGCGCGTCGCCGCCCATCGGGCCGGAGACCGACCAGCTCATCGGCCGCGCGGCCGCGTCCTGCGTCGTGTCGAGCGGGTGCGTCCCCGCACGCACGACGGGGGCGGGCGAGAGCGTCAGCAGCGGCGCGGCGGCGAAGGAGAGCACGGCGAGCAGTAGGGACAGTCTTTTAAGAGGTCTGATCATCGTCGTCCTTTATCGAGTTTGGGGGCTTTCAACCGCGAATTGGTTCTCAAGATCATGGGGTTGGCGGCGGGGCGCGTCGCCCGCCGGCTCGGCCGCGTCAAGCCCGGCGAGCCGAGCAGAGTAGCCTAAGACTCTTTGATGCACAACGGAAGCTCACGTTGTACATGAAGAGGCGGCCGGATTCCATAAATTACCCCGCCGCGGGTGGAAATCCGGCGGGATTCACCGTGGCGGGGGCCGGCGAGGCGGCGGACGAAAAGCGAGGCGGGCGGCTCCCATCAAGGGACGCCGCCCGCCTCGTGTGTGGTCGCGCTGTGTTCACGGCGCGAGAGTTAGGACGCTACTCGTCGTCGTCCCGCCTGGTTCGTCCGCGCCTCCGTCGTGTCGTCCGTGGTCGCGTCGTCTGCACCTCGGACGGATCGACGTTCGGCGAGGCCGTGGGCGGTGTCGCGCCGGAAGGCACGATCCAGAGTTCGGTCGTGGCCTCCTCGCGGAAGCCGCCGTCGATAGTGACGAGGCGTCCGGCGTCGATGCCGCGGGTGTTGACGAGGTAGTCGCGGGCGAAGTCGGCGCGGCGCTGTGCCTCGCCGGCCACGCCGCGGCGGCCACCGTAGGCGATGATGTAGCCCTGCGCGCCCGGGTTCTCCTGCAATGCGTTGGCGAAGTTGTCGAGACGCGCCTTCACGTCGTTACGCGGGATGTTCCCGTAGGTGTCGAACTGGAACGGCGTCGGCGCGGCGATCACGGGAGGCGTCGGCGTCGGCGTCGGCGACTCCTCAATTATCGGCGTCGGCGTCGGCGTCGCGACGCAGCCGCAGGTGTCAACCACCACGGTCGCCGAGGAGTAGGCTATGCAGCCGCAGCCGTCGTCAACCTCGACGTTGGCGGTGTAGGTGCCGGGCTGGACGCCCGTCAGGTCCCACGTCACGTTCGGGCCGTCGCCCGTGACGCGCCCGCCCGTCGTCGTCCAGGTGTAGAGCAGCGTGTCGCCGTCCGGATCGGTCGCGTTGGCCGTCAACTGAACCGATGTCGAGGTCGGCGTGCAGCCCGGGTCCGCCATCTGGTCGGGCGGGCAGTTGGCCGGCAGCGTCACGCGCGAGGTGGAGCTGGTGACGGTGACGGTCGGGGCCTGGTTCGGCAGCTCCGTCGGGGCGCGCTCGTTGCGGCGTCCGATGAAGAACTGGAAGCCGAAGCCGTGCGGGTCTTCCGACTGGCGGAAGCCGGCCGGGTAGTTCTGGTCGCCGAAGAGGCGGTCGCCCTGCTGGTTCAGGTGCGCCCGGTACCACGCGCTGAAGCCGAGCCAGCGGGCCGGGAAGATGCGGACGCCGCCGAGGAAGTCAATCGGGTGGTTCGGGAAGGCGTTCGGCGTGCGCCCGCCCACGTAGCGCACCGACTTCAGCTCGAAGATCGGCTGGAAGGTCTCGTTGACGGGGAAGTCCACGCCGATGCCCGCGATCAGCTCGTCCGGGCGGTCGAGCAGGATGGCGTCACCCATCGCCTCGCTCTTCGGGTTGCTGTTCAGGATGTAGCCGATGTTGCTCGACAGGTTGACGTGCTTCGAGAGGCGGCCGTCGATGAAGCCGATCAGGCCGAAGTCGCCGATGCTGCCGCCGGGGCTGGAGCCGCGCTGGAGCTGGTTGAAGCCCTGGAAGTCGTCGGCGTTGTCCCAGTACCAGCGGTAGAGCGGGACGATGCCCACGCCGAGCGGGTTCTCCGGGTCGGTGAAGCGAATCTTAGCGCCGAAGGTGTGCGTATTGAACGACGACTCGCCGTAGAGCCTGTTGATGAACGGCGCGTCCGGCAGGTAGCTCGGCGCGGCCGTGAACAGGTCGGGGACGTTGAGAATGTTGAACGTCAAATTCGCCGGGATCGTCCTCGTGGTCAGCACTATGCCGGGCAGGATGCTGCCGTAAATCGAGCCGTAGCCGGGGAAGTTCGACGCCGCGCCGAAGTTTCCGCCTCCGCCTCCGGTCGGCGCGCCGAGGGTCGAGACGAACGGCGGCGCGATGTTGTTGCCCGTCAGGCCGAAGTTCGGGCCGGTGCCGCCGATGAACGGGAACTGCACGAACGGCTGGTTGCCGGTCGGGCGGAAGAGCGGCCCGAAAGTGGTCAACTGGGTCGAGCCACTGACGCGGATAGGGGCGGTGACGATGGCCGGGCCGCTCTGCAAGATGAGCGGGCCTAAGCCCGTGCCGACGTTCGCGCGCGTGAACAACTGCGAGTTCGGCAGGTAGAAGCTCGACAGGTGCGCCGGGTTGTTGACCTTGACCCCGCGGTAGGCGTCCGTGTTGTAGAACAGCTCCAGGTGGTCGCTCAGGCCGACCTGGAAGCTGACCGGGACTTCCGTGATGTCCACGTTGCCGGGATCGCGGTCGTAGTTGCTGTAGGCGAAACTGAAGGTGAACTCGCCCTTACGCAGCGTCTGGCCGTCGTAGATGGTGAACAGCCCCGTCGGGCCGCCCGGGGAGCCGCCCGTGCCGACGGTCGGGGCGGTATTCCTGGGATCGTCCGCCGGGCGCAACGTCTGGGCCGACGCGGCGGCACAGAGCAACAAAGTGAGCATCAGAGCCGACGCTCTTCTCGCGAGTCTCATCGCATTCCTCCTGCGAAATGAGTAATGTAATTTTGCGGGAAGGGGCGACCGCAAATCCCCTGAAGCCTCAAGCGGGCACCGGCCGGCTCGGCCCCTTGGGGGACGCGGACGCTCCAACTACAAGCGTACACCACCGTGTCAAAGAAGACTGCTACCGCCCTCGATCTGTAACGCTTGCGTAGCTGGAGCGGAGCAGCGAGAGGAGCCGGACACTCTAGAGCGCCCGCAGGGTACTTAAACCTTACCTCTTCGCGCCTCTCAACTGTGTTCTGTTTGCGTGATGGCAGCGCCTCCCTGCTTATACGAAAACAGTCGCGGCGCTGTCAATGCTAGGGGCTGCCACCCGAGGCGCACCGAGAATTCGGACGATTCGACAGAAAGCCCTGAGTAGCAAATCCCGGCAGAGACTACCCCACCTCGGCGCGGAAATCAAGACTTTTTCGCCACTTAGACCGAAAAAGACGGACACAAATTTGTCACGCGTAGATGCCGCGCATACGCGTGTCGTAGGCCACCCGGTCGATGGCGAGCATGTAGGCCGCCGTCCGCGTGTCCACGTTGTGACGCTCGGCGTACTTGACCAGCTCGTTGAAACTGGCGACCATCACGTCCTGCAAACGCTCGTTGACGACCTCCTCCTTCCAGAAGTAGCCCATCCTGTCCTGCACCCACTCGAAGTAGGAGACGGTCACGCCGCCGGCGTTGGCGAGGATGTCCGGGATGACGAAAATCCCTTTACTTTGAAGGATTTCGTCGGCCCCGGCCGTGGTCGGGCCGTTCGCCCCCTCGGCCAGCACCTTGCACTTGATCCGCCCGGCGTTGTCCGACCTGATCTGGTTCTCGGTGGCCGCGGGCACGAGCACGTCGCACTCGATTTCGAGCAGGTCCTCGTTCGAGACGTGCTCGACGTTCGGGAAATCCTCGAACGAGCGGGTCGAGTAAAGATGTTTGAGCGCGGCCGGGATGTCGATCCCATCGGGGTTGTAGATTCCGCCGTTGATGTCGGAGATGGCGAGGACTTTGTAGCCGGCCTCGTGCATGAGCTGCGCGCCGATGCCGCCGACGTTGCCCGACCCCTGGACGACGACGCGCGTCTGCGGCGGCGTCATCCCCAGCCGCTTGACGGCCTCGTTGACGACGAAGAGGATGCCCCGCCCCGTGGCCTCGCGCCGACCGCGCGAGCCGCCGAGGGCGACGGGCTTGCCCGTCACGATGGCGTTGACGGTGTGGCGCGCGTGCATCGAGTAGGTGTCCATGATCCACGCCATCGTCTGCTCGTTGGTGTTCATGTCGGGCGCGGGCACGTCCTTGTCCGGGCCGATGAAGTCGATCAGCTCGGCCGCATAGCGGCGCGTCATCCGCTCCAGCTCGCCCACGGACATCTGCTGCGGGTCGCACACCACGCCGCCCTTGCCGCCGCCGAACGGGACGTTGACCACGGCGCACTTCCACGTCATCCACGCGGCGAGCGCGCGCACCTCGTCGATCGTCACGTCGGGCGCGTAGCGGATGCCGCCCTTGGCGGGGCCGCGGGCGAAGTTGTGCTGGACGCGGTAGCCCTCGAAGACCTGTATGCGGCCGGAGTCCATGCGGACGGGGATGTAAACCTTCAGCTCGCGGTTCGGCACGCGCAGGACGGCGTAGAGATCGGGTTCAAGGTTCAGCAACTCCGCCGCGCGGTCGAACCGCGACATCATCGCTTCGAACGGGTTGGTCTCCCTGTCCTCCTGCCGCAGTTCGTCTTCAATCATCGTTGCCATCACTCATCTCCAAGGAAGCTGTTAGCTATTAGCTGTTAGCTCTCAGCAAAACCAAAAACCGGAACGGAGGCGGAAGGTGCCAGCCGCCTTCTGCTGGCTAACAGCTAATAGCTAACAGCTAATAGCTCTTCAACACTTCGTTCATCGCGCCCGCGCGGTAGCCGTGCAGGTCGAGCGTGACGTAGCGGAAGCCGAGGGCGCGGAAGCGGCGCGCGAGTTCGTCGGCCGTGCGACGGTCGAGCGCGCGGTCGAGTTCGGCGGGCGCGACTTCGAGTCTGACCAGCTCGTCGTGGTGGCGGACGCGGAACTCGCGGAAGCCGAGTGCGCGCATGATCTCTTCGCCGGTCTCGACATCGCGCAGCCGCTTGA
The DNA here is from genome assembly GCA_035295985.1 of Pyrinomonadaceae bacterium. Lineage (GTDB taxonomy): Bacteria > Acidobacteriota > Blastocatellia > Pyrinomonadales > Pyrinomonadaceae > JAIVGV01. Next base: position 10,211 of record DATHBT010000102.1, on the reverse strand, counting down.
TCGTCACCTGCGTGCCGTAGGCGATGCGCGAGGAGAGGCAGGGCGAGGCGGGCGCGTCCCAGGTGGGCAGCCCGGCGCGGCGGCTGAGCGTTCGCACCTCCTCCTTGCTCATGCCAACCTCGACGAGCGGGCTGCGCACACCGTGCTCCGCGGCGGCGGCGCGGCCCGGTCGGTAGTCGCCGAGATCGTCGGTGGTGGAGCCGTCAACGACGCAGGCGAGTCCGCGCTCCAGCGCCATCGGTGCGAGCTTCGAGTAGAGCTCGGTCTTGCAGAAGTAGCAGCGGTTCGAGGGGTTGGCCGCGTAGCTGGGATCGGCCATCTCGTCGGTCTGAACGAACTCGTGGCGGAAGCCGAATTTTTGTGCGATCTCCTCGGCCTGCTCGCGCAGCCGTCGCGCGAGGCTCGGCGAGTCGCCCGTCACGCACAGGGCGCGCGCGCCGAGTTCTTCCATCGCGACGAGCGCGAGGTAGGAGCTGTCAACGCCGCCGGAGTAGGCGACGAGGACTCCGCCCGCCTCGCGGAGCAGCGCGCGCAGCCGCGACTCCTTCTCCACAGCTTCACGGGAGACGGCCGGAGACTCCGCACGCGCCAACTCTTCGACGGGTGAACTGTTCACAGTCCTATTCGCGCTCGCGACTCGGATCGTAAAGCTCAGTGCCGACAGACGGGGCCGGTCGGCGCGGCGTCGTGGCTTGGGAACTTCGGATCGCAATCCGCGACGCCCGAACTTTGAATTTGAAAACTAGAGTGCGGCCGATGTTATCTCAGGCATCTTTGGGGCGCAACCCGCCATCAATCCGAACGTGCCTCGCCGCAGAAATTGATCGGCTTGGACGGCCCGCGCGCGGGCGTGTTAAGCTCGGCCGCGCGGGCGGTCACACCCCGGTCTCCCTTTCACTTTCAGTCCCCGGCAAGACACTCCCGGCGGCGGCAGTTTTTCCCGATGCCTCGTAGGCTTTTCAACATCCTGCGCGCTTCCCTCTTCGCGCTCGCCCTCGTCTGCGTCTCGGCGGCGGCCGTCCGAGCGCAGTCGGAAGACGAACTCGGCGAGGCGGCGGCCGACCCCGTCAGGCTCTTCGAGAAGGGGCAGGACGCGCACGCGAAGGGCGACCTGGCAACCGCCCTCGAATTCTACGAGCAAGCGATCAAGCTGCGCCCTGATTTCCCGGAGGCCGAGTTCCAGCGCGGCTCTGCGCTCGTTTCGCTGAACCGCCTGCCCGAAGCCGAGAAGGCGCTGCGCCGCGCCGCCGAACTTAAGAAGGACTGGCCGCTGCCGCACGCCGCGCTCGGATTCCTGTTGCTGCGCGCGGGCCGAGACGGCGACGCCGAGCCGCACCTGCGTCGCGCCGTCGAACTCGATGCGAAGAACACGCAGACGCTCGCCGCGCTCGCGCAGCTCCGCGCCACCGCCGGCGCGTTCGACGAAGCGCGCAAGCTCATCACCCGCGCGACCGCCAACGAGGATGCGACGGCCGCACACTGGGCCTTGCGGGGCCGGATCGAGCGCGGGTCGAATGACCGTGCGGCTGCGGCCGAGAGTTTCGAGCGCGCGCTCAAGCTCGACCCGCAAAGCCGTGAAGCCCTCGCCGGCCGCGACGAGTTGCGCGCCGACGAGACGGTCAACAGCGACGATCCCGCGGTCGCCGTCCCTGCGCTCGAAGAGTTCGTCAGGCGCGATCCGAAGAACGCCGCGGCTCACGCACGTCTGTGCGAGTTGTTCCGAAAGACCGACTCGCAGAAGTCGCTCGCACACTGCCGCATGGCCGCCGAGCTTGAGCCGGCGAACGCTTCGCACGCCACCGGCTACGCCGCCGCGCTCGTCCAGGCCCGCCGCTTCGCGGACGCCGCCACGATCCTGCGCCGCGTCGTCGCGGCCGATCCCGACAACTACGCGGCCCACGCCAACCTCGCCACCGCCCTCGACGAGTTGGAGCAGTACGAGGAAGCCCTCGCCGAGTACAGGTGGATCGCGCGCGCGCGACCCGACATCGCCGTGACGCACTTCCTGATCGCGCGCGCCTACGATCTGCTCGGCGACTACAAGCTCGCGCTCGAAGCATACGAGACCTTCCTCGCGCGGGCCGACGCGGGCCTCAACCAGTTGGAGATCGAGAAGGTCAACCTGCGGCTGCCGTCGTTGCGCGCTCAGATCAAGCGGGGCGTCAAGCCGCGCAAGAAGTGAGGCGGCGCAGGAAGTGAGGCGGTTGAAGGCGCGGCCCGGTTCTTCGGGCGGCCGGGTCAGAATCGTGTCGGTGTAGAATCAAATCAGGGGATCGTAAGGGTTGATGCTTCGTCGTCTCAGCACACTCCGTTTGCTCTTGGGCCGCGCGGTCGCGTCGTCGCTGCTCGCCGCCGCGGCCTTCGCGCAGGGCGCGCGCGCTCAGGACTTCGTCGTCCCGCCGCAGCCCGCGCCGCCGCCGATGCGCTACGTGCCCGAGCAACTGCGCGCGCGGCTCGACGCGCTCTCGGCCAACCCGAAAGACCGGCTGCGCCTCTCGCTCGATCTGATGGAGCAGTCCCTCGCCCGCGTCGAGCAGCACACGATGGCGCAGCGTTTCGATCCGGCCACGGCCGAACTGGGCGTCTACCTGGCGCTCGTTGACGACGCGCTCGCCGCGCTGCGCCCCGTCGGACGCTCGCGCGAGGGCAAGGTTGACGGCAAGACCCGCGACCTCTACAAGCGGCTGGAGCTGACGCTCAACAAGCACACGGCGCGGATCGAGTCTGTCCGGCGCGCGACACCCGACATCTACGCGCGCAACGTCCTCGAAGCCTTCCGCCACGCACGCGCCAGGCGCACGGAGGCGCTCGACTCCTTCTTCGTCGATACCATTATGCGCCCGCCCGACGACTCGCGCGCCACGCCCACAACAGAACAGAGGAAGCGCCCCCAGACTCCGCAGCCGTAACCCGAACTCCCACGCACGAGACCGACGCGATGAAAGACCTAATCAAACGCCCCGCAACGCTCGCAGCAGCGCTCGCCGCCCTCTGCCTCCTCCTCTCGCTCGCGCAGGCGACCGCCGCGCAACTGAGGAAGCGCGACCCGCTGACGCCTCAGGAGGTCGAGATGGTGCGCGACGCCCAGCAGCTCGACGCGCGCACCAACCTCTTCGTCAAGATCGCAGAGCGCCGCCTCGCCGCCGTGACGGGCGCGGAGCAGCGGCAGTCGAACGTCTCCTGGGGCGAGCTGCCCAAGGGCACACGGGCCGACTACCTCGCGGACCTCGCCGCGATCCTCGAAGAGGCCATCGAGAACGTGGACGACACGGCCGAGCGCAACCCCGAAAGCCCGCACCTCGGCAAGTCCGTCCGTAAGCTGGCCGAGGCCGCCGCGCGCTTCCTCCCGCAGCTCACCGCGCTGCGCGAGTCGGCCGGCGAGGGCCCGGAGCGCGAATCGTTAGAGCGCGCCATCGACAACCTCCAGCAAGTCGTCGAGGCCGCGAAGAAAGTGCCCGAGGAGAAGGACGAGAAGAAGCCCGGCAAGAAGGGCTGAGCTTTCGGGAACTTTCCACGCCCCGCCGCCGAATCACAGGCGACGCCCCCGTCTCAACCGGAACTCCCCCGCGAGGAGTAGTTAAGGGTATGAACACCCGCGCCCTTTCCCGCACGGCCGCGTGGGCCTTCGTCTGCCTGTCCCTAGCGGCGGCATCAGTTGGTCAGACTTCGTCGCCGCAACAACCGGCCAAAACTTCCCCGCCACCTGTCGCCAAAGACTCGCAGCCGCAAGTCGCACCGGCGGCGCAGGCGAAGGCCGGCTGGCTCGACCTCCGCGTTAACCACGTCCTAGACCTCTTCTACCTCGCCCGCAAACACGCCGCCAACGACTCGCAGAAGATCGAAGGAATAGACGCCTCGCCCGAACTCATCGCGGCGATCCGCGAGATGCACCGCGAGTTTGGCGGCTGGTTCACGCCGCTGTGGAGCATGATCGACGCGAACCTGATGGTCTGCCAGACGGCCGACGACGCCACGCGCGAGCTGTCCGACGTCCCCGAGACCATCAACTTCCGCGGGAAGAGCTACCGCATGCGCGAGCCGGCCCTGCGACTCGCTAGGGCGCTGCAAGCGGCCGAGCCGCAGTTCCTCAAAACGATCTGGCCGGCACACAAGACGGTCGTCGAAGAGGCCACGGCGCGGCTCGCACGCACGCTCAAGCCGAAGGAGCAGGAGTTTCTCGCCTTCTTCGCCCGCCACCTGCTCATGGACGCGCCGCGCGCGTCGCACCCCGTCTATCTCGTCGCCGAGGCGCAGTACCCTGGGGCGTTCACCAACTACACGCGCGACTCCATCCTGAGCATCGTCTCCGTCAAAACCTTCCCCGGCACGCTGCTCGAAGAGAACGTACTGCACGAAGCCCTCCACTCGCTCGACGTGGTCGCCGGCGCAGGGCAGCAAGGCGGGACGGGTGCCAGGTCAATTTTCGCGGAGCTGCGCGACCGTCTGCGCAAAGCGGGCGTCTCGGAGAGAGACTTGCAAGACGCGGCGCACTTCATCGTCTTCGTCACCGCGGCCGAGGCCGTGCGCCAGATCATCGATCCGGCGCACAAACACTACGGCGACGTCCAGAACGTTTACACGCGGCTGCCCCGCTCCGCCCCTGTCGTCCCGGTCTGGCGCGACTATCTCGGCGGGAAGCTGACCCGCGAGCGCGCACTCGATCTGATGATCGAGAAAGTCCCGCGCGCCGAGCCGCCGAAGCCGCAGCCGACGCCGACGCCCACGCCGCCGAACACACGATGAGTCGTAGCGCGCTGAATTGTAGGGGCGGGGCGAGTCCGCGGCCCGCAGCGGCCGACAGGCCGCTCAAACGAATCGCCGGCATTCTGTGTCGAATGCCGGCGATTCGTTTTTCGCGCTGTCGCGCTCAATGGGCAGGGACAAGCCCTGCCCCTACAAATTCATTCGGCGTTGAGTCTTCAGTCTTCGCGGCCTGCTCTCAAAGTTTGTATCGCGCGGCGGATCGCTTCGGCGATGCGCTGGGCGGCGTCGCGCGCGCTGGTCGTGTTGCGGTCGTCAATCGCCTGACGGAGATCGGGGAGCGGCTGGGCGGCGTAGCCCGTGTAGAAGCCGGGCGCGTAGATTTGGTGCCTGTACCACGGTCGGCCGCGCAGGCCGCGCGGATCGGTCAGCGCGCGCTCGGCGGCGATGAGCGCGTCGTTCAGCCGCCGCAGTCGCGCGACGGCGCGCGGGTGTGAGTCGTCGGCTCGCGTACGGGAGCGCGCGATCTCTCCGTTCAGATCATGCTGATGTGCGCGGACGCGCGCGGCCTCCTCACCGAGATCGCGCGCGGCGTCGAGCAGTGATTTCGCGTCGAACGAGTCGGCCATGCGGCGGCGCGAGGCGGTGCGCTGCGTCTCGTTGACGAAGTCGCGGATCTGTTCGGCGTAGTCCGCGTAGTCGAACGGGAGCGCGGGCGCTTCGGCGAGGCGGAGCGCGACCGTGCCCCAGATTTGCGCGGCGGCGGTGTGGTACTCGAACTTCGGGTCGCCGAACTTGCTCATCCAGTGGAAGGAGTCGTAGGCCGAGTGATAGACGCCGTAGTCGCCGCCGAAGCCCATGTCGATTGACGGCACGCCGAGGTGTTGGAGGAAGGGCGTGTAATCCGACCCTGAGCCGAGCGCGCCGATGCGCGCCTCCGCTATGGCCGTGTCAGTCCCCGACTCGTCTGTCAGCTCCGCGTCAGGGCGCGACTCGCGCGAGCGATCCTGCCAGGCCTGATAGACCGATTTGCCCGTCTTGGGATCGCGCACGTCGCGCGCCGCCACGCGGATCAGTTTCCAGAGCGACGGGACGGACGACGCGCCGAAGTTCGGGCCTGACACGGCCGCGTCCATGTTGACGTAGGCGACCGCCTTCTCGCGCAGCTCCGCGGCTAACTCTTCGGCCCACTCGGTCGAGCCGATCAGGCCGTGCTCCTCGGCGTCCCAACTGCCGAAGACGATGGTGCGCCGCGGGCGCCAGCCCGTCTTCAACAGCTCGCCCAACCCGCGCGCGACTTCGAGCATGGCGGTCGAGCCGCTGTTGGGATCGACCGCGCCGAACGTCCACGCGTCGCGGTGGTTCCCCAGAATGACCCAGCGATCCGGCTCCTGCGCGCCCTCGACGCGGCCGATGACGTTCCAGATCGTCGTCTGCCTGAACTCCATGTCGGTCTTGAGGCGCACGCGCACGTCCGTCGTGCCGCCGACGTGGTAGGCGAAGGGCAGCGCGCCCTGAAAACCTTCGGGGCGGACGGGGCCGCGCAAGGGGGCGAGGAGCTTGCGCGCGTCGCCGTAAGAGATTGGCTGGACGGGGATGCGCGGCAAATTCGTCGCCTGCTCGCGCGTGAGCCGCGGGGTGCCGGTGATTGAAGGCGTGCCCGGCGTGAGCGGGTCGCCGGGGTGCTGGAAGATGTAGAGGACTGAGCCGCGCTGCGCCGATCCTTCCGGCCGCCAGGGGCCGTTGGGGTAAACGTCCCCTTGCGCGTAGCCGTCGTCGGCCGGGTCGGAGTAGATGACGAGGCCGATTGCTCCGTTCTCCTCCGCGACCTTCGCCTTCACGCCGCGGAAGGAGCGGCCGTAGCGCGCGATGGCGATCTTGCCTTTCACATCGACGTTGAGCCTCTTGAGTGCCGCGTAGTCTTCCGGCAGGCCGTAGTTGACGTAAACGAGCGGCGCGGACACGTCGCCCGACGCGCTGTAGGCGTTAAAGGGCGGGATGATCTTCGCGCTGGACGAGGACGGGTCTTCGGCGACGACAGGCTCGCGCAACAGCAGCCGCTCGCGGCGCGGCGCGAGGAGTTCGAGCACGGTCGGCGCGCGCGGCGTGGGCAGGAGCACCTGGTACTCTTTCAGCTCGGCCGGGACGCCGTAGGCGCGCAGGCGGTCGCGCACGTAGAGCGCGGTCTGGTAATCTTCCGCCGTGCCGGCGACGTGCGGCTCTTTCGTCAACTGCCGCAGGTGCTCGCGCGCCTGCGCGTGCGCGGGCACGGCGCGGAAGCGCTCCTCAAGTTGGCGGTGCGCCGCCGACCCTTCCGCCGTGAACCCTTCGAGCGGCGCGTCCTGCGCGGACTGCGCCGCGAGGGGAACAACAGCCGCGAGGATCACGCTGGCGGCGAGTAGGGGCGCGAGCGCGGCGCGGCGACACTTCTGCGTCATAAGGATTTTTCCTTCTCGGTCTGCTGCGGAAAGATGAACCGTCGGATGCGACTGAGCGTAAAATGACTGCGCGCGGAAAGACAAGCGCGACCGCGACGGGCCGGGTCTGACCACGAAAGGACGCGCGAAAGGCTCTTATGGACAGCAGGTACTATCCCGGCGTCGAGGCCGACGTGCAGCAGCTCGTCGCGGAGCTGCGCCGCCTCTTCGACGAGGGCGACTACGAGGTGCAGTCGATGCAGGTCTCGCAGACCGCCGTGCTTCAGGCGCGGAAGTCTTCGACGCTGCGCGATCTGACGGGACTCTCAGCCGCGCTGACGATCAAGATCACGCCGGAGCACGGCGGCACGCGCGTCGAGATCGGGATGCAGAAGTGGTTCGACAAGGCGGCGGTCGCGGCCGTCGCGGTCTTCCTCTCGGCGGGGCTGCTCGTCGCGCTGCCCGCGCTCGGCGCTTACTGGCAGTACAAGCTGACGGAAGACGCCTGGAAGGCGGTCGAGGGCCACATCGCGCGAAAGGCCGGCGGCTACGTCCCGCCGATGCCCGGCCGCTGCGGTACGTGCGGCGCGGCCAACGTCTCGGCCTCGGCCTACTGCGCCTCGTGCGGCGCCGATCTGAAGGCGACGGCGACGTGCGAGGGTTGCGGCGCGAAGCAGCGCGACCCGGCCGCGCGCTTCTGCAACCGCTGCGGCAAGCCGCTCGCCGGACGCGCGTAAAGCCGCCCGAAAACTCCGGCCGGCAGGGGAGCCTTTCGATGCAGCCTCCAAAACTCAACGCAAGCGGACGGACGCGCGCCCGCTCCGTCGTGACGCTGCTTGCGGCCCTCTCCCTGCTCGCCTGCGCCGCGGCCTTCGCGCAGTCGGGCCGGCGCCCGCCGAAGCCGCAGGAGATCGCGCCCGTCCCGACGCCGACGCCCGAGCCGACGCCGCTGCCGAAGGACGACCGGGTCGAAGAGAAGATCCCGCTCGTCGTCATGGCCGGCGAGGCGAACCTCTTCTACCAGACGAGCCGCGAGATCGAGACCGTCCAAGCGGTCGCCGTCGTGCGGCTGCGCGAGTCGCGCGCGCTCGAAGTCTCGGCCGAGGAGCGGCGCGCGAGCCGCGGCGAAGCGGTCAGGCGCGCGAAGGAGTCGAAGGGCCGGCACGTCGTCTGGCTCGAACTGCGAACCGATCCGCGTCTTGAGACGATGGCGCAGCGGCCCCCGCCGGAATACTTTAGCATCGAGTTCAGCGTCTTCCAGCCGGCCACGGCGAAGCTGTTGACGAGCGGCACGATCCCGCTGCGCCGCTCCCTTGGCCCGCTCGGCCGCGCCTCGCTGCCGAGGTGTTACCCGGTCATGACCTATGAGGTCGAGTTCGCGCTCGGCGCGCTCGAAGCGGCCGAGCGCATCATGCAATCCTTCTCGCTGCCGCTCCCCCGACGCTGCGGCTGAAGTTCGGCACGAACGCTGCCGAGCGGGCGCGACCACGAAGGCCCGCGCGCCCCGCGACGCTCCACCGAAGCCCCCATGTCATACGTCACCTGCCAGAACTGCGGCCAGGCCAACGCCGACGTCGCGCGCGTCTGCCGCTACTGCGGCACGCAGCTCCAGCACAAGCGCGGCGCATACGCCGACCCCGCGCCGCCAACCTCTTACGTCCCGCCTCACAGTTGGCAGTCGGGCGCGCTGTCGCAGCACCAGTCCGCGCCGCCCGCCCCCGCGCCGCTGCTCTCCGCCGACAACTTCCGCTGCCCCTACTGCCAGACCACCCAGCCGCCCGTCGTCGCGACGCGCATCTCGACGGCCGGCTGGGTGGTCTTCGGCGTCATGATCATCGCCTGCTTCCCGCTCTTCTTCATCGGCCTGCTCATCAAAGAGGAGTACCGCCAGTGTAGCTGGTGCCGCGCCTCGCTCTCGTAAAGAAGCTGTTAGCTATTAGCTGTTAGCTGTTAGCCGGATGGCAGAAAACAGGAGGCGGAGTCAGTCTGATCGTGACTGACTCCGCCTCCTGTTTTAGCTAACAGCTAACAGCTAACAGCTATTAGTCGTGCCTGAGCGCCTTGACCGGGTCGATGCGCGCGGCGCGGGCGGCCGGGTAGAGGGCAGCGACGATGGCGACGAGGAGGGCGAAGAGGATCGCCCCCGCCCAGAGCCAGGGCGGGAGCGCGAAGAAGCTGACGTAGGCGACGTTGCGCGGCTGGAGGACGAAGCGGTAGGCGAGCCTGTCCGCGGCGGCCGAGATGGCCCACGCGGCGAGCGTGCCCACGACGCCCCCGGCCAGCCCGATGAGCGCGGCCTCTGCGAAGAAGATCGTCTTGATCTCGCGATCCTCCGCGCCGATGGCCTTCATGATGCCGATCTCGCGCGTGCGTTCGAGGATCGACATGATCATCGTGTTGGCGATGCCGAAGGAGGCGACGAGCAGCGAGATGCCCCCTAGGAGGCCGAGCGCCGAGTTCAGGATCAGGAAGACCGTGCGTATCTCCTGGAGCTGATCGACGATGGAGAAGGCTGTGAAGTTGCGTTCGGCGAGCCGCTTCTGCACGTCGGTCAGAATGTCCGGGTCAGTGACGCGCACGACCGCCATCGGGTAGCCTTCCGCGTCGCCCTCCTTGAGCAGGCCGCTCGCGCGGGCGAGTTCCAGAGCGACACGGCCGATGCCCCCTTTCTGCGCCCGCGCCAATTCCCTCGCTTGCTGTAGCGGCACGTAGATGCCGGAGATCGGCATGAACCCGCGGAAGCGGCGCGAGTCCTGTGTCCCCGGCTCGACCTCCGACTTCAACACGCCGACGATCTTGAACGCGCGCGCGGACAGGTTCGACTCGTCGCCGCCTTCTCCCTCACCCCCGCCTTCGAGCGGCAGGCCGAAAAAGCTCAGCGGCTCTTCCTCGTCTCCCGTCTGCTGCGCCGCGTCGTCGCCCCCGCCTCGCTCCTTGGCCCTCCCGCCAGTCGACTCGCCGGTCAGCACTTCGAGCGTCTGGCCGACGGCGTCCTCCGGCTTCTCGTACCCGAAGGCGTTAAGGAACGTGTCGTCCACGACGGCCTCTTCCGCCTCCGGCGAAGCGATCATGCGGCCGGCCGCGAAGCTCTTG
>DATHBT010000101.1:0-91455 GCA_035295985.1 Pyrinomonadaceae bacterium | reverse complement strand
ACCGCCCGTCGCGCGGCTTCCTCGTGGTCAGCGCGCGGCGGGCAGCTTAAGTGTCATCAGCGCGGCCATCGTCTCGATACCGTCCCAGAGGTTTTGCAGACGAATGTTCTCGTTCTCGGCGTGCTGGTTGTTGTCGTGGTTGGCGATGGGGACGGTGATGGTGACGGCCCCGATGTGCTCGCGGAAGATCGAGAGCGGGAGGCTGCCGCCGAGCGTGGGCATCAGTACGACCGGCTGTGAAACCGTCGTCTGAAGGGCTTCGACGACGGCGCGCGAGACGGGCAAGTCCATCGGCGTGCGCTCGGCGTTGTAGCCGCCGCCGCGCTGCGTGACACGGGCGATGAGCGGGTGTTTCAGGCGCTCCTCGTCGGTCGGGTCGCGGTCTATGACGTGGAAGCCCTGGCGGCGGACGTGCTCGATGAGCTTCTCGACCTGGCGGCGGTGGTCGTTGCCGCGCACGAGACGCAGGTCGAGCGCGGCCGTGGCGTGCGTGGGGATGACGTTGCGCGAGAGCGCGCCCGTCTCGGCCGCCGAGATGCCGTTGACGTTGAGCGAGGGTTCGTTGATGAGTTCGAGGAGCGACTTGCCAGCGCCTTCGGGTCGGGCGATGCCGAGCTGTTTTTTGAGTTCTTCGTCGTAGGCCGGGGCTTCCGTGATGGCGCGACGCTCGGCTTCGCCCAGCGGCTCAACGTCGTCGTACCATCCGGCGATGGTCACGCGGCCCCGGTCGTCCTTCATCGAACTGATGAGGCGCGCGAGCGTCATCGCGGGGTTGGGCGCCCAGTTGCCGTAGTGGCCGCTGTGCGGTGGACGCTGCTCCCGCCCCACCTCAGCCCCAGACTCTCCACCCGATAGTCGCGCACTCGGACTTCCGGCGCGAGCGCCAGGAGCAACTTCCGCTTCGCGGGCCGCGGGAGTTGTGCGAACCGGCGGAAGGGTCGGAACAGGCTGGCGAGCGTTCTGGCCGACACCTCCGGCGCGGGTCGCCCGCCCTCCAGAGACGAGCGCGTGGTAGTCAACTCCGCGTCCACCACCCGCAGCCTCTCGTCCCTCTCCGCGGGCGTGATGAGTCCCTCGTTGAAGTAGGCGTCCAGGATTCTCTCGCGGCGCGCCGAGAGCGAGTCCAACTGCCTGAGCAGCCTCTCCGCCCGGCCCGCGTCCGGCTGCGCGGAGCGGCGGGCCAGCTCCTTCGCCGCCTCCGTTAAAAAGCCCCGGTCGGTCAGCCGCTCCGCGAAGAGGCGGTCAAGCGCCGAGTCCAAGAGGTCGCGCCGCATGTAGGGGGCGCGGCATTGGGTCTTCAGTTCCGCCCGCCCCCGGCAGCGGTAGTAGCCGCACCGGACTCTTTTGGCGTAGTAGATTTGGCCGCAGGTGCAAAACAGCAGGCCGTTGTAGGTCAGCAGGTATCCGGGGTCGGTTTTCCAATGCGCCCGCCTCTTGGCGTCGAGCATCACTTGCAGGCGGTCGAACTCGGCCTCCGAAATTAAAGGCTCGTCGATGACCCTGACGCGGATCACCTCGTGCGCCGGGCGCGGGATTTTAGGCCGGTCGCCCTGCCTGCCGTCCGGCCGGACGCGCTTCGCCTGCGGGGAAGGATCGCGCTTCTTGTCTATCACCCGCCAGCCCTTGTAAATCGGGTTCCTGACCGCCCCCTTCAGGGTGTTCTCGTTGACGCCGACCCGCCGGCCAACGTCACGGTAGCTGAGGTTGCCGGCCAGCATCAGGCGGACGGCGTCCCGTACCTTCTCCGCGTCGGGCGTGTAGCGGAAGCCCGACGCGGGATCGTAGCTGACCCCGAGGGGCAGACACGCGCGGCCGTTGGCGTTCTGCCCCCGGCCGCGCATTTGCTCCTTGGCATTCCAAGTTAACTCCAAGAAGTCGATCCGCTGGATGCCCGCCCATACGGCCTGCATCGTCCCCAGCATCCGGCCCGATCTGCTGGCGAAATCTATCGGGCCGTCCGGCAAATAAAGCAGCGTGCGGGTGTCAACGAAGGCTTGCAACAGCGCAAAATCGGCGTAGTTTTCGGGCCTCATCACGCGGGAGAATTCGCGGGCGACGACGCCGTGGATGTCCGGGCTTTCCATGAGGCGCAAGACCTCCTGGACTTCCGGCGAGAGCAGAACGGACGTGCCGGACACGTCCCAGAACTTAACCGAGCGCACTATGGTCAGGCCGTACCGGCGCTCGGTCTCGCGGTTGACGGCCCGCTGCGAGGGTATAGACGCGCGGGAGTCCGCGGCCTGCTCCTCAGTGGACACCCGGATGAGTTCTATCACGCGATTCTGCGTCATCACCGCCCCCGTAGTATTCTTTGAGAAATTCCTTGGTACGCTCCAAGGCTTCCGAGTCTCGGCCCGAACGCAGGAGCTTGAGGATGTGCCGGGCATCTTCCTCCTCCCGCTCGGAAATTTCAAGGGCGGCGTCTATGACCCCCGCCAACTCACCCGCACCCATATGACTCACCCCCGCCCCGCTTCAGTAGTTCAACTTCCGACTGCCCCATAGCCTTACACCTTAATTAAGTCCCCGCCCCCTCGCGCAGAGTTCCGTGAGTCCGACTGCGGCGGGCGAAGCCTTTATGAAAATGGACACTCCCAGTCGCAATACTCCGAGCCGGCCATCGAACACGACCCGCTCGCGTCTTGGCCGCATTCGTCCATCAGACCGTCAAGCGCGTCAGAGTCCGTGGCGTCCGGGTCGCCGTTGAGTTCTTGCCACTCAAGCCCTTCTTTGATCGCCTGCCGCAACGTCCTGATTGCCATAGTCATTACCCCGTGCCTCTCCCCACCCCGCCGGGCGGCCACTACCGGGCGTCGTTACGTGTGATCAAGGAGTAGGAACAAGTCTTTTACCGACGCCCTTCCGTCTTTAATGGCCTTTTCAATCGCCGCCGTCTGACCATCAATCTCCTCATTGAGTTTGCAGATGACGGGCGCAAGCCAGCTAGAGTTCGGCTCCTTCACCATCTGGTCGCGGTACTTCGTCAACAATTTTCGTCGGTCGAGCATATCTTTAAGCATCGTCTGCCCCTCCTGCTCCCGCACCCCGCGCGCCGTCAGTCACGGCTTAGTCTCCTGTGTGGCGGCGCGGTCGCGGATGGCGCTAGAAATCGCATGCGCGGCCTGCCTGTAGTATTGATGCCAAGCCGGGTCGTTGAACGCGCCTTCCGCGATGAGAGCGCACGCCTCCCGCTCCTCTTCAACGGCCCTCTCCCTCGCCTCGCGCTCATGGTGCAGGGCGGTGACACGGCGAGCGACTTCGCCCTTCATTTGCATCGCCCGGTTATGCAACTCCTCTGAGCACCGGGGATCGCACGCCCGCGCGTACAACTGGAAGGCGAGTTCGACTAGGTAGTCTCCTTCCATTGCAGCTAACTCTTCCGCACTCATCACACCCGCCGCTTCTCTCTCTTCGCCCATCAGCTCACCCCTTTCCGTGTGTCAGGCGCGGGGGTGCTATGTGACCTCTCCCGTCCTGATGATGCGGTTGATGTAGTCGGCGGCTAGGCGCGCGGCCACGTCGCGGGGCGTGCTGTCCTTCCACGCCGCCTCGAATTCTTTCGGCCAGTCCCCGTAAAAGACGGTCACTGCTTGGCGGTCGTTGAAGCCCAACTTCTCTGCCGCCCTGTCCAGGTCAACGTCGCCGGGCTTCCGCACGTCGTCGCCTTCGAGCATGTCGGCCCACCCGCCGATGCAGGCCCGCGTGCAGCACGACGATGTGCGCTTTGAAACTCTCTCGGCGGCCTTCCTCTGGTTGTACCGGCGCGGTTCGGCGAGGATGTGGTTGCGGACTCTACGCAAAAGCGTCTTGTTTATTTTGCTCATCTTGCCTCCAAGTCTCCGAGCCATATCTGGCCCGCTCTGGCCGCCCGCGTGCGGCGCGCGTTGAACCTGTGCCGGGGCACGTCGATCCGAAGATGCTCAAGCTGACAGAGGGCACGAACGTGGCCCTTCTCGGCGCACTTGCGGCCCGTCCGCGCCTCGCAATCACAGACGCCCCCGGCGTAGTCGAGGTGGGCGACCGTGAGCACGACGCGCGAACCCGTGACCGGGTGGGGCTTGCCGTTCTCCGCGCCGCACCACTCGCAGAATCCGCCCGCCCGGTCGAAACGGATGTAGCGGCTGAACTCTTCCCACCTGTCGGGGTAGCGTGATCTGTCCATCGGCACGGCGGTTCTCTCCCTTCGGGCGGTGCGGCTGAGTCGTCAGAGGGTTATGCGGAGGGGGCCGGTGGGGCGTCCGACGTGTTCCCCCGTCCCGCGGCGCTGGAAGGCTCAAAGGTGCGGACGGCCCTCTCAAGGCGGGGGTTCTTTTCGGTCTCGAAGCGCGCGTCGTGTTCGCGCAGAACGTAAACCTTGCGGCCCGTGCGTTCGGCGATCCTTTGGAGGGCGTCGGCGGATTGAATCAGGTCAACGTCACCGAACCAGCACTTGCCTGGCCCGTCGAGGATCAGGTTGGCGTTCCAGACGACCTCTTGGCCGGGCCTCGCCCTCTTCGAGCCGGAGACCATTGCGCCCGCCATGCCGAGTTCGTCGTAGATGATTTCGTCGATTTCGTGTTGCTCCATAAGCCCTTCACCCTCCGCGCGCCAAGGCGCATTAACCCCGCCGTCGCCTCCTCGAAGCTGACCTCGGACGCTCCTTCGCCCTCACCGCGTAGTAAGCCTCGAACCCCGCCGACGCCTCCCACGCCATCCGTGCCGCCGCTATGTGGTAACACATGCCCGTGCGCGCGTGGCCTTCGCAGTCGCAGTTGAGGAAGTCCGCGGTGACGTGGTGCGGCTTCACGCCGATCCGGTTAGACGCAACCCAGTAACCCCCGGCGGGGTCTTTCGTCACGCGGGGCTTTGGCTATGGCTCGTTTGGTCTGTTCGTTCGACATGCTTTCAGGTCTTTCTAGGGTCGGGCGGGGCGTGGGTGTGTTAGGTGACCGCCTCTAGCAACCTCAGTTGCGAACCGACGGCCTGACGGGGTAGCGGCATCGCCTCCGGGGCGAGCCTGAGCGCGTACTTCAAGCCCCTCGTCCAGCCGCAAAACACAAAGCCGGCCTTCCAGAATGAGTAGCCCCAGCGCAGTTCCCGGCCCCGCGGGGTGCGGACGAAGAAGCCGGCCACCCGCTGCGGGTCAACGAAGGTGATCATGCCGAGCGCGGGCGGCTCGCCGTAGTGGGCGCGCGTCGCCGCGACGGCCTCCACGATCAAGTCGGACGACGGCAACCGGCCTTCGTTCCGAAACGTCGAACACTCCCACGCGCCCGCCCACTCGTGCCGCACGAACCGCGCGTAAGGGGCTGACGTAACCCACAAGGCCGGGCCGGGCGCGTGCAGCACGAGGCAACTGCCCGGCTTGACGAACTGCGGCGTCCCCGGCTTCTGCCGCGAGTAGTGGCGATCCGCGAGCTCGCGCCCGGCCCTATGCGCCCTGTGTATGCGTCGCCAGTTCATTCCGCCCTCGCTAAAATCTTTCGGTAGTGCCTCAACCGACGCGCTGCCAGCCGGCCGCCTCTAGCATCTCGAAGGGGATGCGCGTCTCCACGTCTGTGAAGTCGTTGTCGGCTATCACGCGCAAGTAACCGTCGCCCATGATGAGGTGATCGATCTCGCAGTAGTGAGTCTCAAACACCGTGTCACCAATGGTGCCGTCTTCGCGGATGCCGTCCTCGATGTTGTCCGGCAAGTCCATCAACTCGGCCGCGACGATGCAGACCGAAACCGGCGCATGATTGGTTTCTTCGCTCATATCTGCCTCCGCTGAATGATTGCCCTTATCGCCGACATCATCTTCTCTTCGCCTAACAGCTCCAGCGCGTCGTGATCCCGGTTGCACAGCAACGCGACCTCGCGCCAGTCGGCCTCGCTCTCCAAGTGACGCCTTTTCTTCGCATGGGCGAAGCCTAGATTCTCGTCCGTGCCGCACACTTCACAGCGGGTGATGCCCATCGCGGCGAACGCGGCTTTAAGACCCCTGCGAACCCTCTGCCACAGCCTCGTCCGCTTGCCCACCTTGTTCGGCCCCGCGCCGCGGCTCATGCGGTGCTTCCTCGGTTTGGTGAAAGAGGAGTAGGGCATCGGTCAACTAAGGGCGGGCGTCAGTGAAAGCGGACGCACCCGCCGCCCGCGGCCAGCTCGAACGCCTTGCGAAAGTTTTGGTAGGTCGTCAGCCAGTCGGCCTCGCCGCGGAACCGTTCGGCGCGTTCGGCGTACTCCTGAAAGTCACGCGCCAGCTTTGCGCTCGTCTCCGGGCCGATCACGCCTTCGCAGTCAGAGAAGTTGATGAGTTCCACGAACGGGCCGGGGCGGGGATCGTTCCAGAAGCGGCGTGCCGTCTCGCCGATCATGCGCGCAAGGCTCTCGCGCCAACGGTTGTAGGAACTGTATGCGCCGGCACGGAAACGGAAGTCTTTACCTTCGGAGCGGTAGAACGCCCCGTCGGCTAGCTTGTCGGCCGCGCGGGGAAAGTCGCGGCTGATCCAAATCTTGATCACGCCGTTCTCGCCGTCCTCGTATTCTTGCTCAAGCCGCGCCGCGTCCGCTTCGTCCTTCGGGGAAATGAAGGCGAGTTTTTCGTGAGCCGTTATGCCGAGTCCCATTTCTCTCTTCTTCCTCTTAAGCGTTCAAACCGACGCGGGCCGTGTCACGGACGCGGGGGGCGGGGGGACTCAACCGCAATTCTTGTTGTGCGGCGTGCCGTCCTGCGCCCGGCAGCTCTCGCACTCGCCCTGCCTCTGCACATCCACCACGAAGGCGCGGCGGAAGCCCGTCGGCACTTCCTCGGTGCGAACCCAGAAGTTGTTAGCCTCGATTACCGTATGCCATTCAAGACCGCGCAGTTCGGAGACCTGAACGCGGTCGCCCGGCCTCAGATCGTCGGCGTGCCGGACTTCGGCGCTTCTCCTCAGTTGGTCGGTTGCGGCGGCGGGCTGTTGTGTAGTCACGGCTGAACCTCCGTTGCTTTGCGGATGGCGGCGCGGGCCTCGAAGCATTTGCTCAGGTAGCGGTTGTGGGCGTCGCAGTATCGGCCGCGCTCGGTGTACCGCGGGTCGCACGGGATCAGCGCGCGTTTGCGCTCAGAGTTCATGCGCTCCTTCAAGCAGGCGACGTACGCGGCGGATGCGGAGGGGAACTTAACCAACCGGCGGTCGGCGTCCATGATGACATCGCCGCCCGTCGTGTGGTCGCTGTCGTCGAGTTTCACGTAGCCGTGCCAGATCGCCCCGAACCGCTGGAGCAGGTGGCCTTCGGCGGTCGTGACGGAGCGCGCCCCCGCCAGCAGTTGCACCGAAAGCCTGACTTCCGACTCCCCGGCGGCGGCGGCCCCGCGCTCCGCCCAGCAGTCGGCGAGGTAGCGGTCGTGCGTGTCGCAGTAGTAGCCGAAAGGTGTGCCGCGCGATTCGCACCGTGCGGCCTTCTCAGTCCCGGCGGCTTGCCTTTCCTTCGTCTGCCCTGCGCTGTCCATCGGGTCCGGCCTTTCTCGTCTGAGGGTGTTTAGCGGTTCGTGCCTGCCTGTGCAGGATGTGAACAATATATAGTACATCTTGTACTAAGTCAAGCGGAGAATGTAGAATAATTCGCGGAGAGGCTTCACTTCAGTTTTCAGAGGTTGCTGCTGTGGCTGGTACAGAGGTGGAATGGCAGCGGAAACATAAGCCTAGACAAAAAGGGGCGCGAAGGATAATGTTTGCGACCGAGACACCTATGCGAGTTTTCACGCTCGGCTATCAGGGCCTTAACCTCGCCGCCTACGTCCGCGAGCTGCAACGGGCGGGCGCAGGCGCAGTCATTGACGTTCGGGAGAAGCCGTGGAGTAACCGGCCGGATTTCATCAAAGGGCCGCTTGGTGACGGGCTGGCGCGCGGCGGGATCGATTACATTCACGTCGCGGCAGCGGGCAACCCCGCGTCCATCAGGAAGACGACCGCCAGCGCAGAAGAGTGTTTGGGGCGTTACCGGGAGCATCTTGTGGCGCACCCGGAAGCCGTCGAGGAACTGTACTCGTACGTGCGCCTCGCCGTCGAAAAAGGTCGGCCCGCGTGCCTCACGTGCTACGAGCGTTTACCCGAACACTGTCACAGGTCAGTGCTGATTGAGTTTTTGATGAGGCTGGATCGTAGGGTGAGCGCCGTACACTTACCACTAGCCACGTCTGAGGACATGCGGCCGTTCCGCCGCCTGGGGTCGCCGCTGCGTTCTCTGCAAGAAACGGCCTTCATTCACCCCGCGCGGTTCCGGTTCAGCGGAAGAGGCTGAACTGATCTTTGTTCGCTGCCCTAGCCGGTGCGGAGTAGGAATCCATCAGGCCGAAGTTGTACATGATCGTGCGGAAGTTGCCGAGAAAAAGGAAAATGTCCTTTTCCCCCTCGTTCAATTCCTGCCGCATCTTCTGTAACACCTTCTCCTTAGCGACTTCGGGATCGTTGTACTTGCGGTAGAGTTCGTGGATGCCCCACTGAAGTATGCTCATGTTGTGCGTGGGGCAGTCCGGCTCTTGGCACTTCCACCGAACGAAGAACTGCGCTTCGGGGAAGGCAAGGGGCTTGGGCTTTTCCCCGAACAGTCTCTCCTGTAACGCCCGCGCACGCTCCTTATTTTGCCACGCCTCGCGCTCCGACTCGCGCCTCATCTCAACCGAACAATCCAGAATGCTTTCCGGCACGACGATCCCCAGGGACATCCCGTGACCTTCGTAGTGTTCAAACAACTCCTCAACCGAGCGGCAGAGGTTGGGCGACTCTTCCAACAGCCGGCGGCGCTCATCGTGATCCGATAGTTTTTCCTGCGGCTCGATTGACTGCGGATCGATGCGGTAACTTTCAGGGCGCGGGTCAGTATCGTGCTTCATAACGCGCGCCGTTATCCACTGGAATTTATGGACGCGGTGTTGAGCCTCTAGATAGCGTTGGGGAACGGGATGCAGCCGGCACATCTGGAGGGTGTCTTCAAACAGGCCGCCGGTGCAGACCGTCTCCGTGTACTTCTGTGAGTGCGAGGGGTAGGTCGTGCCGAGGATGAGGATGCGCCTCGTTTGCCACTTGTCCATGATTAAGTTGTTTCTAAGTCAAAGGTTGTTTCTTCTCGTATCTCTCGAAAACCTCAAGCCTGATCTGGAACAGCTTGGCCGCGAACTCGTCGCAATCGTAGAGTTCCCAAAGGTACATCTGGCGGACGTACTTTTCGGGGATGAGGGCGATGGCGGCGAACACGTTGGCCTCGGACTGCGCTTTTCTGACTGTATCCTCAGAGAAAAAACAGGTTGCTGGCGAGTGTAAGAGGTGATGGCCGAGTTCGTGGAAGAGAGTCCACAACCTCTCAAGCCCTTTTAGCTTTGCGTTGATGATGATGGTCGGCACGCCGTCTATGACGGTATAGATGCCCTTCCAGATCATATCCTCCGAATCCTCTTCGGAGAGAGCCACGCCGTATCTCTCGCGCAGCCGATGAAAGTCATCCTCGGTTAGCGGCCTCCGATTCCACCCCTTGATCTGCCGTCGAAACTTTCTGGCGAGGGATAACATGCCACACCCCTTATTCTTCTACGTCCCCTTGATCCCCTTTGATTAGACCCGCGTCGATGTGCTTCTTGCGTGTGCGCTCGATAACGCGATCATACTTCGCCTGTTGGTCGGGCGTTAGTTTGGTTGTCTCAGGATCGCCGGGGTGGACAAGTCCGGGGGCAGTCGGCCTCCGCTGACTAGGCGTGGATGGCCGTTTTTTCTTTGCCGCCTTTGTACTCTGCCGTTGCTTAGTTGCTGTTTTCTTAGCTGCGCCCGCTGCTTTACGTGAAGATTTCGGGATCGGAAAGTCAGTACCTAACAGTTGATTGATCCGTACTAACGCAAGCGGCGGCGGTGTGACCTTGTTACCTTCCCACCTATTCACGGTAGGGCGTTCAACTGGAATATCATCTGCAAATGCCTGAGCACTGGCATATCCAGCCGCTTTTCTGGCCGCCCGCAATTGCCCGCCAAATGAGTCGTCAGGGACAGGATTAGGGGGCCGCCCCGTCCTGCCCTCGCCTTTGCCATTTTGAGACAAGAATATTGCCCCTTGACTTAGTACAGGATGTACTATATGCTTATACGCAGCCTGCAATAGCAGGCACGTAAAGGAGTCGAGAATGGCACTGTCAGCTCTGGAAATCAAGGTCGAGATATTGAAGCGGGGCGACACTGTGGCGGGGCTGGCGCGGAAGTGGAACGCGACCCCGGAAATCGTCTCGCGCGTCATCCACCGCCGCTACACGTTCGTGTACCCGGAAATCCGCGCCAAGCTCGCCAAATACTTGGGAGTCCCCGTTTCTGCGGTGGGCCGTGAGCCGCAGCGCGAGAGGCCGTCAAACGCCCGCGCCGCGTAGGGGACGCCCCCATGAGCGCAACACACGACCAAACGGACGAAAACTTTCTGACGCTCTCGAAAGAGCGTGCGCGCCGGCTCATTTTACCCATGTACGCGGGCGAGCCGTGCCGCGTCTGCGGGCGGCTGCTGACTATGGCAGACCTCGAAGCCGGGGCGGTGTTCGCTGGCTACAGCGCGGGCAATAAATCCCGCGGGGCGCACGCATCGTGCTGGACGGCCGGCGTGCCGAAGTCTGCGTGGGCGTTCCCCGACGACGCCGTATAGCCCCCTCCCCTACGGAGGGGAGCGCCGCCCACGGACGGCGCGATGGGAAGTTAGCAGAGACGAAGGGTAAAACGGCTTAAAAACGGTACGCGCTTTTTACGGAATTTTATCGTGCACATCAGAGTCATCGTCCAAGCCGACAACCCCGGAAACGACGACCTCCGCCGTGCCTTCATCCACCGCAACAGCGTGTGGCTCAAGAGGGGCGAGGAGTTGGCCGAAGTCCTGCGCGTGACGCCGAACATGGCCTACCGGATATGCGAGCCGCTGGGCGAGTTCGGATCGGGCAGCCCCTCTTTAGTCGCGGCCTACTACGAAGTCATCCGCAAGCGCGCGGAGATAGACCTGGCGGAGCGGTGCGACCCGCCGCTGTCGCTGGAGTTGGCGCACGGGGCCGTGAGGTGGGCGCGGCGATGCCTGAACGGGTCGGCCGGGCGCGGAGACATTCAGCGCACGCTCGCGGAGATCAACCTCCACGTCGCGACGGCGATCTCCGAAGCGGGCGGCAGGCAGCAGGGCGAGATGAGCATCAACGACCTGAACAAAATTCGCGACGAACTGGCGTCCCTGTGGACGCACGCGGAGCAGGGCATGGCGCTCATCGACGCCGAAATACGCCGCAAGGAGGCGCAGGCGTCGGGCGTGCCGATGATCGGCGACAAGAAAGCTAGGCAGGCGGTCTGAGGACTAGAAGAGGGCCAGCACGGCGCGGAGAAGATCGAGCGCGGCATGGCTCAGTTCGCCCTCTCCGGCGGACGCCGACTGAGTCCCGCCGTCGTCGTCGGGGCAATCGACGCCGGGTTGGCACGGGGGCGGGCAGTCGTCGTGGATTTCGGGGTAGCAGGGGCCGTAGCCGGGATACATCGTGCCGGCGGAGGCGGGGGCGCAGAGGGCAAGGGCGAGCAGCAAGGGCAGTAGTCGTTTCATCAGGGGTTCACCTCAACAGACCTCGGTAGTCGGAAGGGATTCTACAGATGATCGCGACGGAAACACTTAAAAACGCGCCCGACTTTTTAAGCGACCAGTGCGCCCTGGCTGCCTCACTGCTCTCGCGGTCGGACATTGAAGGGGCGCGCAAAGTATTGGCCCCGCTCGTCGGTGCCGGCGACATAGACGCCGTGATCCTCGCCGCCAAGGTGGAGGCCGCCGATGGGCGGTATGCCGAAGGTTTGGGGCTGTTGAATCAGTTCGTCCCCCGCATCGACGCGGGGAGCAACCGCCAGCGCGGCTGGTTCCACATGACGCGCGGCGCGCTCTACAAGGACGCCGCGGCCGGCAACCCCGATCTGATAGACCGCGCCTTTATCGAGTTTCAGGCCGGGATCGACTACCAGCTCCGAACGGACGAACAGCGCGAAGAGGCGGGCTGCGCCCTGAACAACCTCGCGCTCCTTAAGGCCCGCTTCGGCCGCTTTGACGAGGCGCATGATTTGTTCGATCAGGCGCGTGCGCTGTTCGCGGATAAGCCGGTCAAGGCGGCAGAAGTCAACTTATCTACGGCGGAAGTGTTGATAGGCGAGAAGCGATTCTACGAGGCCGAAGGCTTCGCGCTCGAAGCCATGCAGACGTTCCGCCGTTTCGACGAGCCGCGGCTACTTAGGAAGGCGCGCAGGGCTATGAATCTCGCGTCGGCCTCTGTCATGCGGGCGGAAGTGGCGGGTGAGGGGTGAGCGCGCGGCCTAATCGCCGCCGGTCAAGATCGTGCCGAGGTATCCGTCGCCGGTCTGAATGATCCCTTTACAGTCGGGCCAGATGGTGTCTGTGCAGCCGTCGCCGCCGAGGATGATCCCTTTATCTGAGTGTCCCATGACCGCGCATTCAACCACAGGAGGGGCGGGTGAGGCAACGGGGGCGGGGGCGGATTCAGCGGAATAGGGGCGGGCGCAGACAGTGCCGGTAGGTTGAATTTTATGAGCGCAGTTCTCGAACAAGTCGAGTACGCCAGCACGGCGCAGATACCTATGCGGCGCGTGTGGGCGATGCCGTCTAAGAACACCTTTGACATACCGCCGATCCGCGCGCTCGTCCGCAAGTACCTCGCGCAGTCGAAAGTATCCGTTGACCCGTTCGCGCGTAACAAGCGGCTCGCCACCTATACGAACGATCTGAACCCGGAGACAGCCGCCGACTCGCACCTGATGGCCGATGAGTTCCTCGTCCGCCTTCGCAACAGTGGCGCGCGGCCCGATCTTGCGCTCTTCGATCCGCCCTACAGCCCCCGGCAAATCAAAGAGTGCTACGAAGGCGTCGGCTTGAAGATGGGGCGACACGACGCCATGAAAACGAACTGGCATCCCGAACGCAACACGCTCGCCGGGATGATGCCGGTCGGCGGTGTGGTGCTCTCCTTCGGCTGGAACAGCATGGGCATGGGGCTTCACCGGGGTTTCGAGATTATCGAACTACTCCTGGTGTGCCACGGCGTCGGCCACAACGACACCATCTGCACCGTCGAGCGCAAGGTCGAGAGCGCGCAAACCACTCTCTTCCCCGGCGCGGGACGCGGGGACTCTGACGCCACCCCAGAGGGTCTTTCTCCCCATTCTACCTAAGACTTTTAACCGCCCCCCGCCTTCCGAGGGGGCGCACCGGGAGAGGTGAAACGATGCCGAAAATTGACGAAGCGACCAACCCGCCTAATCAGAGGATGCACGAGTGGGCGAAGCGGCGGGCGGTCGAATCGCTGTCGCGGAGCACGCGGGTTTCGACCTACACATACGCCTGCTGGCACGTCGTCACGTCGGCCCACGGCGGCGAGTTCCGCGCCCTGTTCTGGATCACGCTCGGCGCGATCAAGCGGTGGGCTGAGACGCGGCGGGCCGCCCTTGAAATCTGGTACGAGCGCACGTTCCTCGGCAAGACCGACGAGGACTTTGACCGCGAGTGCGAGGAGACGGCGCGCTGGCTGCAAAGCCTCTGTCGTCCCGCCGCGGCCGGCAAGCCCTCTGATGCCAAGTCTGACGCTCCCTCTCCCCACTCCCCTTAAAACCCCTCTTCGACCGCCGCACCGGACGGCGGAAGGCGAGGGTCTGACGCCCCACGGCGCGGCGCGGCGGGAGACGGCAATGAAGAGTTACTACGAAGACGGGGCGGTGAAACGGTATTCGGTCATCTACGCCGATCCGCCGTGGAGTTACAACGTGGCCGCGCCTCCGAGCGGGAAGTGTGCGTATCGGGGTGGCTGCCCGTATCCCACCATGTCGGCGGCAGAAATCAAAGCCCTGCCCGTCAGAGAACTCGCCGCGCCCGACTGCACGCTGTTCATGTGGGCGACTCTCCCGCTGCTTCCCGTGGCCTTCGACGTGATCGCAGCTTGGGGCTTTGAATACGTTACCTGCGCTTTCGTGTGGATAAAACAGAACCGCGGCGCGGCGGCGCGGCAGGGCCGACGCCTGCCACGCGGCGCGGAGCAGGCGTTCGACATCTTCGGCGGCCTCGGACGCTGGACGCGCGGCAACGCGGAGATCGTGCTTTTGGGGCGGCGCGGGCGACCGCAACGCATCAGCAAGTCCGTCAAGCAAATAGTTGTTTCGCCGGTTTCCCGCCACAGCGAAAAGCCCGAAGAAGTACGTAGCCGCATCGTGCAACTCATGGGCGACGTTCCCCGCGTCGAGTTATTCGCGCGGCAGAGGGTCGAGGGGTGGGATCAGTTCGGGAACGACTTGGACGGGCGCGACATTAGAGAGGCTTTGAGCGCATCCACCGCGCGACCATCTCCAGCTCTTCAGGAGTCGCATCACGTTTCAGGTTGTTACACCGCCAGCATATCAGAGTGACGTTCCCCGCGACGTAGCCCTCTGAAGGGTTGAACCTGTCAATAGACGGAGAATCGTTTTGACGGACACCGCTTTTATAATCGTAGTTGATGGCGCAGCCGCAGCACTCACAGGTCGGCGTACTGCGGATCAAGCCCATCAAGTAATCGTTGGTGAAGAATTTGCTATCGAAGGGCAGGCTGCGTTCGCGCGCCCTCTCCCTCATTCCCTGTCGCAGTATCGAAGCCCTGAATCGAAGCGGCTGAGAATCTTTCAACAGGCGGGTTTGCTCTGCTCTCTTCGGGGCGTGCTTCTGAGCATACAAATCCCTTCGGCGGGTACTCAACCGCTCCCTATTCGCAGCCTTCCACTGCCGCTGGTACGCAGCAAAACAATCCCTACAGACGGGGGCAAGACCGTTCTTGCACTGCTTGTGTGGAGGGAAAAACTCTCGCGTTTCCGGCTTTCTTTGGAGGCACTTCGAGCACTGTTTCATTGCGCCATTTTATCACGTCTCGCGGACGCATGGGGCAACGAAGTCGAGTCCGATCTGTCGCTCAAAGCTGCGCGGCTGACCGCCTAATGAGGTTACGCCATGACGACGGATGTATCAGTCTGGGCACTCCTCATCGAAGTCTTCCTCGTCGCCGTCCTGTTCTACGCCGTCAGGAGGCACGAAGGGGTAGGTTAGTGAGAGAAGGTAGGGCTTTCGGGGGTAGTGGCTTGAGGCACTTACACGCGCGCGGGGAGTGAAGGCTGAATGGTGCTGACTTTCGGATCAATGTTCGCCGGGGTGGGGGGCTTCGATCTCGGCTTCGAGCGGGCCGGGATGCGCGGCCTGTGGCAAGTCGAGATAGAGGCCGACTGCCGATCCGTGCTGGCGCGGCACTTCCCGAAGGCCAGAAGGTTTGACGACGTGACGAACGTGGAGGTCTCGCAACTTGAGCCAGTCGATGTTGTTTGCTTCGGATTCCCCTGCCAAGACCTGTCTGTGGCCGGAGAGCGCGCGGGCTTGGGCGGAGAGCGATCAGGGCTGTGGTTTGAGGCTCTACGAATTGTTGCGGGCCTTGAGCCGCGATGGGTTGTCGTTGAGAACGTCCCCGGCCTTCTCTCCTCTTGGAGTCCCGTCGAACCGCCGCCTGACGCGGTGGAAGGTGGTGAATGGGAAGTGGAAGAGGTTAGCGACTTTGAGACCGTCCTCGCTGGCCTTACAGAAATCGGGTATCGCGTCGCGTGGCGGGTGTTTGACGCTCAGTTTGACGGAGTGGCACAGCGACGCCGCCGTGTGTTCCTTGTCGGAAGTCTTGGAGACGGAAGTTGCGCCGAAATACTTTTTGAGCGCGAAAGCGTGCCGTGGAATCCTCCGACGCGCGGAGAAGCGCGGCCGGGAGTTGCCGCCGACGCTCAGGGCGGCATTGGAGGCGACGGCGAGCCTTACACCTTCGACTGGCAGGCCGGGAGTAGCGGAGACACCTCATTCAGAGGCAAGGCCCGCTCATGGCTCGAAGACAAGCCGGGGCGAACGCGCAGCCTGACGGCCAACCGCACGCTCGCCGTTTGTAATTCCATCGACACATTCGCGGGCGGGCCTGACGACAACGCCGCGCAGTCGGGGCACATCGTCGCCGCCAACAACTTCGGGGAGAGGGACGTTGAAACGTCCCTCTCAACAAGCAACGAGCGCATGGACGGCGACACGGAGACGTTCGTTGTCGCACCCTGCCTGCGGAGCAATCAGCACAACAACTCAGACCCGGCGATGGAAGCTCAGATGCTCGTCGGCTGGCACGAAAACAAGTCGGGCCAACTGACGCCGACGGACACGGCGAAGGCTCTGCGCTCCGGCGCGTCACACAGTTATCAGGGCGTCGGCGTTCGGCGCCTCACCCCGCGCGAGTGCGAAAGGCTTCAGGGATTTCCAGACGATTTCACTGCATGGGGTGTCAACGAAAAGGGTGAGAGGGTTTCGATGTCAGATTCGGCGCGTTACCGCCAGCTTGGGAATGCTGTCTGTGTGAACGTCGCCAAGTGGATCGGTGATCGCATCGTCAAGGTGACGGGGAATGCTTAATCGGGGCGAACAAACCGCGCTCATCCCGCTTCCGCAGTTTGGCGACGCGGGACTGTTCAGAGGGCCACCTATGCCCTTCACAGATTCGGGAGATGGCTTGAGGGCTGAGATTAAATCTAACGGCTATGTCTTTGCGCCGCTCGCCGCTTTGGGCTGCGGCTCTTATCGCGTCGTTTCGTTTGGCTTTCGCCGCTTGTTTAGTCCGCGCCTCTTCAATCCGCTTGAGGGCGTCAAGGGCGACGCCGTGTTTGATGTGCAGGATGTGCAGATAGGGAAGAGTCGTTCTGAGGAAGGATTCGCAGTCGCGCATATTCGTGACGGAAAGGGTGAATCGCTCACGCCAGTGAGGCTTGAACTGTTGACTTCTGATGGCTCCGTATCCAAGCCGCGCCTGAATGCCCCGCAGGACTTCGGGGACGCAGTTGGCGAGGATGATGCGGACGACGCTGACGCCTTTCCGCGTGGTCGGCTCAATGCCGATGTAGCCCTCACCGTCGGTGAAGCCCGCGAGGTAGGCGGCGAAGGCTTCATCAGTGAAGTCGCTGAAATCAAAGGTTGTCATACGAAGCATTTTACCACATCCGAGCATACGGTATTTGACTATCTCGCGGTCGCCGTACCGTGTGCGCGTTGGATCGGTGAACGCTTGGTTCAAGTTTGCGGCGCGGCTAGAGCGGGGATTCGTGCGTGACGTTGCCCGCGTTCTTTGCAGCATTGACTTGAATGACATGGATTTTCACCCCCCGGCCCGCCTCCTACACGCCAAGACACGGAGAGGGCCGGCGCGAAAGTTTCCGGGGTCGCGCGCCCCTGCTAAACGCGAAGGCACGGGGGGCGCGCTGACGGGGCCGGGGGAGGTCGGGACATAACGGGAGGGTTCGCGGCCTCCCCCGGCGACAACATGAGACGGAGGGCAGAGCAGATGCCGACTGAGAGGATTCGACTGAAGGGGCCGGGGCTGGACGAGGCGGAGTTCGCCGGGGCGGTTTTAGAGCGCGAGATCGGTGCGTACTGCGGCGTCCGCAACGTCAGGGCGGTTGGCTTCCCCGAAGAACTCGGCGGCGGGCTTTCGCTGACGGTCGTGTTCGACGAGATGGCGTCGGGCAGGTACGACGACACGGCCCTCCACGTCCTGAAAAAAGAGTACGGTCTGAAAGGCATCCGCGCCGAGCGGAAGGTGGAAGGGTAAGAAGCGATGAGTCTTGAAGAGATGCTGAAAGACGTTCCCCGTACCCGCATCGAGTTCGCGGACGGGCTGGAAAAGTCGAGGCTCGCGGCCGTGCGCTCCGCCCTGCGTAGCGTGACGGTCACGCTCTCGCGCCTCCGCCGACCGAATAAGTGTGAGCGCCCTTTGCGGCAGTCGGACATAGACGACCGGTACACGGACAACGTCGGCGCTTACGAGCGGAAGATCACGAAGCGCCTGTACGGGGGCGCGTCCTCGCCGCCCGCCATGTTCGTCGCGGACAAGAAGATCATCATCACGGAGCGCAGGGACAGGCGGTGAGCGCGCCGCCTCCGGCGCGGGCGGGGGCCGAAGGGTGAAAATCTTATGAACGGGAAACAACTGGTGGCCGAACTGAGGAGGCTGCACGGCCAGTCGAAGGACACGACCAACTCGCTCGCGCGCCTGCTGGCGGAGGCCGAGGGCGTGCCCGACGGCGGGCAGTCCGAAGATCGAGGCGACTCGTCGCAACCGCCTGCGGCTGGCCCGGCCCCGCAGAAGACGGACTTGGCGTCCGCGGCGCAGCTCGGCTACCTACGCAGGCTCGCCGCAGACCTCCGCCTCGACCTCGAAACGGAGTGCCAGAAGTTTTACGACAAGGGATCGCATGAACTGTCCAAGCGGGACGCCTCCGCGCTGATCGACCGCTACAACGCTTTGAAGCGGCAAGAAGAGGCGGCGTGAAGTTTAACCGACTCCGCTACGGCATTACCGGAGTCCGTCCTTTGGGGTAGCACTTGCCGTACACGAAGCCGAAGGGGTGAAGGCCAACATCGCGTAAGCCGCCGTTGTTCGCTCAGGGGCGCAACCCAGGCCAAACCCGCCGGCCCTGTGTCTCGCAGAAGGACGTAAAAATTTCAAAGGGCCACGTGGCCCTTTGAACGGCCCGGCGGGGTTCGTAGCGCCCCGCTCCTCCGTGCGAGAGAACCGGCACTGCCAGCGAGGCGAGCGGTCGCTCAGTCAGACCTGGTGGGTGAGCCTACACGGGGTAGGTTTACCTACCGCTCGGCTCGCAATCGCTAGTCAGCACTAATCGTTGAGAGGTGAGGCCGTGAAATACAGAGAGCATCCGTTGAGCCAGATTCTCCCGATGATGCCCGAAACCGATCTGGCCGAGTTGGCGGCGGACATTAAGCAGAACGGGCTACGTGCGCCCATAACCTTGCTCGACGGGAAGGTTCTCGACGGGCGCAACCGATACAGGGCTTGCCAGATCGCCGGGGTGGAGCCGCGCTTCAAGGACTTCAACGGGAACGGCGACCCGCTGGCCTTCATCATCTCCGCCAACGTCCGCCGGAGGCACTTGACCGAAAGTCAGCGCGCGATGATCGCCGCTAAGATCGCCAACCTCAAACGTGGGGGCGACAGGCGGAGCGGCCTCGCCGGGGGTACGACTACCGCCCAAGCTGCGGAGGAGTTGGGCGTCGGCGAACGTACCGTGAAGCGCGCGAAAGAAGTTCTGCGCGACGCCCCTCCGGAAGACATCGACGCAATCGAGCGGGGCGAGAAGACGGTCACAGAAGTCGCGCGGGCGGCGAAGGCTAAAGCCGAACGCCCGGCGGAGCGGCTGGATAAGACCGGCTACCCCATACCGGAAGCGATCCTGTTCGAGTGGGATCGCGCCGCCGAGGCCGCCAAGACCCTCCTCTCGCACGTCTCGGCGGCGCGCTCCGAACTCAAGAACGCGCTCGCCGAGGGCGACGCGATCTTCGCCGAAGTCACCAACACGACGGCCGCCGATCTCGACAACGCCTACACCTCCCTGAAGTGCGTCGCGCCTTACGCGGTCTGCACCTCCTGCCAGGGCCACGCCCGCAAAAAGTGCTCGCTGTGCAAAGGGAGGGGGTTCATCTCCGAGTTCGCGTGGCGCTCGTTCGTGCCGGCCGAAATCAAGAAGCTGCGGGGTGCCAAATGAGGCTGCGCGACTACCAGGAGCGGGCCGTCTCGTCCGTGCTGAAGGAGTGGGAGGAGCACTCTTCCACGCTCGTCGTGGCCGCGACGGGCACGGGCAAGACGCAAATTTTTTCCGAGGTCATCCGCCGGATGCAGCCGTGCCGCGCCCTGGTGCTGGCCCACCGGGAGGAGCTGATCTGGCAGGCGGTCAAGCGCGTGGAGGGCTTCGGCCTGGACGCGAGCGTGGAGATGGCCGAACTCTCGGCGGAGAACCACTGGTGGGGCGCGTCGCCCGTCGTGGTCTCGACCATCCAGACGCAGATCGCGGGCCGGGGCAGGATGAGGCGCTTCGACCCGTTCGACTTCAACCTGCTCGTCATCGACGAGGCGCACCACGCCACCTCGCCGAGCTACCGCCGGGTCATCGACTACTACCGGAAAAACTCCGATCTGAAAATCCTGGGCGTCACGGCGACGCCGGACAGGGCCGACGAGCAGGCGCTCGGCCAGGTGTTCGAGTCCGTGGCGTTCGACTACGAAATCCTCGACGCCATCGAGGCGGGTTGGCTCGTCCCCGTCGGGCAGCAGCTCGTGACAATCGAGGGGCTGGACTTCTCGGGGATTCGCACGACGGCCGGCGATCTGAACGGGGCCGATCTGGCGGCCGTGATGGAGGCCGAGAAGAACCTGCACGGCATCGTCTCGGCCACGCTCGACATCATCGGCGGGCGGCGCACACTCGTCTTCGCCGTCACGGTCAAGCAGGCCGAACGCTACGCCGAGATATTCAACCGGCACCGGCCGGGGGCGGCCGATTGGGTGTGCGGCAAGACGCCGAAGGATCAGCGGCACGAGACCTTCAGGAAGTTCGGCGAGGGCGCGACGCAGATTCTCGTCAACGTCGGGGTGGCGACCGAGGGCTACGACAACCCCGGCGTCGAGGTGGTGGTCATGGCGCGGCCGACGAAGTCCCGGTGCCTGTACAGCCAGATGGTCGGCCGCAGCACCCGGCCCCTCCCCGGCGTCGTTGACGGACTCCCGACGGAGGCGGAGCGGCGTGGGGCGATAGCGCAAAGCGGCAAGCCGTCCTGCCTCGTGATCGACTTCGTCGGCAACGCCGGCCGGCACAAGCTGATGACCGCGGCCGACATACTCGGCGGGAAGGTGTCGGAGCAGGCCGTGCAGCGCGTCCTCTTCAAAGCGGCTTCCGAGGGGCGGCCCGTCGATGTCGTCGAAGCCCTGAACGCCGAGGAGCAGCGGCTGCGGGCCGAGGCGGAGGAGCGGAGGCTCAGGGAGGCGGCGAGGAGGGCGCACGTCATCGGGCGCGCGCAGTTCTCGGCCCGCGAGATCAACCCGTTCGACGCCTTCCAGCTCGAGCCGGCCAGGGTCAGGGGGTGGGACGCCGGGCGGCAGTACACCGAGAAGCAGGCGGCGCTACTGAGGAAGCAGGGGATCGACCCGTCGAGAGTCCCGTACCCGCAGGGCGTCCAGTTGATAGCCGAGCTTTGCCGGCGGTGGGATAAGAAACTCTGCACGATCAAGCAGGCGAACCTGTTGCGGAAGCACGGCTACGAGACGAAGGACTTGGCGATGGCCGAGGCGAGCAGGCTGATCGACGCCCTGGCGAAGAACAACTGGCGGCGGCCCGACGCGGCCCACTGAAGAGCGATGGCGGCAACAAGATACCGTTGGGTGAGGGTGACGAAGCGTGATCGCTGCCGCGTCTGCGGCAAGCCCGACTTCTGCACCTACGCCCCGGAGGTCGGACTGGCCCTGTGCATGAGGGTGGAGAGCGACCGGCCGAGCAGGAACGCCCTCGGCGGTTGGCTGCACCGGACGGGAGAGCCGACCGCCGCCCCCGAGCGGCGCGCGGCGCCGGCCGAACGGCCGCCGCAGGATTTCGGCCGGCTGTGGAAAGGCTGGTTTGACGCGACGGACATCTACCACCTGGACGGGTTCGCCATGTCCCTCGGCGTCCGCACCGACTCGCTGCGATCCGTCGGCTGCGCGTGGACGGGCCGGGAGTGGGCCTTCCCGATGAAGGACGAAGCCGGGCGGATCATCGGGATCAGGCTCAGGGACGAGCGGGGCCGCAAGTGGGCGGTCAGGGGATCGCGAAACGGCCTGTTCGTCCCCGACTCGGCACCGCGGGGCGTCTTGTGGGTCGTCGAGGGGCCGACGGACGCGGCGGCGGCGCTGACCATCGGGCTGGACGTGATAGGGCGGCCGTCCTGCTCCGCCTGCGACGAGATGGTGGCCCGCTACGTCAGGCGGCAGAAGTCGCGGAGGGTCGTCATCATCACGGACAACGACCGGCCGGACAGCCGCGGCGTGGTGGCGGGCGTCCGCGGGGCGGAGAAGTTGCGAAAGGCGCTGCCCGCCACGAACTGCGTTTACGTGCCGCCGACGAAGGACTTGAGGGAGTTCGTCAACAGGGGAGGGGATCGGCTGTTACTTGAGTCCGCCTTGAAAGACTTAGTGTGGCAACACCCTACCACTGCGCCGTCGTGACGAGTTTGGAGAGGGCCGGGGGCACGGCCCCGGTTGGGGGTGGGAATTGGTAGAAAGTTTTAGTGAGAGAAGGTGGGGCGTTCTAGGGTCGTTACTGCGCGCGTATTCGCGCACCACCGTTTGATTATGCTTGAGCGTGATTTATCCGGGCCGGTGTCGGAGTGGATGAGGGACTTAGGCTTCACTCCATACGCCGAAGTCTCCTGCGTCGGCTACACGATTGATTTGGTCGGGCGCAAGGGTACTGAACTGCTGGCCGTCGAAATGAAGCGCACGCTGAGCGGGGCGGTTATTCGCCAAGCCTACCGCTGCGACCTGTTCACCCGGCTGCGCTACGCCGCCGTGGGCACAAAGCCGAGGGCCGCAGGCGTCGCGCGCTGCCAGAGGGTCGGCGTCGGCCTGCTGTCGGTGGTGGGCGATCAAGTCACCGTGCTTGTGGAGCCGGGGGCCGCAGACGGGCGCGGGACGCCGCAGTTCGACGGCCACTACGCCAGAGCGATGCACAAGGTTTTAGACGCGCGCGAGCCGGGCGGCGTGGGCGGTGTGCCCTGCACGAAGGGCGTCGGCCCGGCGCAGGAGTGCTTCGAGCGCGTAACGGCGTACCGGCAAACGCGCCCGCTCGCTTCGTGGCGGGAGATATTCGAGAACGTGCCGAACCACTATGCCAACCACGCGAGCCTGCGCGGCGCGATGACGGTCGTGCAGAACGGCCGCTTCAGCTCCGAGCCGCTGACGCTTGAGGGTTTAGCGTGACGCCCACCCCCTACGCCCGCCCGTTCGGCCGCGCCCCGCACCGGGCCGAGGAGGGGGGCGAAATAAGTTGGATTTCAGGGAGAACGAAGATGATCCGAGGCAACATACAACTACAGGCCGAGACCGCCGAAAGGTTGCGGATCGCGCTTGAAATCATCGGCCGCTCGGTCGTCGGCAGTTGCAGCCTTGACGACCCGGAAGGGGAGCAGCATTACGGCGGAGATTTGGACGACTCGATCACCGTCGCGCACTTCCAAGTGCTGCCCGAATACCGCGAGGGCGATCTGGAAAAGTTCGTCGGCTGCGACCCTAACTTTACGGGCGGGCTGTCCACGGAGGAACACATAGATCGTATCAGGGGCGGCGCGGATGCGTTCGACCAAAACACAGAGGGGATGATCTTCTACGGGTTTCGTTATTGCTTGGGGCGCGCCACCTACGCCGTGAATAGTTGTGTTGACTACCTCATCGCCAACTGGCAGCGGATAACCCCCGACACGCAGTTCCTTATCCAGCGCGACATTCAAGAGGCGTTCCGGCGCAATGAGTACGGTATGGAAATGGATCGCGCCCAATGGCAGCGAGTCCTTGAGCTGCCTGCGCCTGAAAAGGGGCGCGGATAGATGCTTTGTTTATGCGCCCATCCCGACACTTCGCACGGGCAGCGCGTGGCGCGCGAGGGGAGGGGAAGGGCCGACACTTTTTGAGACTTGATGGAAAGGCCGGAAGGAGGCAAACGAAATGACGAACGGACAGAGCAGGCGGGAGGGCGCTTGGGGCATCGTGAACGGCGACGGCGAGTTGCTGACGTTCACCATCAGGCCCGGCCGCGATTGGGCCATTGGCGACTTCTGCAAAAACCCCGGCTACGACTACCCGGAGAGTACCGACACGCGGGAGAAGCGTTGGCGGTGGCTGAAAAGGCGCGGGAACAGGTGCGTGCGGGTGGAGGTGTACTACGCGGCCACCGAGGGGAAGGTGCGCTAACCGGATGACCGCCGTGCCTACTTGCACCTGTCGGCCCCCCGACCCGCCCGTGGGCGACTACTGCCGGGCGTGCAACAGGCTGATAGACAAATCCGCCGAAGAAAAGGGTGCGGCGGGCGGGAAATCTGTTATCATTAGCGATGATGAGAGGGCTTTCGCGCTTCGGCAGTACCGCACGGTGATGAGCCAGCGGGCGACCTTAGAGAAGAGGGCGCGGGAGTTTCAGGAGCGTTACGGGTTTCGACCCGAAGACGCGAGATAAGATTTTTGAGTTTAGGTTGTGGTCATTGAGGGCGGGGGCCGTCAGAGCACTAGCGGGCTAGGGATGCTGGGCGGCAGCTGAGCGACCTGAGCCACACACCTAAAACCGGGGCGCGGAGGTTAGCCGCGCCGACTAAGGCTTTCGCGGGGCGTGCCTATCCGAGCTATGAGGATGAAACGTCCCGCTTCTAAAAACTAAAAGAGTCCCGGTCTAACGACCCCACTCGCCGTCAGTCTGGCAGCCCTGCCTTCGCGCTCGCTGCCTCCTGCGGCGAGTTTTTCTTTTGCACCTATGCCCCGCGACCCCCATCCCGAAGACCGGCGAGGCGAAGCATGAGCCAAGACCTGTCCGAGAACTGCAACCGCCTCCGCATCGTGCTCGACGAGATAGACGCGCAGGCCATGAAGCACATAGCGGCACTCGAAAACGTCCTGCGTGAGACGGCGCGCGAGAGGGAGCGGCTGGAACTCGTTGAAGAGAGGGCGCGGGAGAGGGAAGCCCCGAAGTCGAGGAAGGGGAGGTAGTTGTAATGGCAAAACAATGGCAGCTCGCTAAGTCGCTCGAAACACTGCGGAAGCAGATCAACGACGCCTTCCCTAACCGGAGCAAGGCGAGCGACGGCACGGTGGGCGATCTCCGGCACCAGGCCAGCGCGAGCGATCACAACCCCAACCCTGCGGGGGTGGTCACGGCGATGGACATCACACACGACCCGGCCAAGGGCGTTGACTGCCACAAGCTCGCTGCCGCCCTGCAAGCCTCCAAAGACACGCGGATTAAGTACCTGATCTTCGACGGGCGGATCACCCAGAAGGGCAACCCGCAGGCTTGGAAAAAGTACACGGGTAAGAACGCCCACAAGCAACACCTCCACGTCTCGGTCAACTCCGATCCGTCGCTGTACGACTACGCCGCGCCGTGGAAGCTG
Organism: Pyrinomonadaceae bacterium; assembly: GCA_035295985.1. Classification (GTDB taxonomy): domain Bacteria; phylum Acidobacteriota; class Blastocatellia; order Pyrinomonadales; family Pyrinomonadaceae; genus JAIVGV01. The sequence continues at coordinate 66,456 of DATHBT010000101.1, read as the reverse complement.
GACGGGCTGATACCGGCGAAGCCCGCTGCGGTCACGGGGGTTCGCGCCGTTGCGAAGTCTATCGCGGACGCGCCGCCGGTCGGATCGGCCTACATCGATTCGCCCGCCCCCGCCCCGTGGGGCGCAGACCGCGAAATTCAAGAGATCGGGCGACGCGCCGGCGAGTCGCTTGGCGATCAGGTTGAGAAGACCATCCCGGCCATCCCCCCGCTGCCCGTCTCCGTGCCGGCCATCGTCAAGTCAGTCGCCGGGGCCACGGGCGGGCTGTCCCTGGCCTCGGTCGCCGCCGCCTTCCTGTTCCTGCGCGACAACCCCGAGGTCTTCAATGCGGTCGTCACGCTCGCCAAGTGGCTGATTGCGGCCTTCGCCGTCGTCGGCGCGGTCGGCGTCGCGGGCGTCGTCTATCTGCGGGGCGTGGCTATCAGGGCGGCGAACGAGTTGAACGCCGTCAGGTTTCAGAACGCGGCGCGGCGGGAGACGGCCGACGTCGAATTCGACGGTTGGAAGTCAACGAGGGGGGCCGGGTGATGGACGAGGCCGCCTTTCATAAGTTGAGGCCCGGCGATGTCGTCCGCCACGTCGGCGGCGCGGAAGGCTATACGGTTGAGCGGGTGGCGGATCGGAGGGGCGCGGTGACGATCATCCGCCGCCAGCGAATCCACAACCCGGCAGAGTGGGAGTTGATCGCAGAGGGCGGCGGGGAAGTGACGGCCCGCGACTACTCATCGTCCTGTCCTCGGTTCGCGCTGTCGGTGGTGACGGGGTTGGCGGTCGCGGGGTGTTGAAAGGTTGTATGGGCGAACAGGCAGAACAGAACGACAAGGGCCAGTGGTGGGGCGCGCAGTTCTGCCCGCACCCCGGCGAGCGGTGCATCGACGGCTGCTACTTCTGCGGGCGCAACGTGGGCAGCCCCACCGGGGATCACGATCACACGAAGGTGTCTAAGCAGGGCGAGCCGCCCGAATACGGTTGTGTGTGCGAGACGTGTTGACCGCGTCCCTCATCTTCCGGGGCGGTCGCATGACAGTTTTTTGATTTCCCTTTCATCGTTGGAAGGGAGGGAGCGGGCCAGGCGGATTCCGGTCAAAGACATCCGCCCGACCCTTCGACGCGAAGACGTGAGTTGACCACGCCTTGCGCCGCGCGCGTAACTCTATGGCGGTGGGGGCCGAAACACAAATCAGTTAAGGGCCGCAGAAAGGATTTCCCTCACCGCTATGGAAGAGTGGATGCGGAGCATGGAGGCGCGGATGGTCAGGATTGAGGAGGCGGTGACGCACCTCGCGCCCGTCGTCATGTTGCGCGACATGATCGAGCCTCTACAGCGCGACCTCTTGCAGATCGCCAACTCCGTGCAGGAGTTGACCCGCTCAGACCTCGAACTCAAGGAACTACACAAGGCGCTCATGGTCGAGCGCGCGAAGCAGGAGGAGGCCCGCCACCGCGTCGAAATCGAGAAGTTGCAGGAGGAGCTGGCGGCGCAGCGGGCGCACACCGAGCAGTCGCGGCGCGAGCACCAGGAGGACAGAAAACAGCGCGGCGTGCTCGTCTGGATTTCCAAGAAGGCCCACCCCGTCGTGCAGTTCTTCATAGCCCTAGCGGTGGCCCTCGGCCTGATTTACGGATTCGCCTTATGGCTGCAAGCGCACTACAGGTGAACGGCCGCCCCCGCGTCCTCTTTTGTGATGATGCGGAAGACCTCGTCGCGCACCTGCGCCTCTTCTTCCGCGGTGCGGCCTTCGATGCCGAGTTCGTCACGGACGGGGAGACTTTGGCGCGGCGGGGCGCGGACGAGCGGTGGGACTTGATCGTGACCGACCTCGCCATGAGTCCCGTGGACGGGTGGACGGCCGTGGAGAGGATCAGGGAGGTGTCGCAGGTTCCCGTGTGGGCGCTCTCGGCCCACGTGAAGCGCGACATGATGAATCGGGTGCGGGCCAAAGAACTCGACGTGCTGCTGCTCGAAAAGCCGGACGACACAATGACGCTGCGCGAGCGCATCGAGAACTTCTTCGCGGGGGTCGCGTGACGCGCGCGTCCGGGCCGCACCGGCCGCCCGTAGGCAGGGGGTGTTGGTTAGTGGGGCAGAGGAAGTGAGTAGCCGTAAAGCCTGAATGTCACAAAATGTCACACAAAACACCCCGCAGACTGTGAAGAAAGAGCGCGCCGCTTTTCTCGTGGCCGAAGACCGTCTGACCGACGAAAACATTGCCGACGAACTGTCAATTACACGACGTACCTTAGCTCGCTGGAAATTGGAAAAGGGCTTTCAGGCCCGCGTCGTGGAGATAAAAGAAGAGACCCGCCGTGCTTTAGTCGCGCGCGGCATCGTTGAAAAGCAGAATCGGCTCGACGCCTTAAACGACCGGTGGGAGCGGATGCGCCAAGTTATCGCGCAGCGGGCCGACAACCTGAAAGGCGTGCCGGGCGGCGGAAATACCGGCCTTCTGGTTCGGCAGGTGAAGGGCATCGGGAAGGGTGAAGACTTTCAGGTCGTTGAAGAGTACGCCGTTGATACGGGGCTTTTGCGGGAGATGCGCGAGCACGAGAAGCAGGCGGCGCAGGAGTTGGGCGAGTGGTCGGAAAGGCACGAACACACCGGCAAGGACGGCGCAGACCTGTTCAGGAATATCACCGTGAGGATTGTTGACTCGAATGGAGATTCGGACGAATAAGGTCTTCCGCGTCTTGAACAAGTCCCGCGCGCGAATCACATCTTTGCGCGGCGGCACTCGTTCGGGGAAGACCTACAACGTCCTATTGTTTCTCATTCTCGTGTGGGCGCGACTCGCGCAGGGGGAAGTCTGCACGGTCGCGCGAAACACTCTGCCTGCCCTCCGCGCGTCCGCCATGCGCGACTTCTTCGAGATTCTAAACCGTCTGGATTTATACCGGGAGTCGAGCCACAACAAAAGCAATAACGAGTATCAGTTAGGCTCCAACCTCTTCGAGTTCATCGGAGTGGATCAGGCAGAGCGGGTGAGGGGGCGCAAGCGCAACGTCTTGTTCTTGAACGAGGCCAACGAGAATGAGCTTGAGTCATTCCGGCAGTTGGCCCTCAGAACGACCGACAAGATCGTCTTAGACTACAACCCGTCTGACCCGTTCTCTTGGATTTACGATCAGGTGGAAATGCGCGACGACAGCGAACTGTGTGTGACCACCTACAGAGACAACCCGTTTCTTGAGGAGTCGCTTGTCTCTGAGATCGAAAGGCTGCGCGACGTGGACGAGGATTACTGGAAGGTTTACGGACTCGGAGAGATAGGTTCGGGTTCTACGCGGGTCTTCACCCACTGGAAAACCGTCACGGATGCCGCCTACCCCCATGGCAAGGGTGCAGCCGCCTACGGCTTGGACTTCGGCTACAACGAGCCGACCGCGCTAACGGAAACGCGGCTGTATGACGCCGAGTTGTACTGGCGTGAGATGCTATACCAAACAAAATTAACCACAGCCGATCTGATAGAGAAGTTGAAGGAAATCCCCGAACTCGCAACCTCATACATCGTCGCAGACTCGGCTGAGCCGAAAACCATTGAAGAGATACGGCGCGCGGGCTTCAAGATCGTGGGCGCGTATAAAGGGCCGGGTTCTGTCAAGGCCAGTATTGATCGCGTGAAGTCGAGGCCGCTCCGAATCCACGAAGGCAGCGCAAACCTATTGCGAGAGGCCAAGCGTTACAGTTGGAAAAAGGATAAGAAAACCGGGCAGATTTTGGACGAGGTGATTGACTTCGACAACCACGCCATTGACGGCGGGCGGTACGGCACGGAGTGGCTGAGTCTGCCGCGCGAGCCGCAGATCACCAAGTCATTCAGCGGGGTGCATTCGGGATGAGAATCCAATTCGACACGTTGACCCGCCGCCAGATAGCCGAGGCCGTCACGGGGGCCAAGAAAGAGGCCGACAAGTGGGGCGCGGCCGACAACCTCCTCTTCTACGACGGCGAGCACTTCGACAAAGGCCGATTCTGGACGGGGCCGCAGCCGGCCGACGGCGACCGCAACAACCCGGCGTCTTACGACAAGGTCGAAAAGGAGTTCGCCAGCAAGAACGCCGTGCGCGACATCACGGACGGCCACCGCGACGGGGTGGTGAGCCGCGAGATCGAGTGGGCATTGACCGTCCGCAGGCCGCTGGCGAAGAAAGGTGAAATCCTAGACGGGCGCGAACTCACGGAGGACGAGAAGCCGAACGAAAAGGAGCAGGCCCTAATCCGGGAGGCGCAGGCCGCGCTGACCGTGTGGTGGAACGAGCGGCGGATGCTGAAGGTCTTTCAGGACGCGACCGAGACGCTGCTCAAGACGACCCGCGCACCGATGCGCCTCTTCATTCCGCCGGCAGAGGTCGGGGAAAATGGGATGATCCCTACCGCCCCGCTGGAAGAGTCCTTAGAGAAAATCTTCGTCGAGGCCCTGCCCTACGATCAGGCCACGGTGCTGACCGACCCGTACAGCCGACGCCAGGCCGGGGTGTTCGCGGTCAAAGACGGCGAGGAGGAAGTCGCAGAGATAACTTACCTGAACGACGCGAAGGAGACCGTCTGGAAGGTATTGAGGGATGAGAACAACCCGGCCGTTCCGTACACGCCACAATCGAGCTACCAGTCGATTTTCTCCGCCACGCCCCGGCGGGAGGCCGACGCGGAGCCGGCCACGTTCGACCTGGGCGGGCGTCTGCTCATCTACGAGATGCGGCGCAAGCCCTTCATCACGCCGCAGATCGTCCAGAGCAACAAGCAGCTCAACAAGGCCAAGACCTTAAGGGGGCACAACCTCAACACCGCCGGCTTCGCCGAGACGACGCTCCTGAACGTCGATCTGCCCGGCAAGATCGTAACCCAACCGGACGGCTCACAGAAATTCGTGCCCGACCCGATCAAGCGCGGCCCGCCCGTCATCAATGCGTGGACGGGGTTCAGGTGGACTGACGGGGAAGGCAAGGAGCACGTCGAGCAGCCCTACATCGAGCGGAGTGAGCCGTCGCCTGTGGACGTGTTCATCGGGAGCGAGCGGGCCGACTACCGGGACATACTCGAAGAGTCCAAGCAGGTTCACACGCTGATTGCGGGGGACGCGCAGGCCACGGGCGTTTCAAGGGTTCAGGCGCGCGGGGGCTTCGCCCTCTCCCTGAACCCGACGAAGGGCGAGGTGGACGCCGCGTGCCGGTGGGCGCTCGAAACCGTGCTGGCGATGGCCGCCACGCTCTCAGGCCAGCCGGGACGGTTCGACTCCCTGCGCGCCAACGCCGACTGCCGGATAGACACGGGGCCTGTCACGCCCGAAGAGGTCACGATGTACGTCTCGCTGTGGGAGAAGGGGGTCTGGTCTAAAGAGCGGGTGCAGCGCGCCACGGGCGTAGAGGACACCGATCAAGAAAACACACTGATTGAAGCGGCGCGAGTCAGGATGAGTCAGCTTACGGGGACGCCGGCCGCGCCCGACAGTTCCGAAAGGCCGGACAGTTCGGCGGCGGGTGAGAAGAGGGGCGCGCAGCAGGCCGCCTAGTCAACATGCTTCCAAGTCTTTCCGTATTTAACATCTTCAATCGTACCGCGCTTGACGATCAACTCGACGGCGAAGATGTGCTTGCAGGGCTGGCGGCGAAAGTCGTAGTCAGGGCAGGAGCAGCTTCGCTTCTCAGCGTCAACTTTGTAGCGTCCGCGTCCCGACTGGGAAGGGACAAGCCAGAGGTTGCCGTTGCGGGTGATGTTGGCGCGCTCGATGATCTGGCGGGCCTTCTGTTCGCGGATGGACATGGCGTGTGTTCCTCACTTGGTGAACACACAGCGTCAAGCTATAATTTCGGATGCTTAGGCCGCATAGCTTCGGCTGTGTGGTTGAATGCCACGGCGGAAGTTACCGCTTCCGCCGTGGCTGCTAAGTTGGCGGGGGTCGTCCGATTTGAACGGACGGACGGTGTGGTAGCACCGTCGCTGGCTTCTCAGACCAGTGGTTTAAACCACTCACCCAGACCCCCGTTAACTAATTCCTCATCATTCCCTTTTCTTCCCCTCTTTATCTTTAGGCGGCAGCGGCAGACGCCTCAGAGGCCCTCGCCCTTCGGCGGGAGGCGGGTCTGCGCGGTGTCCGGGCTTCGCGGGACGCTGCGGCAGCAAGTCGTAGGGCGTACCCGAACTGGGGGTCGAGCCGGGGACGCGAACGCCGCCCGTACTCTTCCAGCTATACATAGTACCTTTGAGATCGTGTGTGAGTGCCTCGACCTCGCCGCTCTCCGCCAACCGCTTAAGAATGCCGTGGATGCTCGCGAGCGGGTTGTTGTGCTGGCTAAGGTCATACCCGCTTGCGGCAAGCGTGTTCCGAATCTCAATCGGGGTCATGTACTTTTTGACTTGCCTGAGAACTTCACGGCAGGCATCGGCGAGGTTCGTAGGAAGCGGGGACATGAGGCTGTAGATCAGCGGGCTTTGCGCGCGCTCAGCCACCAGCGGCGAGAGGTTCGTCACGACCTGCTCCAACTGCACTATTTCGAGGTTGACTTCCTCACGCTCCGCGTCGAGTTCGTCGCGCCTCGCGCGCAACTCGGAGAGTCTTACCTTTGCGGTCGTCAGAACTTCTTTCCAGTAGTCGCTGCTCATAACCACCTCCAACGGAAGGAGCATACATGAAAAATACAACTGCGTCCACAACTTTAAGCAAATCGGGGGAAAAAAATTTAAGCAAGTGGGATGAGGCTATCGCGGAAGCCAAGAGGCAGATCGCCGCGCTCAAAAAGTCCGTCCGCTCTTTCGAGCATTTCAGGGATAGCGGAGTGCCTTTCCCTGAACCTAAGAGGCGACGAAGCGGAAAGGCTGCGGCGTGACTTTTGAGGCAGCCCGCCGACTTATGAGGCAAAAAGGGCTTATGAGGCAAAGCCGCTACGAGTGGTTTATTCACTGCGCATGGGCGGTAAAACCCTGCGCGAAGTCGGAGAGGTTCTTGGCGTTTCAAGAGAACGCGCGCGGCAAATAGAAAAGCGCACGTTGAGAATCATCCGATTCATCTACTTGTATCCCGACCGTGCTAGAGAGAAGTGGGTTGATCCCCTTAAATCTGCCGAACTGAAGAGGATCGCGAAGGAGGGGGAAGCGGTGAGGGTAGTGCCGCCGCCCCCGGTTGACGACCGCACGGGCGAGGGGGCGAGGGGGCGATAGCGTGAAACTTCAGATCATCTCTGACGGCACGCGCAAGGGTACGAAACTCGTCGCGGACGGGGGCGGCGAGGTGGAGGGCGTGTTGTCAATCGAGTGGACGTTTAATCAGGAAGAATCGTTGACTACCGCCAAGATCGAGATCGAGGGCATCGGTTTAGAGATCGTACCCGAACCCTCGAAGGATGTTCTGTGAAGCCGTGAGCGCACACCGACAGCCGATTAGGGTGGTCAAGGCGGGCGAAAAAAAATTCCCTGGCACGCCCGCAGACCGCGAAAAGTGTGCTAACATTCCGCCGGAAGTCAAGGCGCGCATCCTTGATCTGCGCCGTCGGTTCAACACCCTGCAAGACGAACTCGACGACCTCTGTGATTTGATAAAAGCATAAGGGTTTGGATTCACATCCCGCCCGCGTTTGTTAGTGACTTGGCCTTACAGCCCGTCGCTTTCGAGCGCGGGCTTTTTCTTTTTCCAGCCAACCTCGCCGGAGCGCGGGAGCAGCAACAGGCGGAGACCGATGCTGAAAATCTACGACAAGCTCGACGACGTGCCGGAGGCACTGCGCGAGCACTACAAACTCGTCGGGGGCCGCTACGTCCCCGAACTCTCGGACGATCATCCCGTCCTCTCGAACAACCGCCAGCTCGTCACGGAGAAGCAGACCGCAGAGCGGGAGCGTGACGAGGCGAAGGGCGCGCTCGCCGCCGCCAAGGTCATCCCGCACGGCCACGTCGCCGTCCCCAAGGCAGATCACGATCTCGCCGTGGCGGTCAAGGCGGCGGGCATCACGAAGCCCGAAGACTTCAACACCTTGAAGACCGAGCGCGACAACTACAAGACCACGGCCGAAGCGGCAGAGGCCGCCGCGCACGCGCACTCGGTCGGCGCGGTGATGGGGTGGGACAAGGAAAAGACCGCCCGGCTGGCGACCAAAGTTTACGACTTCTCGACCCTTGAAGTCCGCGACGGCAAAGACGGGAAGAAAGAGGTCGTCGCCAAGGTTAAACAGGGCGACAACAGCTTTGTCGAGCGGCCCTTCGCGGATGTGGTGAAGTCCACGCCGGAGCTGTCCGATCTGCTGCCGGCGCTCTCGTCGGAGCAGCGGGGCGGGGTGAGGGTTCCGGGTTCGACGCCGGGGGGCGGTGCGCCTCCGGCTGACGTTTTCAAGCGCACGCGCGAAGCGGCGAAGGCCGATCAGGGCAAGCAGGCTGACGACATGAACCCCGTCTTCAAGCGACAGGCCGCGGCCTGAAAAGAGGAGTAGAGACCGATGCCGATCCAAATCACGGAGTTGCAGGCGGAGGACACGCAGTACGGCTACCCGATGCTGGAAGTCCTCGCCACGGACGTTGTCTTCGTGGACATCTCCGATCTGACCACGGGCGAGGTGGACGCCGACGGCCGGCTCAAGCCGGGCGTGCCCTTCCAGAAGACGGGCGACACGGTGGGCGCGGGGGACGTGCTCTACGGCGTCAACCTGGAGGCCGTCAAGATTGTCGCCGACGGCCCGACCAACGATTCGCTCGCCGCCAACGCCGGCACGTTCCCCGTCACGGTCGGGACAATCGGGACGGCGCACCGCGACGTGATCGAGGACAACCTGGGGCGCCCTCTGACGGCCGACGAGATCGACGCCTTCGACGCAGCCGGTTCGAAGATTCACCTGACCCGCACCTAGGCCGGGCTACCGAGGAGATAAGGCCATGCCGAAGACATGGATTGAGGAGATCGAAGACCTGTCCCCGGCCGTGCTGACGGTGCGCGCTCAGGCGCAGAGCGTCACCGATCAGGGGCGGCTCTACTGGAACGGGTTCATGCCCCGCCGGGACGTGAACTCGACGACCTTGGACGACGTGACGACGCTCGACTTCCGCCCCGTGGCTGACCGCCGCGAGTGGAACCAGCGCGGCCGACTGCTCCCGAAGCGCATCCCGCCCCGCCGGCAGATCAAGATCGTGCCGATTGAGATGTACGACCTGATCGGCGAGGAGGAGATGCAGAAGCTGATGATGCGCTTCAACGGCGATCAGGCTTTGGTCGCGGGCGAGATGGCCGTTGACATCCCCTCTCGCGTCGATCAGATGGCCTTGGGGGACTACCGACGGCTGGAACTCGACATGTTCGAGGCGTGGCTGAACGGCTCAATCACCCAGCGCCACCCGCAGACGGGCGAGACCTTCGCCGCCTCGTTCGGCATCGACTCGTCGCGCATCACGACGGCCTTGACCGCCTGGGACGACGCCGGGGTGAATGCCTACGACGAGCTGGTCGCGTGGTACGAGGACGGCCTCGAAGCGGTCGGCGCGGGCCGCGGCGTCGCGCTGCGCCTCGCCACGCTGCGCGCGATCCAAGCCGACGCGCCCGACCTCGCCAACGGCGTGCAGATGACGCGGGCGCAGTTGGCCGAGCGCGTGCAGGACGACCTCGGTGCGCCCTTCGAGTTCATCGTCATCGAGGACACGGTCGATCTGCCGACGGACGGCGGCACGGCCACCTCTTCGACGAAGGTGTTTGAGGCCGGCAACGTCGCCTTCGTGCCTGCGGACAACCGGATCGGCTCATCGGCCTTCGTCCCCGTGCTGCGCGCCTACGACTTGGTTCGCCAGTTCCCGCAGGCCGGCATCGACACGCGGGGCGTGACGGTCTTCTACGACGAGGAGATCACGGGCCGCGAGCTTCGGATCGAGGCGCAACTGAACGCCATGCCCATCCCCGACGAGCAGCGGGTTTGGGTCATTGACGCAGGCGTGTAACGGGAGGAGTCATGCCGAAAGACCCTAGAGAAGTAACGCGCGGGGTGCGAGTCCCCGCCGTCCGAAACGAACAGGGCCGGATCACGGGGCGGCCCCGCACGCTGACGGACGAGGACGAGGTCTCGAAGCTGCCGAAGGCGCAGCGCGACCGCCTCGCGGAGCGCGGGGCAATCACCGGCTTCGGCGTCGCCCCCTACGGGGCTAAGGGCCGGGAAGGGGAGTTCGAGGCGGCTGGCGAGGCCCACGAAGAGGCGAACAACAGCGCGACGAAGAAGGCCGCAAAGAAGGCAGAAGTGAAGGGGTAGCCCGTGCCCACGCCCACACAGACGCTGACCCCGGCCCAGATCGAACTCGCCCGCGAGGTGATGGGGGAGAACTCCTATTCCCTCGTCGCCGGGCTGATTTCGGGCGGGGCGACGCAAGGGGAGGCAGACGCGAAGTGGGCGGCCACGCTCGCGGACATTGAGGAATGGAACGCGGACGTGCGGGGCAACCACGCCGACCTTGACGGCAAGGTGAAGATGAAAGCCTCCGATCTGCGCGCCGAAGTCCGCTACCGCGTCCGCACCCGCTACGGCCTGACCGGGGCGGTTGGCGCGGAAGTCGTCGGCGACGCGCGCGGGTCTTACAGCGTGCCGGCGGTGACTTACTTTTGAGTGCGGTAGCGCAAATCTCGAAGGCTTACGCGCGCGGCTTCGACGCCGAACGGAAGGTGCTGTTAGGTGAGGACGCGCGGCTACACCTCCTGAAATCCGACAAGACGATCATTGACACGCTGGCGTCGGGTTTCGGCCCGCCGCACGCCAACCGGGTCGCCCCCGGCGCGTACATCGAGATCGCTGGCCTCGCCGATGGCCTCGCCGAGGTGGCGTACCTGCTCATCACAAACTCAGACGACGGCGTGTGGAACAACCAACTGCTCGCCGTGCAGGACGATTCAACGCGGCCGGCGGCAGACGAGCAGTTTTATCGCGCGTTTGTCTTGCCGACGGGTAAGCGCCACTTCCCGCCCGACCCCGAACCTGAACCGTGAGCCAGATTACCCAGAACACGGATCGCATCGGCCCGGACATCCTCGCCGCTTTCAGCCCGGCGTGGCTGCGCGATGAGGTTGTCCCGGCGGTCGAGCACGGGTGGCAGGGCGGAATCCGTGATTTGCGCGTCATCCGCACGGGCACATATCTGGAATCCGTAGGGCTGGCCGAGTTTACCGTGACGGGCGACGGGGCGACGGCAACCATTGATAGCGTGCACTACTCAGGCTGGATCAAGCGCGGGCGCGGCGGCAACTACGACTACGTCGGCCGGCGCGCGGCCGAGGAAGGCTTGCGGAAGGCCGACCCCGACATACGGGCCGCCTTGGACGGGGCCGGGCAGAAGGTTGAGGGCTGATGCCGTTCGACGCCGACGCATACCCCAAACTCGCGGCGGACGTGCAAGGGCGCATCGCCGAGATCATCGAGGCGGCCGTCACGGTCGAAGGTGAGGGGGAAGCGCCGGACGTGGTTCTGGCGAAGGTGCTCACGCAAGACCCGGTGAACTTGGACGAGGCGCGGTGGGCGGCCTCGCTCCTCTCGGACGCCGACAAGGACGAGAACGACGACAAGCGCATCCACGCGTGGGTCGTCACGTTCGCCGGGGCCGAGCCGGAGAAGGATACGGGCGTTCACGACCTCCAGACCAAACTCACCTATCAGGTGCAGGTCTTTTATTCGCACGACTACGGCGAGGGGGGCGGATCGGAGGCGCGGCTGAGAGATGAAATCATGCGGGTGCAGTGGGCGCTGGCCTCAGACCCCGATTTCACCGGGATAGGGAAGATCGGTCGCCACTACAACTTGCACATGAGGGTCGCGTTGGGGCGCATGGGAGAGAGCGTCATCCACCGGGGGCGCGGCGAACTGGTGGTCGGGCTGCACCCGTTGCACACGGGATGAAGTGAGGAGATCAGGATGGGCGATAAATACCTAGACACCACAGTGACCGTGGCGATCTCCGAAGATCGGCAAACCGACCTCGCTACCTACTCCAGGGACGACGCCGACTTCCTCGGCGCGCGGATGGACAACGCGCCTTTCCCCGTCCCCACCCCCGAATACATCGACGACTCCGATCAGATCGGCGCGGGCGATGAGGACAGGGCCGGGACGGAACTGCGCCTCCACCGTTGGCCCCCTTTTCGCATCCCCGTTAGCGGCAAGGCGAACACACAGATGGCGGCCCGGCTGCTACTGCGCGGCGCGGGCGGCACGGTGACGAACGCGGTGGTCTCCGCCGGGGCCGTGTGGGACGCCTCGGCCGGGATGCAGAAGAAGTCCGAAGGCACTACGCCGGTCGCCACGACGATGGTTTCGGAGGACGGGGGCCGCCGCTTCCTCTGGCCCTCCATGCTCGTCAACTCCTTCGGGCTGATCTTTTCGGGCGGCGACCCCGTGCGCTTCGAGTCCGAGTTGATCAACCTTGGGGGCTTCGTACCCCTGGGCGACATCGTCGGCGGCTTCACGATGCCCGAAGCCGAAGAATACGAGTACATGCACCCGGCGGGCTGTCGCGTGACCTTCAACGACGGCGTTCCGCGCGACTACGCCGCGACCGGACGGCTGATCTCAGGCCGGGCTTACTTCACGAACAACATAGACGTGCCGACCCTGCCCGGCGACACGCCTTTCGCCGACAACGACTACGCGACGGGGACGATCTCGAAGTACGCCAACCGCGGGCCGCGCGGATTCGAGGCGGGAATCCAGATTTACGGCGACGACACCGACTTCGATGAACTCAGCTACATACTGAACCGCACGCCCCTGGCGAACCTCACCTATTTGTTCCGGGGCGACAAGATCACGGCGACTCACTACCACGAGCTCGAGGTCGTCGCGCCGCTAGTGCAGCTCCGCACCATCGGCCGCGGCAACTTCAACGGCTTCGCCACGCTCAACCTCGATTTCTTCGTCAAGCCCGACCCCGTCACGGGCCGGCGCTTCCTGTTCCGCGTCCGCAACGACGGCGGCGTGACCTTCAACTAAAGGGGTGTGCTGATGTCCAAAGAGGTGGAGAGGGAAGTCGCGCCGAAAGAGTTCACCGTTAGCGCCGACCATCTGGCGCGGGTGCGGAGGGAGGCGGGCCGCCGCCCGGCGCGCGAGATCGAAGTCGCCGAAGGCGTCACCCTGCACGACTTGCGCGAGGCCGAGGCGCGTGCCGACCGCAAGCGGGACAGGGAGAGGCGGGCGCGGGCGGAAGCCACGACGGCCGACGCTGCCGCAAATATGCCTGCTACGTTCCGCGTCACGGCCGGCGAGGGGGGCGTGGTCATCATGCCCGCGCCCGAAGCCGAAGAGGCGGGCGAAGGGTCGGCATCGGGTGAAGCCGCAGACGGCGGGACGGCCGACGCCAGCGCGACTGCGGACGCCACGGCTGGCACTTCCGCAGAGCCGCCTTTGGCCGATGCCAGGACGAGCGGCGAAAGTTCTTCACCGCCCACCCCGCAGCCCGCCAAAACGCCCCGCCGCCCGAAGGCCGACACGCCGTAAAACTGTCTTTCGTGTGAGGTTGATTTAACGGGGCGGGGCCGGACGTGCCCTGCCCCTGTTTTTTAAGATGCCGAACATCACCGCCAACAAGAGTATTCATCGCTACGGCGAGATTCCGATCCCGCAGTTCACCTCGGACGTGCCCGCCGTGTGGTCGGCCAACTCCGGCACGCTGCTCTCCGACGACAGCCCCCGCACGGTCTATAACGGCACGGACTTCCTCACGGTCGTTTACCTCGAAGTGGCGAACGAGTTCAGGCAGGTGACTGTGACGGCGACGGACGCGGGGTCGGCAGAGGACACGGCCCCGCTCACGGTTTACGGAACGTTTCCGACAATTTTAAATTGGGGCTTCAAGAGGATCGATGAAGAGGCGGCTTTAGTCAGCTTGGCCGAGGACGGCGTGACGGCGAATGTGAGGTATAAAAACTCCTCGGCCGTTGTCGGGTTTGAAGCCGCGCCCGTCAACCGCAGTCTGATTGATTGGGAAGAGTTCAATGCATTCCGCGCCCACCACAGGCTACATTTACCCTTTTTCCTTTTCGACCCGGTTGACGAGACATGGCATAAAGTGAGGTTTGATCAGAAGAGGTTTGAAGTCGAGAGGCAGGGGTACAACCGGCATAATTTCCCCGTGCTGATGCGGCAGTACGCGGGGCCGCTGTGACGCCTCGCGTAGCCCGCCCCTTGCCCTTTCCGTTTGGGTAGAATTATCCTGTGCGCCATGAGCGAAAGTGGCAACGGGCACGAAGGGGGGCACGCAGTGGAAGTGTTCACCCTAGACTCTAACGAACTCATGGAAGCAGTCAGCCACTACATGCTACAGAAGCACGGCAAGGGCCGAGTCGTTGAAGTGAAGTGGGTACTGACGCCCCAACCGGGCTACGAGCTTCCGCCCATTGCCGACATCGCCGCCGAGTGCACGGTCGAGCCTAAGAGGTGACGCGGCGGGCGAAGTAGTCGAGTGGGAGTAGGGAGACGAACTCAGAGAGTAACCTATTGTACTTTCGAGAATTGCATGACTTACAGCATACCCGAAGATTATCTAAGGTGTGGCTACCCCCGCGAGATAGGGGGATTACATGATCAATTGATATTTCCCTTCGCGTAAGGGCGCGATTGCAAATGTAACAGTGGTGTCCGTAAGTTAATATCACATGGGTGCGACTGATGTTCTCAGTGATTGTTGCCTTTATAGCCGCGCCACGTCGCACGCGGCTTCTAGCCCAAGCAGCCCGCTTCCCGCCAGTCCAAGAGGGGCTGTTCTCGCCAACTTTATAAACGCTTTGCCATTTGGCATAGCATTTCAGATCGCAAAATCTCTGCACATCAGCTCGTGTCGGAACAACTTCCATAATCGCCCCGCAAAAGGCACAGTCTTTTAATATTCGTTGGTTTTGGCAATCTCGACTACAAAACCGAGCAGTATTAGCTTGCGAAGGTTCCACTAAAAATGACTCCCCACATCTATCGCAGGGTCGCTCAAAACTTCGGATCGGCACGCAAGCCCGATTGCAATACCTTTGAGCGAGGCGTGGCCGATTGATTAACTTACCGCACGTTTCACAATTTATAGTTCGGGGTGGGTAGGCGCAGGCGTGAGAACAAAACTTAGTCTTAGCAAATTCTGAGGGCGGAACGTGAAAGCACTTTCCGCAACGTGCGCAGGCTTTTGTTCGAGGGGTAGAGGGTGCACTGGTGCGCGCGAACTTATGCTTGCAAGTTTGACTACAATAGCGCGAACCGGATCGTGAGGGCGGCTTGCGGTATATGACGCCGCAGCCTTGACAGGTGAGAGTTATTCCCGCCCCCCTGCACTCACGGCTACAGAATCGAAGGTTCTTACTTCTGGACGGATAGCTTTGGAACACCTCTCCGCAGGCCGCGCAAGTGTATTCCTGCTTGCGGCCTCTAAAGTTGTGGTTAGCCGCGCCAGTTTGTTCTTTGTAGGCCGCCCCCATGCATGCATAGGAGCAGTAACGCCTTCGTTCGGCATGACTCTGTTTAACTTCAAACTCCCCTTGGCACTTTAGGCAAGTTTTTATCTCGCGGCTGCGAGGCGTTGCGGCGTAGTAACAAGCCCGCGAGCAGAAGCGCGCGGGTGCGCGAGTCTTACCACGCGGCTGCGGTTTGAAGGGTTTCCCGCATTGTTCACAGTTTGCCGCTGTTAGAGGGGAAGGGTGTGCAGTGATGGGTTGTGATAAGCTATCCATCGTCGGATCGATCTTCTTTAACCCGGAATCGGTTCGTCCACGCTCTCGGCCGGTGGCACGGCGCGGGAGCATTTCTTTTGCAGGATTATAGCACGATCTGGTAGCATCCACGCCCCGGCTCGTTCCGATCTCACTCACGATAGGCGGACAAGATGGACTTCATCGATCACCTCAAAGCGTTGGCCGCGAAAGTTCCCGCGCTGTGCGATCTGCTACAGACGGAAGAGGCGACCAAGAACGCCCTCGTCATGCCCTTCATCCAGATTCTCGGCTACGACATCTTCGACCCCACGGAAGTCGTGCCGGAGTTCATCGCGGACGTGGGCATCAAGAAAGGCGAGAAGGTCGATTATGCGATTAAAAAAGAGGGTCAAATCATAATGCTATTCGAGGTCAAGCATTGTGGCGCAGACCTCAATATCAAACACGCCTCACAACTGTTCCGCTACTTCGCGACGACCGAGGCCAAGATCGGGGTGCTCACGAACGGCGTGGTGTACCGCTTCTTCACCGATCTGGAAGCCCCGAACAAGATGGACGAGAAGCCATTCCTTGAGGTCGATATGCTTGACCTGAACGAGACGGTCGTTGGCGAGTTAAAGAAGCTGACCAAGCCCGCCTTCAACTTGGACGAGATGATGACCACGGCAGGCGATCTCAAGTACACGCGCGAGATCAAGCGGCTGCTGGCCGAACAACTTGAGCACCCCTCAGACGAATTCGTGAAGTTCTGCGCCTCTAAGGTGTTCAACGGCGCGCTAACCCAAGGACGGCGGGAATACTTCGCACAGATCACGGCGCGGAGCTTCCATCAGCTCATCAACGAACGCATCGATTATAGGCTCAAGTCTGCGATGTCAGGACACGCCGCGCCGACTGTCTCGGACGATCTAGAGTCAGAAGAGGCCGGGGGGCTGGTAGTAACCACTGAGGAGGAGTTGGAGGGCTTTTACATCGTCAAGTCGATCTTGCGCGAGCAGGTCGATCCTGACAGGATCGCCCACCGCGACACGCAGAGTTACATGGGCATCCTCTTAGACGACAACAACCGCAAGCCGATAGCCCGCCTGCATTTCAACCGGGCGCGCAAGCAGATTGGCATCTTCGATGAGAATAAGAAAGAGGAGCGGATACCGATTGATTCTCTAAACGACATCTACAAATACGGTGACAAGATGAAGCGTTTACTTGCGTTCTATGAGCGCGCAGCCGGGAAAAAGGAGTTGCCATCCTCGGAGTCAGCATCGGAATCAGATCAGGAGTAACCTCGCGCCATGAAATATCTACTCGCCGCGGCTTTCACAACCGTTCTCTCTATTCACAGTTTCGCGCAGGGCCAGCCCCGCGGCCGTGTGCCGTCCCGCCCCCAACCTCAAGTAGCCGAACAACCCGCGCCGTCGCACAAAGTAACCGTCGCGTTGAAAGGCGGCGAGACTGTCACGGGCACGTTCTCTCGCGCCGACGCGAAGACTTTGCATCTTGAAGTCGCCGGCAGCCCGCTCGCACTGCCTCTTGAAAACATAGAGGCGATTTCCTTCGGTGACAGGCCCGCAGTTCTAGCACCCACAACGGCCGCGCAGCCTACCTCCGGCACGCTCTTGATAGAGGCCGGCATCATCTACAAGATGGGCGGGAACCAACCCGTCGCCCGTACTGAGTTCCACCTGTTAGACGAAGATGCCGAGAAGTTGATGAGTGCAGCCGGCCTACGCGCCGACGGCGGGATCGGCGTGCTATCAACTTACGCGATCAGGTCGCGCTACCCCACCTCACGCGACGCACAGATTGAAGCTGCCGAATTTGCCGTCAGAACACACACCAAATTCTCTGTGACCACAGACTTTCAAGGCCGCGCGCAGTTTGCGGACGTGCCGCCGGGGCGTTATTGGGTTTACGGCATGTCGGGTACGCGGCGGGGCTTTGCGATCTGGAATGTGCCAGTGGAGATCAGGGGAGGGCAAAATTCTTTGAGCTTGGATCAAAATAACGCCGCCGCCGCGTTCTAGTTGTGTTAGTATAGCACTACCGCGCTCTTGGCTGTGCCTTACCGCGGGGCGACCTCTTAGCTGTGCTGTAAGTCGCAACTTGACCTTTGAAGGTTCAGGTTGCGGCTTTTCGTTTTTGCCGCGCCTGCTGCCTCAAGCTAGGAGCGGCCAGCATGAGTACGGAACTACTCGATCTTCCCCCTCTCGAAACACAGCCCCCACCTCCACCCGAACCCCTAGAACTGGCCGACGAAGTCTCGGATGAGTCCGAGTCGGAAGCCCCGGCCGAATACGACGCCACGGAGCGCCAGCGCATCCCCGCCATCCTCGCCACGGAAGACGGCGCGGTGTCCGTCACGTTGGTCTTCGAGCCGTGCGCCAAGGGGAAATCCTTCGATCACCACCTCCGCGAATACGTCCGCCGCCTGAGCCAAGTCCGTGAGACGGAAACGGACGAGGGGGCCGTGCTCGCGCGCGAGGAGGCGCAGCTCGCCGCCGCCGAATGGCTGTTCGACGCCGTGGTGACGGACATCGAGGGTTTGGGCGACGAAGACGAGAAGCCCGACGACTGGAAGATGCTGATCGGCGCGCACGAGAAGCGCAACTGCGTTGACTCCGCGATCCTCTACACGCAAACCCTCGAAGACGAGAAGGCGGGCGGCAAGGTCTCGTGGAAGTCCTTGGGGTTGGCCGGAACGCGCCTGCGCTGCCTCTCCAACGGCCGCGAGGTGGTGACGCGCCACACCTTGAAGAAGGCGGATGCGAAGGTCGCAAACGAGTTCCTGGCGCTGTTCGCCAAGGTCGCCAGCGGCGGCACGCTCAAACAGGACGTCCTGATCTTCGATCTGGCCGCGCTCTACGACCGGCTCAAGATCGGGGCGCGCGGCTACCGGGGCGGTGTCGTGCCGGCGCACCACAAAGCTCCGGTCGTCACGGCGCACGTCACGCGGCAGTTGAGGGCCGTAAGAAAAAACTAGCTGCGCTCGTGGGGGCCGTGGCTTTCCGAGTGGATCGCCAGTACAACACCACGGGCGCTCAAGACTGTCCCGGCACGAACGAGTGTCAGGACTTGAAAAAAACGGCAGAGGAGCAGCAGGAGAAGCTCCGGCGCGAAGGGCAGTTCGGCTGCCACAAATGTCCGCGCGGGCCGGCCGCCGCGCCCGAAGTTGATCGGGAGATGGAGGCGGAATTTTGCGACCGCGTCGAGCGGCTGATCTTAGAAAGGCGGTGCGGCTTCCCCTCCGATCCGAAGGACGTGCTATCCGAAGAGAGGGAATTGATCTTGGCGTGGGAGAAGCGGGAGCAGGAACACAGACACGCGCTCGCGGTTCACATGGCAGAGACGGGCGCGATGATGAAGGCGTTCATAGAAGGCTGGACGAAGAAGGCGTAAGAACGTGGCCGACGGAAAGAGATATAGCGTTGACATCGTTCTGAACCTGCAAACCGGCGAGGTGTTGCGGGGGCAGAAGGACGTTGATCGCGCCACCGCGCAGATGGCCGCGAACATTTCCAAGTCAACGGAGGCGGCCAACCGCTCGCGCGTCAGTTCCACCGACAAGGCCGAAAGGGAAGTCCAGCGGATCAGGGAGCAGACGCGCAGGCAGGGCGAGACTCAAGAGCGCCTGATGGAGCGCAGCAATAAGGTGCTCAACGACGCGCGGGTGCGCTACGCCCGGCAGTCGGCCAACGAGATTATCCGCTCGCTGGATCGGGAGAAACAGGCCGCCGACAGAAACGCGCTCGGCATTAGTGTCACCTTCAAGCAACTATTCGGGGCGAACTTCCTCGGCAGCCTCGCCGCCCGCGCTGTCGGATCGTTCATCTCCGAACTCCGGCAGATACCGGCCGAGGCCGCGCGCATCTCGGCCGAGACGCAGAACGCCTTCAAAGGGCTGGAATCCATCGCGGCCTTTAAGGGCATTGATGAGCAGGAGGCGCGGCGGGCCGTCCAAAATCTGCGCTTCGTTCGCGGCGGCATCATCTCGGTCGGTGAAGCCGCCACCGGCCTCAAGAACCTACTCGCCACGGGGTTTAGTCTGCCGCAGGCCATCACGCTCATGGAGCGTTTTTCGGATGCGTCGGCTTTCGGAAAGCAGCAGGCGCTCTCATACGGGGACGCGATCCGCAGCGCGACCGAGGGCGTCAAGAATCAGAACTCAGTCCTAGTTGATAACGCCGGCATCACGAAAAACCTGTCCGTCATCCTCAAGGAGCGGGGCTTCCGCCTCGAAGACCTCTCGGACAAGACGAAGGGCGCGGCGGCCCGCCAAGCCCTCTACAACGGGCTGCTCGTCGAGTCTGCCGCGCAGGTCGGCGACGCGGACAAGGTGATGCAGAGCTACACGGGGGCGGTGGCCGGGAACGATCAGGCTTACGAAGGGCTGTTGCGCCAGATCGGCGACCTCATCACCCGCAACCCGGTCGTCTTAAAGTCCCTTGAATTGCAGTCGAACGAATACCGCCGGCTGACCAAAGAGATTCAGAACGCCGACAAGGATCAGCAGAGCTTCTTCGTCACTCTCCTTAAAGGGTGGGAGTTGGCGAAGGTCAACACGATCAACACGGTCGAGGCGATAGGCAACGCCTTCGAGGTCGTCTTGCGCGGGATGGCCCTCTTCGGAGGCTCTATCGCCGGGATCGTCACGGCGGCGGTTGAGGCGCAGGTTAACGCCGTCATCCGCGGCGTCAACCTGATGCTCGGCGCGCTCGATCACCCGGCCATCCGCGCGCTCGGCGCGGTGAGCGGCGTTTCTGCCATCCCCGAAGGCGCACGCATCCCGGAAGCCGATCTCGGCGGGGCCGCCAACGTGCAGCGTATGCGCTCGGAGATCGACAGCATCACGGCCGCTTACGGCCGGCTCAACGCTACCATTGCGCGGTCGGCGACGAACCGCCGCGCGCTGTTCGCGGCCGGGGGCACTGGCGGGGGGGAGATGGGCTGGGACATCTTCGACAGCCGCACGCGGGGCCGCCGCCCGCCCGGCGACACGACAGACACGACTTCACCGGGCGGCGGGACGGGGCGTGGAAGGAAAGCACCCGCCATCCGCGACGAGGAAGATCGTTTCAACCTCTCCGAGATGCGCCAGATCGCTGAGTGGTTTAAAGGTCAGACCGGACGTATGCTCTCTTACCGCGCCGGGCAGACCCCGCTGCACAACCGCCGCGGGTGGGATCATAGAAACGCGGCAGACGTGCATTTGAATCCCGCCTCGTCGGAGGGGCGGCTATTCATGGACTACCTGCGCGAGCGCGGGATTCCGTTCACACCATCAACGGGCAGGGAACCGTGGAGTACGGGGCCACATATCCACGTCGGCCAACGCTCGCAGAGATTCGGCGCGAACGTCCGCAGCCGCGCCGTCACACGCTCGCGCGACGAGGCCGGGCTAACGCTCGTCCGCGACGCGCAGGGGCAGATAGTCCTACCCGATGTCATCCGGCGGGAGGGGCGGCCGGAGGGGGCTACCTCGCAGCTCATTCCGGCGGACGCGGTGGCGCGGTTCGTCAACCGGGCTTTGGACATCCGCGCCCGCCAGAACGCACAGCCGGTGGAAGCGGGTTTGGTTGGGGGTGCGGGCGTTGCCGGCGCGGACGCGCTGTTTAAGACGGATCGCACCACGACTACTTACGGCCGCGCGGTTGAGGAAATGTATGACCGGCAGATGGCCCGCGAACAGGAGTTACACGACAGACAACGAAACTTCATCCACGAGATAGAACTGATCCGCCGCGAGGCCGACAACGAGCGTCTAGAGCGCGGGCTTGAAATCGTCGCCGATTTGGAAAGGGCCGAAGGGCGGCTGCGGAATCTGAGAAGCGAGGCCGCAGACGATCAACTCTCGGAGCAGCGGAGGCTTTTGCGGGTTCGCAACGAAGAGATCGAGTTGATCGAGCGGCTTACCGCTTTGCAGGACGAGTCGGTGACGATGGGCGCGAATGCGGGGCTGCGCCAGCAGGTCGTGCTGTTAGAAGAGTTGAACGCACTCCGGCGCGCGGACGTGGACGCGATAGAGGATCAGATCAGGGCGCAGGTCAGGTTGGGGGATCAGACGATCTTCCACGCCGACCGCGCGAACGCTTCCGTCTTAGAGTTCCTTGCCTCGCAGCGCAGCGTGACAGAGGTTATAGCCGACGCGCGGATCGGCGTCATTCAATCCACCTTTGATTTCATTGATCGTGGTTTGGATAAGTGGACTAGCAAGCTCGGCGTCATCGGCGGCTTAGTTAAAGACCTGATCTCCGGCTTCGCTCGCATCGCGCTCAGCCAACTCTTCGCCGCGCAGGGTGGCCTCGGCGGAGGCCAGCAGAGTGGCGGTGGCTTCAACCTCGGCAACATCCTCGGCGGCATCTTCGGCCGCTCCGGCCCCGGCGGCACGCCCCTCTTCAACGGCTCGGCCGGATCGGGCCTCGGCTTCACCCCGTCGGGCGGGGCGTCAATCTTCCGCGAACTCGCCGGGCCGAACATAGCACCGCCCGTGTCAGCTTCCGGAGGCGGCGGCGGCCAAATCTTTAGCGCGGCGACGCAGACCATGCGCTTCGGCGATCTGTTCCGCGGCATCGGCTTCGGGATGAAGCCCGGCACGGGGGGGCCGATGGCCGCGATGCTGCCGCTGCTCGCCGCGTCGGCCGGCGCGCAACTCGGAGGCGGCGGGATCGGTTCTGTGATCGGGGGCGCGGGCGGGCTGCTCGCCGGGATCGGACTCACGGCCGCGCCGACGTTCCTCGCAAAATCGTTCCTCGCGCCCTTGTTCTCAAACCCCTTTACCGCCATCGCGGGCGGGGCGCTTGTCGTGGGGTCTTTGATCATGCGCCGCAACGCAGCCCGCCGCCGCGACGAGACCCTGCGCGGACAGATCAACAACGACACGGGGGCGGCGATTTGGGATTTGATCAGGCAGGCGCAGCAGGGGCAGTTAGGGCTGAGAGATGCGCGCACCGCCTTTGACGAGGTGATGCGTAGATATGACCAATCAATCTCTCAGATTCGTGACAGCAAGACGAAGCGAATAGCAATCGCCACCCGCTCGCACTACACCGCACTGTGGCCGACGCTTGAACGGGCGGCGCGGGAGGCCGACGCGGTTCGCGCCCGCGACGAGTCGAACCGAATGAACATGCGCGCCACCTACGACGTGCCGATCAGCGTCCTCTCTGGCACGCTCACGGGCCTCTCCGGCGGCGCGAACATCCCGCCCGCGGCTTCAATGCCTGCGCTGCCCCCGACGCCTTCATTGCCGACGTTTACCGCGCCCACGCCGTCGTTTTCCGCCCCGGCCTTCCACGCCCCTGCCGCGGGCGGTTCCGGCGCGTCTGGGGGCAACCTCGCGCCCATCCACATCGCCGTACACAACGAAGCCGTCATCGACGACCAGGGCATGATCAGGATCGTGACGACAGCGATGGAACAGGGCGCGGGCCGCCGCGTCATCATAGAGACTTCGGAGTCGCGCGTGAGGCTATCGGCGCTGCGCGCGCCCGTCTAGAGGGGAAGCGAACGATGCCAAGGGACGGCCAAAGCCCGGAGTACGACGCCACCCTCGCGGCCGGCGGGTTCGACTCGGCGCACCTGTTCAGGATAACCCTGCACGGCGGCGCGACGGTTTACGTCTCGGACGTGGCCGTGACGGTCGCGGGGCAGTCCTACGGGCCGGAGGTGCGCGAGCTGCCGGAGGTGATCTTTTCCGATGACGAGCAGGGGGACGGGGCGCGCTTCCCCATGACGTTGCAGAACGCGGACGGGCTGTTCGGCGCGACGGACGAGAACGGCGTCAGCCCGCTCGACGGCGCGTCCGTCCTGTACAGCCGCGCCGTGTCGGGGCCGGGCGGGGGCGCGTGGCACACGGACGAGATCGGCTACTTCGTCGTCCGGCACCTGACGGTAAACGAGGGCGAGGCCCGCTTCACCCTGATCGCCGACCACGCAGACCCGTCGAAGGTGATGAGCGGCGAGAGCGTCTTTTTGGAGGAGCTGGCCCCGGTTGCCGCCGAGGTCTCCGGCGCGGTCGTTGTCCCCGGCGGGGGCGTGGTCGGGGGCGACACGGGTGGGGGGCAGCGCGACCTTGAATCCTTCGGCGGCTACCGGGGCGGGGGCTTTTTCCGCCCGTCGGACGACACCCTCGATCACCGGCCGCTCCTGTATTGATCATGCGCCGCTACGCACGCCTGATAGACGCCTTCGGCGAGCAGGCCACCTACGGCGCGCGCCAGTGGTTCGGCCGCGTCGGCAGCCGCTTCGCCGGCATCGATCTGCTCGGCAAGGGCGAGGGCGGCGGGGTGCTAAAAGCCTACTACGCCAGTGGCAGGGAAATACCGGAGTTCGATTCTGCGGGTGCTCGCAACTGGCAATACCACACCTCGGACGACGGCGTGGAGTCCGGCCCGCCCGAACTCATACCGGGTCTGCCGGGCTTCCGCCCGGCGGGGCGCTCGTGGGTCGAGTGGCTGCTGCCCCTGGAACTCTCCGAAGGCACGGACGAGCCGGAGCCGATCCTCTGGATCATCAACGCCCTCAAGGTTCACGATTACGAGATCAGCGGCAGCAGCCTAGTGCGCCTGCCGACCAAGATCGTCTCGGCCAATAACGCGCTCGTCGCGCTGTTCATCGCCACGGAGCGGCAGGGGATGCCGCTCGCGCGCTTTAACCGCTGGCGTCAATCGTGGATGGGTTTTAAAGCCCGCTGCCCCGGCGTAATCCCCTTCGAGGCCGGCACGGGCCTGCTCGGACAATACTACGCGGACGGCACGCTCACGGCCCTCGCCCACACCCGGAACGAGCCTTATCTGGATAGGGATTGGGATTACGTCAGCCCCGCCCCGGACGTTCCCGCGGCACCCTTCTCCGCGAGGTTCACGGGGAAGGTGAAGCCCCCTCACGCGGGCGCGTGGACGTTCTACGCGAGGTACGACGACGCCTGCCGCCTGTGGGTGAACGGCGTCCAGTTGGTCAACGATTGGGCCGGGGGTGGGATGCGGGAGTCTTCGGGAACCGTCACGCTCGCGGCTAACACCGAGTACAACATCGTAGTCGAATACAGGCAGGACGAGACCCTTGGCGGGCTGCACCTCTCGTGGTCGCACGCCTCAGTTCCGAAAGAGATCGTCCCGCAATCGAGGCTGATCCCGCCCTCGCGCCCGGTCGAACGGTACAACGCGCACATGGCCTTCGCGCCAGGCACGCCAGCACCCGCGGCCTTCCGCGCTGTCTTCCGCCGCGCGCCCGGCGTGAGTTGGCAGGACGTGAACGGGGCCATCCGCGTGCTGACGACGCCCGACCGCGCCGTCACTTTCCCGCTCACTTACGATCTGACGCAGACTGCCAAGCGGACGAACATTCTTGACAGATCGTTCAGCCTGACGCCCTTGGCGCGCGAGGGAAGGCCGGACTACCTGATCGTCCCTTACGACGATCTGGACGATCCCTTCTTCTCGACGCGCTCCGTGGCCGCGGATCGGAGGGAAGACCCGACGAAGCCGCCGAAAAACCCTCTCACGCTGCCCCACATCGGCGTCGCCACGCACTCACTCGCCAGCCGGATAGCCGAGACGGAGATGAACGTCCTCCACGCGCTGTCCTACTTCGTGAACCTCGGCAGCTTCGCCGACGCGCACAAGGCAGCCAAGTGCGACGTGATCACCTATTCGCACGAAGTTTCCGGCGTGCGGGAGTCCTCCCCTTTTAAACTCTTCATCACGAAGGAGACGTTTCTATCCCCCAACCAGACGGCGGACGCCCGCGCCTTCGTCGGCCGCTCGCACGTTGACGACTGGTACTCGGACGACGCCCACGCCGTACTGCCGCAGCGCGTCGTCTCCGACATACCGCACTGGTCTGTGCCCCCGCCGCCCGCAGAGGCGGTCACGCTCCTCAAGTTCGACCGCTTCACGCCCGACGACACGCACGTGCCATACATCCATGGCACAGTCCGCTTCGCGCCCTTCGCGCACCCGCAGAGAGGTCGGGTCTATTGGAAACGGCCTCGCAAAGCCTTCACCTTCGACCCCGCAACGGACGCCTTCACCGCGGCCTCTCACGGCTACCCGGCGGGCGCGAAGGTGGAGCTGTTCACGGCGGGGGCGCTGCCCGCCGGGTTCGCCGCCGGCACGCCCTACTACGTCGTCAGCGCGGCGCAGAACACCTTCAAGTTGGCACTGACGCAGGGGGGCAGTCCGGTCAACGGCACGTCCGCCGGGTCGGGCGTGAACGAAGTCCGCGAGTTCGACTTCGCCGCCCAGAACATCCTGGTGACGCCAGACCCCGTAACGCGCGAGGGTACGTTTGAGGTGGAGAACACGCCGCTCGGCGCGAACGATTTTAAGATCGTCACGGAGAGTCTGAAGGGGGTGTCGAGGGGGTTAGAGGGCGCGGACACTTATTCCTTCACGGTGCTGCCGCTGCCGCCGCCGGCGAACGTGGCGGGCCTCGCCGTCGAGTCCGCTTCGCGCGCAGGGGTTCAACTCCGGTGGGACGCCAACGCCGAGTGGGACGTAAGGGCCTACCGCGTCCAGCGTTTCAAGGTGCAGGGCGGCGTGACGGGCTGGCATGACGTGACGACCGTGGACTCGAACTCTTGGTTCGATCCGCAAATACCCGACCTCGTTGACGGGTTGGGCAATCCTACTACGGCTTGGCGCGTGAAAGCCTTGGCGCGTGGGCGGCGCGAGAGTGTCGATTGGGTGTCGGTCACGTTTAGCCGAGCGATCTACGGCAACCCCACGCCCCAGATCGGGGCGATAACGGCCCGTGTCGGCTCCATCAATGTGCCGGTCACACTGCCTAATGCCTCCGACTCCGGACGCCGATCCGTCCGGCGTACCACCGTGGTCGTCGCTTACGACACCGTTGACCAGTGGGGGGAGCTGGCAAGCATCGAACTTGCCAGAAGCGATCTGGACGGGCTGAACGAGAATGTAGTGGTCGCCCTGAACTTGCAGCCGGGCGGTGTCCCGGCGGGCCTATACGTCGCCGCAGAAGTGGAGCTGCCGGTGACGCCCTCTTCACCGTCCGTGGTGCAGCCGCTCAGCGTGTTCCCGTTGATTCAGCCGGCCGACCTACCCTCGGCCACGTCCTCAATCAAAGGCGCGGTGATGCTCAGCCAGGCTATGACGCCGAGCGCGCACGCCGCCTCCCACAAGCACGGCGGCGGTGACGAGGTGGCGACTGCCACGCCCGCAGCCAACGCCATCCCGAAGGCCGGCTCCGACGGCAAGCTCGCGTCGGGCTGGCTGCCGGCGTCCTCCGGCGTCAGTGGATCGGGTACTTCGGGCAAGCTGGCGAAGTTCACCGGCACGAACACGCTCGGCGACTCGGCCGTGACGGAGTCTGGCGGTAACGTCGGCATCGGCGTCACGCCGAACAGCAAGTTCCAGATCGGGTCGGACATACAAGGCGCGGCGCAGGTGAAAACGGTTGCCGTCAACGACACCACGACGACGGACTTCGCCAACCTCGCGCACTACAACTCCTCGCAGGCGACGGCGCGGCCCGGCATCATCGTAAGCAACTCGGCCGGCGCGGCCGAGTGGTCGAACAACTACATGGTGTTATTCGCGCACGGACACACCTACGCGCACAACTTCTTCCTGACCGACCTGCCGGGGAAGACGGGCGACGCCGGCTGGTCGGTGCTCGCGGGCCTCGGCAACAACACTTACAACAACGGCTTCCTCATCCTCACCTACAACGCCCGGCCGCTCGTCTTAGGCGCGAACAACCAGTCGGCTATTGAGATCGGGACGACGGCGCGGGTGAAGTTTTTGAAGGGCGTCGCGCAGGGCGGAGGCGTCAAGCACAAGCGCCAAACTTTCACGCTCGCGGCGCAGAGCACCCAGACCTATCAGGTGGACTTCGACGCGCCGTTCGCCGACGGCAACTACACCTGTCAGGTCTCGACCGAACTCCCGCCTGGGCCGCCCCACAAGGGTGGTTTCGTTGGGGTGATGGAATGGGGGAAAAACAGTAACTTCCAAGGCACGGGCATCTACATCAGGATGTTCAACGACCTGCCGACCCCCCAGACAATCATCATCCACGTCATCGCCTTCCACGACTAGAGAGGATCATACACCACTGAGGCGGGAGGGGAACTGAAACTACTGCCGCCCACGGCCGCGGCGCACTCAGCCGGCTAACCGCGCATCACCGAACCAATCCGGCGTGCAGAAGGGGCCGTCGAAGCCGGGGCGATCTAACTCCATGACCACGTAGCTGCGCCGCACGTCCTGCACGGTGTCACCCATGCGGGCGAGGTGCGTGATGTCCTCGCCGCGCTCGTCTTCGACGCGCACCCGCACCGTTCCGGCGTGGAAGTCGCCGGAGGCGATGATCGTGGCGAGCAATCCCCGGAACAAGATTACCTCGCCGTCGGCGTTTGGCACTCGCATGACTTAATCCTCGCGGCCACGAAGCAGACCCTTAGCGCGGAGGCGGGTCGGTGATCTCGAACTCGTATATCCAGTCGTAGCGGATGCGTAGCGCGGAGGCGTCCGCGAACCGGATGATGAGCATCGAATCCATGCCCCCGTCGTCTTCGGCGATCTCGGCGACGATCTTGTCCCTGAGTGCCGCGTTCAACTTCTCTAACGGCCGTGCCACCTCGTCCTGAAAGTTAATCACTTGCCCCATCGCCATTTATCTCCACGCCCGCCATTATGAAGCGGATGACTGTTCGGCACCTTCCTCTAATGGAAACCACAGCACGCTTTGGCACTTAGGGCAGACATCTTCCGTCCAATCGGGGTGCGCCAGATCGTCGTCGGGTTGGTACTGCCGTGTAAGCAGTTCCTTCTCGTCACCCTGCCAGCCGCAGTCTTCGCACTTGATCTGTGTGCCTACCATTCTACCCCTCAAGGTGCGGCTCTAAGTGCTTCCTCAGCACGTCGCCGAGGTGAAGATCGTCGGGCCACTCGTTGTCGCCGTACCTTTCGCACAGGTCACGCAGCACTAGGATGACATCGGCGCGCTCTAAGGCCCACGAGCGCGCGTCCCTGTCGCCGTGGCCGAGGTTGCGTAGGCACTCCGCCATGATCGCACGGTACGCCGCCTTGTTGCCGCGAAGCCAAGACTGCTCATTCTGCTCGTCCATGTCTGCCATTCTACCACCCTCTCATCTCCGCCCGCCTAAAAGGGCTGGACAGGAAAGCCGTATTCGATATAATGCGCCCCCACAAGGCGGGCCTCACGGACTCGCCGCCGCGCGCCAGTGGTGAGGCTGGCCTGCGCGACCTCACGAGCCGAAGAGGTTTGTGAGAAGAGGGGGCGGGGCGGTGGGGTGAGGCCGCGTCCGCCCTTTTATCTATGCCGGGGCGTCAGTCGAGTTGATCTTTCAGGGTGAGGACTTTCAGCACCGCCGCGTCAAGCACCCCGCCCGCCTCAGCGTGCATCGTGTCGCGCAGGCCGTCAACCGCCCGCGCCGCCGCCTCATACGCCTGCGAGACGGCATCCCGCATCGCCTCCTCGAATCGAGGAAGCATTTCAGCGTAGTCGCCCATCACGTCCGAGGCGAGGACTTCGGCCCGCCGTGCTATCTCCTCTTTAGTCACTTCGTCCCTCCCTCCTCTCCTTCCTCAAGGCCGCCGCCCGGCCCCGGCACGCTTAAAGCGGCGCGGCGGGGGACTCGGTTAGCTTTATGCTGCGAAAGACCTCTCAGGCGTAAAGCACGTATCCCCCTACTCGCCGGCAGGCTGAAGGCCATAGCTTCGTCGCCCACCGCAGGCGCGCTACGCGCGGCCCACCGGCTTATCCCTACCGATAAGCCACACTAAGAGTTTGAGCATCGTATCGCTGTCAACCTTCTGGCCGCGCTCGATCCGCGAGAGCGTACCGTGCGAGATGCCGATCTCGGCGGCCACGGCACGGAGGTCGCGGTCGCTCGCGCGACGCCACTTACGGAGTACGTCACCGAGTCTCATCGGAACGCCTCCTGAAAGACTTTCCCTGCCGCCTCGGCGTGCGCTCTCTCAGTTTTACCCAAGGCGCTCTCCGGCTTCTGGCGACTTAGTTTGTAGCGGTAGAACTCGATTGCCGAGAAGCCAAACGTGTGCTTGCCAACCTTCAGCCAGATTACCCGCTTCTTAGGCTGGACGGCGTAAACCGTCACCTTGTCGCCGCGCTGCAACGGCCCGCCGAGGAATGTGCCTGTCGCGTTGCAGTAGAGCGCGTCGCCCGGCTTCAGCCAAACGGTTTGCTTCCAATGCTCGGCAACCTTTGCCTCAAACGCGGCCTGCGCCAGTGCGCGCTTGCGCTTGTGGGCCGCGCTCTGAATGCGGTCGCACAGATCAACGTCGGTCGCGGCGCTGATGAACTCCAGGATTTCCTGCTCGGACATGCGACTTGACTCCTCATCGTTAGATTAACAGGTCTAACATCTTGTTAGTCTGTCTAATCTATTATACCACGCCTGTCAAGCCCCCTCATCCTGCGGTGCGCGAATACGCGCGCGGCAACTACCCTAGAAGACCACTCCCGCTCTCACTAAAACGCCCCGCCTCCGCGCCTCCCGGAGCGCGCCCCCACGGCCCCGTCAGCCGCCACGCTCCGACCACCTGACAACACGTAGGCTCTCATTGAACTTCTGCCGCGCCTCCTCCAAAACGTCCTCCGGCATCGGCACGCCCGCCTCCGCGATGGGTGGCGGCTCATCGCTCCGGTGAAGGCGGCAGTAGTATCTGCCCGGCGCGGTGCGGAACTTGTGTCGCTTCGACGACCTCTCGGACTCCCAATAAGAGTCCAGCACGAGCGCGTGGCGGCCCTCGTAGTACCAGAAGCACCACTCCTGCCGCGCCAGATCGCCGCCGCGCGTCACCTCGATTCGCAGATTGCTCAACCCTCACCTCCCTCTACCCAACTCCTGCGCCCACCCTACCGGCCGCGAGCGGCCGAAACCGGGGCGGCGCCACTCCCCCATGCGACGCGAGAAGCGGTCAGATCGCCCACCCGCGCAAGTCCTGATTAACCGGCAGGTACAGGATGGGCGGGGCGGCAGTAGTGGCCGCTGTGGAGCGGGCGGCGCGGGCCGAAGACGGTGAGATCGACGTTCGTGTCGCCGCGCACGCCGAAGACCACCTGCTTGCGGCCCGACTGGTGGACGGGGCCGTCGCAGATGATCCAGGCGTCCGCGGCGAGAAGGTCGCGGTGGCGCGTGATGATCGCGGCGAGGTTGGGCGAGCCGGCCTCCTCCTCGCCCTCGAAGAAGAACTTGAGGTTGACGGTGGGCCGGATGCCCTTCGCCTTGAGCGCGTCAAACGCCGCGAGGATCGCCATCACGCCGGCCTTGTCGTCCGAGGCGGAGCGGGCGTAGAGACGCCATTCGGGGTTGATGGCCGCGCCTTCGGCGGGCATCGGGATCAGTTTCCCGCCCGCGTCGTGCGGGGCGTTGCGGAGCGCGGGCCGCCACGGGTGTGTCTCGGCCCACTTGGCCGGATCGGTGGGCTGGCCGTCGTAGTGGGCGTAGAAGACGAGCGTGCGCGTAGCGCCGGGCGTGCGCCACTCGCCGAAGACGGCGGGCGGGGCGTCCGCCGCTTCGAGCAGCCGGGGTGAGAGGCCACGCTCATCCATCATGGAGACGATGTGCGCGGCGTTGCGGCGGATGTCTTCGCGGTTGGATGCGACGTTGGGGAGCGAGAGCAGCTCGACGAACTCGCGCAAGATGCGGTGCTCGTTGGCGCGGCGGTAGTCGCGTACGGCGTCGGCGGTCTGTGCGGCCGTCAGGGCGGGGAGTAACAGTGTGAATGCGAGGGCGGCGGTTGCGACTCTGTTCATGCGGCTAGTGCTCAAGGCAAGAGTTGAGTCTGGCGAGCTTTAACTCACCATGGAGGCACAGAGGACACGGAGTTAACACAGAGAAGACTCAAGCCCTCTGCGCCCCCTCTGTGCTCTCTGTGTCTCTGTGGTGAGTGCTTTACAAAGTCACTCGACCAACGTGCCGGCGCTCAGTCTCCCGCGGCCTCGGCGGAACGGCGCGCGATCAACGTCTCGTCGTAGCGCGCGAGGATGTCGGCGGGGTCGCGGTAAATCTCGACGCAGCCGGCCGCGCGCATCTCCGCTTCGGGGAAGCCGCCGCAGAGGACGCCGATTGTCCGCACGGACAGCTTGCCGGCCGCCTCGGCGTCGTAGGGCGTGTCGCCGACGACGATCACTTCGCGCGGGCCGGGGCGGCCGAGCTTCGCGAGCGCGGAGGCGAAGATGTCCGGGTGCGGCTTGGAGCGTTCCACGTCGTCCTTGGAAGTCTCCTCCTCGACGAGGTCTGCGACGTTGGCGATCTCTTTGTACGCGGTCAGTTCCTCCTCTTTAGCGGAGGACGCGAGGGCGATGCGCTTGCCGTCGCGACGAACGCGCTCGAACAGGTCGCGCACGGCGGGGAAGGCGCGCACGCGCGGCAGGTACTCGCGCTTGAAGAGTTCGCCCCGGAACTTCTCCATTTTCGGGCCGAAGCGTTCGAGTTCTTCCGCCGTAAAGAAGACGGGCATCAACTGGTCGCCGCCCTTGCCGATCTGGTGGCGCACCTTTTCGTATTCGACCTCGCGGCCGAACTCGCGGAACGCCTCCTGCCAGGCGCGCGCGTGGAAGTCAACGGAATCGACGAGCGTCCCGTCGATGTCGAAGATGACTGCTGTGATCATTGCTGCGACTCTCAAAAGCCCTTTCCCGCCGCGCGGCTAACCTTACAACACACGGCGCGGCCGTGTCGCGGAGAAAGCTGTTAGCTGTTAGCCGAGCGGCCGAACCAAGAGCGAGGGCGGGAGGCCGACGCGAACGTACACCTCCCGCCCTCGACTTCTGGCTGATAGCTAACAGCTAACAGCTAGTAGCTATCACCGGCCGATCTTGTCGCCGATGTCGTTGATCGTCTCGCCGACCTTGCGGCGGGCCGTGCCGAAGCCCTCCTGCATGTTGCCGCCCGCGCGCTCGGCCTCGCCCTCGCTCTCAAGGCGCTGGTTGCCGGTCGCCTCGCCGACCTTGTCTTTGACTGCGCCCTTGGCCTGATCGAATTTGCCTTCCATCTCGTCCCTGTTCGGAATCCCCATAGCCTCTCAAATCCTCCTCTCGTTGACCCTACGGTTCACACACAGCGGGAGAGTTCGACTGTGCCCTCACACGACGACCCGGCAACGCTCATGCCACCCGCTGCCGGGCAGGCGCGAGGCGGCGAAACTTGTTGGGCGAGACGAATTTGTGGACGCCTGAGAGCTTTCCGGTCGGTCAGGCAGGCGGGGACGCGGGGCGGGTTTCGATACAAACTCAGGGGACAGCCGGCCCGTCTTAGGACAAGCGCGGCCGTCGCGCGGGAGGCGCGTCGAGCGCGACGAAAAAAAAGCCCGCCGCCTCTTTAATAGGGGCGGCGGGCTTTCGCAAGGGGCGCTCGCCGGCACGCGTGCCGGCGGCGACGGGTTTAGAATTCGAAGCGGACGGCGAACTGCACCTGCCGCTCGCGGAAGATCGAGTTGCCCGTGGACGACACCGTCCCGAAGGTCGGGTCGGGGTTGAGCTGAGTGCCGTTCGGGCTGCCCGGCGGTGTGACGAGGCGGAAGGCCGTCGTGTTGACCCCCGTGATGTGCGTCCGGTTGAAGAGGTTGAACGCCTCGGCCAGGAACTCGATGTTGCGCGCCTCGCCGAGGTTGAAGCGGCGCGAGAGGCGCGCGTCAACGTTGATGATCTTCGGCTGGCGGAAGCTGTTGCGGCCCAGGGGCAGAAAGTAGCTGTCGCCGCCCGAGCCGGTGATCGAGCTGTTGAGCGCGGCCGGGAGCGGGCGGTTCGTCACCGACACGCCCGGCGAGTAGGGGCGGCCCGACTGCGCCGTGACGATGGGCGCGATCGTCCACCCGCCGAAGATGGCGCGGCCGACCGGCGACGAGTCGTCGAGGCCGAAGCCGCGCGGGTTCCAGACGGCGCTGGCGACGAAGCGGTGCGGGATGTCGAAGTTGGCCGGGCCTTGATCCAGGTTCTGGTCGTAGGGGTCGGTCGGCGTGTTGGTCGAGGTGAACGTCACGGAGGTCTGGCCGTTGTCGCGCGCGCGCGACAGCGTGTAGCTGGCCTGGAACTGGAGGCCGTCCGTCAGGCGGCGGTTGGCCTGCAAGACCAGCGCGTGGTAGGCCGAATCGACCTGGCTGCGGACTTCCGTGATGTTGAAGAAGTTCGGGTCGATGCGCGCCGTGTAAACGGGCACGGTGACGGACTGGCCGGCGAACGGGCCGCTGGCGACAGTCAGCGTCTGGAAGTTGTTCGTCGGGGCGATGTTCTTGTTGACGAATGTCGGCAGGTAACGGCCGCGGCTCGTCAGGTACGAGGCGGAGACCACGGTGTTGCGCGCGATCTCGCGCTCGACGATGAAGTCGCCCTGGATGATCGCCGGCATCTCTAAGTTCGGGGCCAGGACGACGATGTTGGAGCCGGGGACGTGAGCGCCCGTCGGGTTAGCGACCGCCGCGGGCGGCGGCACGACGTTCGGGAAGATCGGTGCGGTGGCGGCCGTGCCCGCGAGCGAGACGGAGAGCTGGCCGCGGTCAACGCCCGTGTTGGTGATGGCGTTCGAGATCGTCGAGTTGATCAGGCGGCCGTAATAGACGCCGACGCCGCCGCGCACCGAGGTCTTGCCGTTGCCGGACAGATCGTAGGCGAAGCCGACGCGCGGGCCGAAGTTGTTCTTGTCGGACGGGAAGCTGGCCGTCTGCGCGAACGTCGGGTTCGGGATCTGCGGCTCGGGCAGTTGCTCGTACTCCCAGCGCAGGCCGAGGTTGACGGTCAGGCGCGGCGTCCAGCGGATGTCGTCCTGGATGAAGAACGCGTAGTCGTTGGTGACGAACTCGGCGCCCAGCGAGCCGAAGCCCTGCGCGTAGTTGCTGGTGTAGCAGCGGCCGGCGCGGCGCGTGTTGGTGTTGATGCCGGTCGTGAGCGCGATCTGGGGGCAGACGCCGGCGTTCGGCAGCGCCGCGGTCGGCGTCAGGTTGCGGATCGCCCCGTTCGTCGTCCAGTTGACGTAGTCGAAGATGAAGTCGTTGATGTTGTTGTAGGCATAGACGCCGCCCTCCTGGAAGAGGTTGGCGAGCAGGTCCTTGGCGCGCAGGTAGTCGCCGCCGAACTTGATCGTGTGGCGGCCGTGCGACCACGTCACGTTGTCAACGACCTGGAAGCTCTTCTCCAGCGGGTTGTGGTAGCGCTCGAGGAAGTTGGCCTTGCCGAAGGTCAGGCCGCCGGTGATGGCGATTGAGGGGGGGCGGCCGTTGGGGCCGGTCGTCGGCTCGCCGGGCAGCGGGTCGTTGCTGAAGGCGTAGAGGTCTTCGCGGCTGATCTTGACGCGCGCCTCGTTGATGACGGTCGGCGAGAGCGTCGAGGTCAGGCGGAAGATGCCGTAGTCGATGTCCACGAAGTCGTCGCCGAAGCTGGCCCGGCCGCGCGTGACGAGCGCCTGCGTCTGGATGCCGGCGGGCGATTCCGAGCGCAGGCGGTTGTAGGTGAACGAGGCGGTGTTCGACGAGTTGATGTTCCAGTCGATCTTCGGCAGCAGCAGGTACTGATCCTGGCGGCGCGGGGTCTCGCCCGTCAGGCTGATGAGGAAGTCGCGCGTCGCGTCGATCTGCGCGTCGCTGACGCCGCGCGCCGTGAGGCTCGGCCTGTTGATCGTGTTCAGGAAGGTGGGCGAGTCGAACTGCGCGATGCCGGGGAAGTTGCGCTTCTGCTGGTCGTAGGAGAAGAAGAAGAACAGCTTGTCGCGGACGATGGGGCCGCCGACGGCGCCGCCGAACTGGTGGCGCACGTCCACGGGCTTGAGCGCCTCGCGGTCAACCACGCCGTTGACCAGCACGTTGCGGAAGCCAAGCGGGTTGCGCGCGCCGAAGCGGTTGTTGCGCTGGTAGTAGAAGAGCTGGCCGTGGAACTCGTTCGAGCCGGACTTGGTGACGGTGTTGACGACGCCGCCGGCCGCGCGGCCGTACTCGGCCGAGTAGTTCGAGGTGTTGACCTGGAACTCGCGCACGGCCGCCTGGCTGATCGAGGAGCTGATGCGCGTGCGGCCCGCCTCCTCGGCGAAGAAGGCGTTGTTGTTGCTGCCGCCGTCAACCGTGGAGTTGTTCAGCAGGCCGGAGATGCCGCGGAAGGAGATCAGGCCGAAGTCGCCGTCGGGCGCGACGCCGGGCGTGAGCAGGACGAAGTTCGAGGCGCGGCGGCCGTTGATCGGCAGCTCGTTGATCGAGGTCTGGTTGATGTTCGAGGCGAAGTCCTGCTGCGAGGTGTTGATGACCGGGGCCTCGCTCGTCACGTCCACGCTCTCGGTCGTGGCGGTCAGCGCGAGATCGACGTCGGCCGGCGTGACGAGGCCGACCTCGACGACGACGGTCGGGCGGGTGAACTCGCCGAAGCCGGAGGCGTTGACCCGGAGCGTGTAGTTGCCGGGCTGCAGCTCGACGAGGCGGAAGCGGCCCTCGCCGTCGGTCGTGGCCGTCGCCTCGCGGTTGGTCTGTCTGTTGGTGGCCGTCACGGCCGCGCCGACGACGACTGCGCCGTTGGGGTCTTTAACCGTGCCGCCGATGGCGCCAGTGGTGTTGGACTGCGCGGCCACGCGGCCCGCCCCGAAGGCGAGGCAGAGGGCAACGAGTGCCAGCGCCGAGGCTGCGCGGTGGAGGATTGATCTCGACATAATTCGTCCTTTTCTGGAGGCTTGGATTTTGGCTGCTCGGACGCCTGCGGTACTGCTTCGAGGCCCGATTTGTCCGAAGGAAATTTTTGCGG
This sequence comes from Pyrinomonadaceae bacterium, assembly GCA_035295985.1. GTDB lineage: Bacteria > Acidobacteriota > Blastocatellia > Pyrinomonadales > Pyrinomonadaceae > JAIVGV01. Next base: position 30,097 of record DATHBT010000101.1, on the reverse strand, counting down.
TTTACCGAGTGCGGCGTGCCGGACGGCGACCCTGCTGGTAAAGCGAAGTTATAGCATACCGCAGAGCCTTTGCGCGAGTCTTAACGCGACTTTACGGCGGAGTTAAATACTACAATTCGCGGGGTCTGGCAAGGGCGAAATTCGGGGCGCGCTCCGGGGCGGGAGAGGCGGGGGAAGGGGCGAAGGAGAAGGGGACGGAAAATCCGCCGCTCCTTTTCCCTTCGCCCGCCTTTTAGCTCTCACGCGCGCTCGCAGATGATCGCGATGCCCTGGCCGCCGCCGATGCAGGCGGTCGCGAGGCTGTAGCGCCCGCCGCGGCGGCGCAGCTCCAGGAGCGACGTTAGGACGAGCCGCGTGCCCGAAGCGCCGAGCGGGTGGCCGAGGGCGATGGCCCCGCCGTTGACGTTCGTCCGCGCGCGGTCGAGTCCCAGCTCCTTCTCGACGGCGAGGTACTGGCAGGCGAACGCCTCGTTGACCTCGACCAGATCGATGTCTTCGAGCTTGAGGCCCGCCTTCTCCAGAGCCTTACGCACGGCCGGCACGGGGCCGATGCCCATCACGTCCGGCTCCACGCCCGCGTAGGCCCACGAGACGATGCGGCCGAGCGGTTTCGCGCCGCGCTCTTTGACGAAGTCGCCGTCGGCGACGACGAGCGCCGCCGCGCCGTCAACGATGCCCGAAGCGTTGCCGGCCGTCACGAAGCCGTCCTTGCTGAACGCGGTCGGCAGTTTCGCCAGCACTTCGAGCGTCGTGTCGGGGCGGAGGTGATCGTCCTTGTCCACGACACGGACGCCCTTCCGCGTCTTCACCTCGACGGGGACGATCTCCTCGGCGAAGACTCCGGCGTCCTGCGCGCGCTTCGCCTCCCGCTGCGAGCGCAGGGCGTACTTGTCCTGCTCCTCGCGCGAGATTTCGTAGCGGCGCGCGAGGTTCTCGGCCGTGCCGGCCATCGTCGTGTTGCAGTAGGTGTCGAGCAGGGCGACCATCAGGGAGTCTTCGAGCTTGCCCTGGCCGAGCGCGAACCCGCTGCGCGCGCCGTAGATGACGTGCGGGGCCATCGACATCGACTCCATGCCGCCGACCAGGGCCGTGCGCGCTTCGTCAGCCATGATCATGTGCGCGGCCGAGACGATTGACTGGATGCCGCTCCCGCACAGGCGGTTGACGGTGAGCGCGGGCCGGTCTGCCGGCACGCCCGCCTTCAAGGCGACGTGGCGCGCGCCGTAGATGGCGTCGCCCGAAGTTTGCAGGGCGTTGCCGATGACGGTGTGGTCGATCTCCTCGGCCGCCACATTCGACGCTTCGAGCGCGCCGCGCGCCGCAGCCGCGCCCAGATCAATCGCCTTCACGTCCTTCAACGCGCCGACGTACTCGGTCATCGGCGTGCGCTTCCCGCCCAGGATGAAGATGTCTTGTGACATGATTTTCGGGGTAGTCCTCTCTATCATAAATTCCGTGTTTAGATGAACGGGCGAGTGTATTCGAGGCCCGGAGTGGGAGTCAATTCGGGTAAAAACCCACAAAATTAGTGTTGACCGCCCCCCCGCGCGCCTGTAATATCCACGCGCGACCTGCCGCCACCGCTCTTCACCGCCAAGAAGACTGGCCTCACGGCAGTTCCTCAGACCACCCGGATAAGGAATCCCCCAATGAAAAAAAGAAGCAGCATGATCAACCCGCCGCGCGCGCGCGCAGCGGCCTACTTCGCGGCGCTTCTCCTGTCGCTCCTGGCCGGGGCGGCGCACACGGCAACGGCGCAGAAGAAGATCAGCGGTTACGACATCGAGCGCGGTCGCTCGATGCTCGGCACGATCAAGTCCGAGCTGGAGAAGAATTACTACGACCCGACCTTCAAGGGCCTCGACGTGCAGGCGCTCTTCAAGCAGGCCGACGAAATGATTAAGGGCGCGCAGTCGAACGGCCAGATATTCGGGATCATCGCCCACGTGCTCATCCAGCTCGACGACTCGCACACCTTCTTCATGCCGCCGGGGCGAGTCACGCGCGTGGACTACGGGTGGGAGATGCAGATGGTGGGCGACAAGTGTTACGTGGTGGCCCTCAAGCCGGGCAGCGACGCCGCCGCGAAGGGCTTGAAGGAGGGCGACGAGGTCATCTCGCTCGACGGCATGACGCCCATCCGTCAGGACTTCTGGAAGCTGGGCTACCTTTACAGGACGCTGCGGCCCGTGCCGGGCCTGCGCCTCGTGGCGCGGAGTCCGGGCGGGCAGCCGCGCGAGCTGGAAATCCTGACGAAGCTGAGCGAAGGCAAGAAGGTGACAGACCTCACCGACTACAACGAGTACATGCGGCTCGTCGTGCGGGAGGAGAGGGACGCGCGCCTGCGCAGGCACCGCTACTACGAGCTTGGGGAGGAGCTTTTCATCTGGAAGATGCCGCAGTTTGACCTGCCGAAGGAGAAGGTGGACGACATGGCGGGCAAGCTCAGGAAGTTCAAGTCGGTCATACTCGACCTGCGCGGGAACGGCGGCGGGGCGGAGGAGACGCTGCTGCGGATGATAGGCAATTTCGTCGAGCGGGACGTGAAGATAGGCGACCTGAGGCGGCGGAAGGAGATCAGGCCGCTCGTCGCCAAGTCGGTCGGTAAGGACGCGTACCAGGGCAAGCTGATCGTGCTGCTAGACAGTGAGTCCGGCTCGTCCTCGGAACTCTTCGCGCGCGTGATGCAGATGGAGAGCCGCGCCACCGTAATCGGCGACCGCTCGATGGGCGCGGTGATGAGGGGCAGGCACTACGGGCACCAGTTCGGCATAGACACCGTCTCCTTCTACGGCGTGAGCATAACGGACGCCGACCTCCTCATGTCGGACGGCAAGGGCCTCGAGGGCGCGGGCGTGACGCCGGACGAGCTGCTGCTGCCGACCCCGGCCGACATGGCCGCGCGGCGCGACCCCGTGCTCGCGCGCGCCGCCTCGCTGGCGGGCGTCGAACTCACCCCGGAGAAGGCCGGGACGCTCTTCCCCGTCGAGTGGCGCAAGAACTAGCAAAGCTTGCCGATAAACGGTAAGTCGAAAATTTTCGCCTCGGTATCTACTTACAGCCGGGCGTAAGGCGCGGTAGTTTTCAACACGGGGGGCGCTGGGGCGCAGAGAGGCAGGCGGCTTCCCTCTCTGCGCCCCCAGCGCCCCCCGTGTTTACAACAGTAACTCCCCCTACAGCGGTGGTCACTCGGATGCGACCCAATGACGGCAGCTTGCCGCCGTGTTAGCGCGTTGCGGTCATAAAACGGGACTTCCCGCGGAAGTCGCATGCGAATGAACCCCGCTATAAATCGCCTAAGCCGCCTCCGCGCCTCTTCAGTCCGTGAAGCGGTGTGCGGCGCGGTAGCGGTGGAGAAGTTCTTCCAGGAAACCTTCGTAGGTGAACTGCACGCGGTCGAAGTCGGGCTTGATCTTGTAGAGCAGCGGCCAGGCGACGCGCCAGGCCATCCACTGCCGGACGCCGTCGCTCAAGTCCCAGCGGCGGCGCAGGAAGTTTTCGACCACCTCGATCTCGCGCGCGGTCAACTGTGAGATGTCCCCGACGAACTCGACGGGGCGGAAGGAGCGGCGCATCGCCACGTCCGAGGTCGGCGCGGAGAAGACCTGATCGAAGGTGGGCGCTTCGGCCTCGCGCTCGCGCACCACCACAGTGCCCGCGACGAAGTCGCCGACGCGCTGGTCACGGCCCGACAGGAAGACCGAGAGCAGGCCGACCGAGTAGAAGGGGAACGGCGTCATGTCGAAGATGCGGATGAGGTTTCGCGCCGCGGCCTCCCAGAAGGTGACGGGGCGGCCGTCCTCCCTGATGACGCGCAGGCGCAGCCAACGCTTGCCCGGCGTCTGCCCGCCCCACAGCCACTCGAAGACGGCGAAGTAGCCCGACCAGATGGCGAAGAGCGCGAGGATGAGTGCGGCAATCGCCCACTTCGGCGCCTCCGACAAACGCCCGCCCCAGCCCGTCAGCACCCCCGACCACTGCAACACGACGAAGGCCATCGCCATGAAGATGATTTGCAGCAGGTGATCGACGGCACACGCCAAAAAGCGGTTGCCGATGGACGCCAGAGCGAAGTGTAGCGGCACGCGCTCCGGCGTCTCGATGATCAGGACTTCCTCGTTGGCGACTGCTGCCGACATAAAAAAGTGGTCAGTTGTCCGTGGTCAGTTGTCCGTCGTCCGTGGCCGCGGGCCGGGTGCGTCGCGGGAGCAACTGTTTGTCCCAATCCGCGTGGGCCGACTTCAGCTGCTCGAAGATCGCGGCGTGGGATTGCCGGAAGTCGGCCTGCTCGCGCTCGTCCGTCGCGAGGTCGAACAGGTGCTCGCCCTCCTCATCCTGCAAATACTTCCAACGTCCGCGTCGCACGGCCGCCGACTTGTGGTGACGCCAGAAGAGAGTGCGCTCGAAGGCTGGCCGGTTCCCGCGCAGCGTGGGCAGCAGATCGACGCCGTCGAGCGGGTAGGCGGGGTGGGGCTGCGCGCCCGCAAGCGCGGCCATCGTCGCCGTCCAGTCCATCGTGATGTTGACCTGATCGCTCGTGCGCCCGGCCGGGATCGTCCCCGGCCAGCGGGCGATTGCGGGGACGCGTATGCCGCCTTCGAGGAGTTGGAACTTCTCGCCGCGGAAGGGCCAGTTGAAGGAGAATCGCTCGCCGCCGTTGTCGCTCGTGAAGACGACGAGCGTGTTGCGTTCGAGCCGTGCGGCGGAGAGAGCGCGCACGACGCGGCTGATGCCCTCGTCGAGGCTGCGCATCATCTCCGCGTAAATCTTGAGCGAGCCGCCGGCGGTCATCCCTGCGTAGCCCTGCCCGAGCGTGCGGCTGACCGCCTCGTCGCGCGGGCCTTCCCAGGGCCAGTGGGGCGCGGTGTAGTGGAGGCTCAGGTAGAAGGGGCGGTCGTGGCGGCGCGTGATGAACTGTACGGCGCGTTCGGTCAGCAGGTCGGTCATGTAGCCGGCGCGCTCGACGGGCACTTCCATCTCGAAGAGGTCGCCCTCGCCGTAGGCGTCCGCGTGCGTGAAGAAGTCGTTCGCGCCGCTCATGATGCCGAAGAACTCTTCGTAGCCGCTCTTCAGGGGGCCGTAACGGGGCAGGTATCCCATGTGCCACTTGCCGACGAGCGCCGTGCGGTAGCCGGCGGATTTTAAGAGCGACGCGACCGTGGGGTGCTCAGGCGGCAGGCCCGGATCGCGCTTCTGCTCGCGTAAGTCCTTCCGCCACTGCAACGGCTCTTCGAGGCCGACGGCCGTGCGCGCCGGGTAGCGGCCCGTGGCGAAGGCGACGCGCGTCGGCGTGCAGACGGGCGAGGCCGAGTAGGCGTGCGTGAGGCGCATGCCTTCGGCGGCCAGCCGGTCGAGATTCGGCGTGCGGTAGTCGGGGCGGCCGTAGCAACTGAGATCGCCCCAGCCGAGATCGTCGGCGAGGATGAAGAGGACGTTCGGGCGCGCGGGCTTACGTTCCGCCGCGAAAGTCTCACGCGAAGCCGCCAGCGCCGCCGCGGCCGACGTGGCAAGGAACTCGCGGCGGCCGACCCGTCCGCTCACGCGTCGCCCTCCGCCCGCCCGTAGTCTTTCGCGTCGTCGGCGGCGGCGGGCGCGGAGAGTTGGAGCGCGCCGAGCTGCTGGAACATCGTCATGAAGTCGAAGTTGTTCCACGCCTCGATGATCTTGCCATCGCGGACGCGGAGGAAGGTCATGCCCGTGATCTCAATTGGGCGGCCCGTGGCGGTGAAGCCGAGCGTGTCGCCCTGATGCTTGGCGCGCACGGAGCAGCGCGCGGCCAGCTTGTCACCCTCAGCGATCACGTCCTCGACTGTGACCTCGGTGTCGGGGAAGGCGTCGCGGAACGAGCGGAAGAACGGCCTGAAGCCGGCCGGGCCGCGCAAGGGTTGCCCCGCCGCGTCCGAGAGGCCGTGCGCGACGCCGTCCTCGGCAAACATCTCGTCAATCGCCTCGGCCCGCCCCTTGTTCCACACCTCCTCGAACCAGCGGCGGACGAGCGCCTTGTTCTCTTCGGACATACGGCCTTCCTTTCGGCGAGGGGTTATACCGAGCAGAGAATATTTTTGTAGGGGCAGGGCTTGTCCCTGCCCGCCGTGGTGCGTAAGCATCCGGGCGGGGACAAGCCCTGCCCCTACAAAATCGTTCGACCCACTAGGCTCCGCGCACGCGCAGGAAGTGGCGCTTGCCGACCTGAAGCAGGATCACGCGGTCGGATTCTAATTCGATCTCGGCATCAGCGCGGGCGACGCGCTCGCCGTCGGCGCGGACGCCGCCCTGCTCGATGAGGCGACGTGCCTCGGCCATCGAGGGCGCGAGTTTAGTCTCGACGAGCAGGCGCGGCAACTTCCAAGCGCCGGCAGCGACGGTGCGCTCCTCGATCTCGTCCGGCGCTTCCTTGCGCTTGAAGACGCGGTTGAACTCATCCTCGGCCACGCCGGCCGCGCCCGCCGAGTGGAAGTCCGCGATGACGCGCTTGGCGAGTTCGACTTTCAGGTCGCGCGGGTTGCGCGCGCCGGATTCGGCCGCGGCGCGGAGCGCGGCGATCCCGTCGGGCCGGAGGTCGGTCAGCAGCTCGTAGTAGCGCCACATGAGCGAGTCGGTGATCGACATGATCTTGCCGAACATCTCCTGCGGCGGCTCGGTGATGCCGATGTAGTTGCCGAGGGATTTCGACATCTTCTGGACGCCGTCCGTGCCTTCGAGGAGCGGGGTGATGAGGGCGACCTGCGGGTCTTGCGCGTACTCGCGCTGCAAGTTTCTGCCGAGCAGAAGGTTGAACTTCTGATCCGTGCCGCCTAGCTCAACGTCGGCTTCGAGGGCGACGGAGTCGTAGGCTTGGGTGAGCGGGTAGAGCAGTTCGTGGAGGGCGATGGGGCGCTCTTCCGACATGCGCTTCTGGAAGTCGTCGCGCTCCAGAATCTGTCTGACGGTGGTGCGCGCGGCGAGGCGGACGAACGAGTAGGCGTCGAACCTGTCCATCCACTCGGAGTTGAAGCGTATCTCGGTCTTGTCGGGATCGAGGAGCTTGAAAATCTGCTGCTTGTAGGTCTCGGCGTTCGCGTTGATCTCCTCGCGGGTGAGCTGCGGGCGCGTGGCCGACTTGCCCGAGGGGTCGCCGATGAGGCCGGTGAAGTCGCCGATGAGGAAGACGGCCGTGTGGCCTAGCTCCTGAAAGTGGCGGAGCTTGCGGATGATGACGGTGTGGCCGAGGTGCAGGTCGGGCGCAGTCGGATCGGCGCCGAGTTTGACGCGCAGCGGCCGGCCCTCTCTCGCGCTGCGTTCGAGCTTGGCGCGAAGGTCGTCCTCGCGGATCATCTCGACCGCGCCTTTGCGCAGGTAGGCCAGTTGCTCATCGACGGTCAGGGAGGCCATGGGGCGATAGGGTAGCGCATCCCGCGACTGCCGCGCCATCGTTTCGCGTGGTCGCAACCTGCCCCGTGTCGGCGGTCGGCTCCCGTCTCTATTCGACGACGCGGAAGCTGAAGCCGCCGGCCGCGGGCGCGTAGGTGTTGCCCTCCTTGCTCTTGCTGAGGAAGGCGGGGTAGGTCTCGCCCTCGCGCAGGAGGGGAACCTCGCTCGGCCCGGCGATGGGCTGCTTGTACTCGCTGCGGGTGTAGCGGATGCGGATCGTCCGCCCCGGCCTGAGGCGCGAGGCCGTGCGCGCGACCTTCGTCACGCGCGCCTCGACCGTCACGTCAACGCGCTTGCGATCCGGCTCGTCCCGCTCCGTCGTCTTCACGGATTTGACCTTGATGGTCAGCCGCTCCGGCGATTTCGCCTGCTGCTCCTTGTAAACGTAGGGCGGCAGTTCCGCGAAGGCCGACGCCGACAGGCAGAAGAGCAGCGCGACGGGCATTAGAAATCTTCTGCGCACACCGTTCAACCGGGATACGAACTCAACCATCTCTCACCTCACCTCTGAAAAATTACCGCCAACGCCTTTCGCGACGACTCGACGGCCCTCGACGCTGTAGTTGCCGCCGGCGACGAGCGCGACGGCCTCGGCGTAAGCCCTGTGCTCTTCGACCAGGATGCGCGCGGCGAGCGCCTCCGGCGTGTCGGTGTCCAGGACGGGCACGGCGCGTTGCACGACGATGGGGCCGCCGTCCAGCGTCTCGTCAACGAAGTGGACGGTGCAGCCCGAAACTTTGACGCCGTGCTCTATGGCCTGCCGCTGCGCGTCGAGGCCGGGGAAGGCGGGCAGCAGCGACGGGTGGATGTTGAGTATGCGCCCGTCGAACGCCCCGACGAAGCAGGGCGAGAGCAGCCGCATGAAGCCGGCCAGACAGACGAGACTCACTCCGCGCCCGCGCAGCGCGTCGATGATCTCGGCCTCGTGCTCCTCGCGCGTGCGCCCGCGGCGCGGGACGGCTAACGTTTCGATGCCGCGCGAGCGCGCGTGCGTCAGCCCCGCGGCTTCCGCTTTGTCGCTGATGACGACGGCGATCTCCGCGTTCGCGATGACACCATCGCGCGCGGCGTCCGCGAGCGCGAGCATGTTCGAGCCGCGGCCGGAGATGAGGACGCCGATTTTGACGGGTACGGGGTTCAAGACGGGTTGGTGATTCAGGAAGAAGATTAACCACGGAGGGCGCAGAGGAGCACGGAGGAATGCGGAGAATTTGATCTGAGATTCAAGATTTGAAATTTCAGATCATTTTTCCTCTGTGTCCCTCTGTGCCCTCCGTGGTTAAGAATTTCCGCCGCCCTCTCCCAACTCTGGAAGAGACGGCTCACTTGCGAACCTTCGCCGCGACTAGTTGGGCCTCGCGGCGGAGGGCCGCGGCGACGGCGGCGTCAGCCGTGCCGTCCTCCTTGGCCGTGGCGTTCGATTCGAGGAGCGGCGCGGAGGAGCCGGCGGGCACGAGGCTGAACTCGACGCGCGCCTCGTGCTTCTCCTTACCGTCGCCCGCCCCCGTGGCGCGGCCGAGGAAGCCGCCGATCTTGCTCGCCGCGGACTGCTTCAGCGAGACGATGTCCGTGTAGAGCAGGTAGTCGCACTCCTTCGTGCGCGCCTCGGCTTCCAGCCCGCCCGGCGAGTTGGCTTCGAGCGCGACGGCCTCGACGTTTCCGGTTGATAGCGCCGCGACGAGCTGCGCGCGCAGGGCGTCAACGCCGACCTGCTTGTCCGTCTTGTTGCTCGGCGGGATGACGCCGATGCGAACCACGCCCGCGCGCTTCGCGCCGACCGAAGAGGACGGCGCGGAGGCAGAGGCCGAGGAGGGCGTGCGGCCCGGCGCGCCGCCGGTGTTGTCACGATCATCGTCATCGTCGCGCGACTGCGCCTGCATCGCGGCGGCCATGGCGGCGGGGTTGTAGAGTTCGCTTGCGTCGCGCGCCTCCGTGTAGCCGGCGGGCACGTCGAAGAGGGCGGCGTCGAGCGTGGCGCGCGAGAGTTCGACGACCTCGGTCGTGGAGGTGAACTGAACCTTGCCGTCCTTGTAGAAGGAGGTCGTCACCTGCACGGGGTAGCCGAGCTTGGCCGTGCCGACGCGGCGGTAGCGGATTCTGTCCTGGCACTCGGGCTGCGCGCCGCCGTAGGCGGGCGAGGCGGCCTGCGCGCCGGTCAGGCAGTCGAAGTTGAAGTCGAAGTCGATGTACCAGCCGTCGGTCTCGTAGTGGAAGGTCTCGGTGTTGCAGGCGTCGGGCGAGGCCTCGCTCTTCGTGACGGTCTTGATGCGGCGGGCCGTGAAGCCGAACATCTGCTTGCGCTCGCCCGTGTCGGTCATCGTCATCACGTAGGTGACGGTGCCGCCGCGCCGGGCCGCGCCGGAAGCGGGGCGCGTCGCGGGGGCCGCCGCGGCGGCGTCGGCCGTCTCGCTGACGAGCGGCGTGACTGTGTACTTGTGCGCCGCCTCGCTGATGTTAAGTATCCGCTTCATGTCGCACTGCATGATCGAGACGTTCTTCATGGGGCCGAACTGCTGCTCGGTGCGCTGGCGCTGCCCCTTGATCGCCACGTCGCTCTCGTAGGACTGGCCCTGCATGGTCGTGCGCTGCTTGATCCGGATGTCCGCGCGCGCCCCGGCCGCGGCGAACAACACGACGGCGCAGGCGCAGGCGAGGTTGAAAACTTTATTGCTCATTAGATGAACTCCTTGCTCGTTCGGCTAAGACTTTTTTCGGCCGGCGGCCGACTCAGTTAACGCGCAAACCCCGGCCGGGCAGGGTCACGCGCGCGGGAAAACTTCTCAGACGAAGCGCACGTCGCGCGCGCCCGCGGTGACGCGGCCGATCTCGTAGCAGGCCTGGCCGTGCGCCTCGACGTGCGAGCGGATTTTCGGGGCGTCGGCCGGCGCGCAGACGACGACCATGCCGACGCCCATGTTGAAGGCTCGGTACATCTCCGACTCCGCCACGTTCCCCAACCTTTGCAACAGCGTGAATACGGGAAGATGAGGCCACGAGCCGCGGCGGATTTCGACCGCAGTGCCTTCGGGCAGGATGCGCGGCACGTTGTCGATCAGCCCGCCGCCCGTGATGTGCGCGAGGCCCTTGACGAGACCGCCGTCGAGCAGACCTTCGAGCGGACGCAGGTAACTGACGTGCGGCATCAGTAACGCCTCGCCCGCCGTGATGCCGAGTTCCGCGACGTGCGTGTCAACCGAGTAGCCTGCCACTTCAAAAAAGAGCTTGCGCGCGAGCGAGTAGCCGTTAGTGTGAAGGCCGACCGAGGGGAGCGCGAGCACCGCGTCGCCCGGCTCGATCCTTTTGCCGTCGATCACCTTCTCGCGATCCACGACGCCGACGATGAAGCCCGCGATGTCGTACTCGCCCTCCGCGTAAAAGCCCGGCATCTCGGCCGTCTCGCCACCCAGGAGGACACAGCCGTTCTCGCGGCAGCCTTGGGCGCAGCCCTCGACGACCGCCGCGATCACTTCGGGCGCGAGTTTGCCCGTCGCGACGTAGTCGAGGAAGAAGAGCGGTCGCGCGCCCTGCACGAGTATGTCGTTCGTGCAGTGGTTGACGAGATCGCGGCCGACCGTGTCGTGAACATTGGTGTCGAAGGCGACTTTCAGCTTCGTGCCGACGCCGTCGGCCGAGGCGACGAGGACGGGCGCGCGCATCTCCGGGAACGCGCCGTCGAACATCCCGCCGAAGCTGCCGATCTCGGAGAGCGTCCGCGCGTTGAACGTCCGGCGGGCCGACTCCTTGATCCGCTCGACCGCGCGGTTCGCCGCGTCAATCGAGACTCCGGCGTCCGAGTATGTGATCGATTTACTCATTAAAGATTGTCAGTCGTCCGCGGTCAGTTGTCCGTTGTTTTGTGTTTGCTAGGCTCTCAAGTTTGGCTTCGGCCGGGTGCCTGAGCAGCCAAATACGACGGACAACTGACCGCGGACGACTGACGGCTGCTCAAAGTTTGAAATCTTTCTTGCCCTGCGTGCCGCTTGAATGTGAGAGGCCTTCCTGAAGCTTGCGGATTCGATCTTCGGCGTCGTCGCGCGAGCGGCGATCTTTGGAGGCGCGGGTGAGGGACTGTTCGGAAGGCTCGCCGTCGAAGGTGAGGCGCAGGTGGTCGCCGTCGGCCGTGTCTTCGGGGAGGCGCGAGAGCGGGAGATCTAGCAACCGTTTGCCGTCGCCGAGGCTGAGCACGGCGATTCGGCCGTCCTCGACGCGGTCAACTACGGCCGAGACTTCCACGGGCTTTTCGCCGCGCGCGCCGGACTTTTTGTCCGCGCGTTCGTCGCCCCCGCGCTTCGCGCCGTCGTCTTCTTCCTTCGGCATTCTGCCTCCGATCAAAAATCGCGATCTGAGATTAGAGATTTCGAGTCTCAGATTTCAGAACTCAAACTTCAAACCTTAAACCTCAAATCGGCTCACCTGCGGCCGGCGTTCGCGTTGTTGGCGTTGCGCGCGTTCGAGTTGTTCGCGTTGCGGTTGCGGGGCGCGGGGCCGAAGTCGCCGTACTGGATGAAGCCGGAGCGCGAGGAGTCGTCGCGCTTGGCCTCGCGGCCGGCCCAGAGGTCTTCCTCGGCGCGGCGCTCGTTGTCGATCTTGAAGTCGTTCTCTTTGCCCTTCGTCGTGATCTTGATCTCGCCTTGCAGGTCCGTGCGGTAGAGGCGCGCGCCGGCGGCCTTCAAGCGCGCGAGCACTTCGGGCGAGGGGTGGCCGTAGCGGTTATCGTAGCCGGCGGAGATGACGGCCGCCTTGAACCCGCCGCGCCGCAGGAAGGTTTCGGACGTGGCGTACTTCGAGCCGTGGTGGCCGACCTTGAGCACGTCAGCTTCCAGGCGCGCCCCGTTCTCGATGAGGCGGGCCTCGGTCTGCGCCTCGGCGTCGCCGGTCAGGAGCATCGAGAAGTCGCCGTAATCCAAACGCAGGACGACGGAGTTGGCGTTCGGCTCGTTGCCGCCGGAGCGGAGTTGATCCTTCGTGAACGGCGGCGGGATGGGCGCGAGGACTGACAGGATCGCGCCGCCGCCCATGTCGAACGTCTGCCCCGGCTCGGCCCCGACGTACTGCACGCCCCTGTCCTTGATGGCCTTGAGGAAGTCCTCGTAGTTCTTCGTCGCGTTCGGGATTTTGCTGTCGAGGACGACGCGGACGGTCGTCCCCTTGATGACCTCGTCGGCCGCGCCGATGTGATCGGCGTGCGCGTGCGTGGCGACGAAGAGATCGATCTGCTGGACGCCCTCGCGCTCCAGGGCGGCGAGGATTTTCTTGCCGTTGCCGGGGTTGCCGGCGTCGATGAGCGCGGCCTTGCCGCCGGGCGCGATGACGAGGACTGCGTCGCCCTGCCCCACGTCGAGGACGTGGACGCGCAGCTCCTCGCCCGACGCGGGCGGCAGGTCAGACTTTTCGGGCCGGAAGAACTTGTACCAGACGCCGAAGACGACCGCCCCGACGACGATCAGGAAAACTAACGCGCACCCGCCTCCACGCCTTGCTCGTCCCACTTATTATCTCCGAAAGGATGAATCCCACGAGGAGAGTCGCGCGAACACTTCAAAACAGTCAAGCCGCCGACAGGCCGTCCGACGCTGAGCCGTTAGTCCGAAGGCACGGGTTCGCGCTCGCGCGCCCACTGCGTCTCGTCGCGGCGCGTGATCGGCGTCGGGTAGCTGCCCGTCCAGCACGAGACGCAGGAGGAGTTCGCGGGTAGGCCCGTGGCTTCGAGCATCCCTTCGAGCGAGAGGTAGCCGAGCGAGTCGGCCTCGATGAAGCGGCGTATCTCCTCGACCGACATCTGCGCCGCGATCAGGTCTTCCTTGTTCGGCGTGTCCACGCCGTAGTAGCACGGGCTGATCGTCGGCGGGCAACTGACACGCATGTGCACCTCTCGTGCGCCGGCCTCGCGCACCATGCGGACGATCTTCTTCGAGGTCGTGCCGCGCACGATGGAGTCGTCGATGAGGACGACGCGCCGGCCCTCTATGAGGTGGCGCACGGGGTTCAGTTTGACGCGGACGCCGAAGGAGCGGATCGACTGGCGCGGCTCGATGAAAGTGCGGTGGACGTAGTGGTTGCGCACCAGCCCGAAGCGGAAGCTGATCCCCGATTGCGCCGCGTAGCCGATGGCCGCGGCCACGCCGGAGTCGGGCACGGGCACGACCAGGTCTGCGTCGGCCGGGTGCTCGACCGCCAGGCGCTTACCCATCTTGTGGCGCGACTCGTTGACCGAGCGGCCGTAGATCAGAGAGTCGGGCCGCGCGAAATAGACGTGCTCGAAGACGCACTGCGAGTGCGGGCGTTCGGGGAACGGCCGCGACGAGCGGAGGCCCGCTTCGTCGATGACGATCATCTCGCCCGGCTCCACGTCGCGGACGTAGCGGGCCTCGATGAGATCGAAGGCGCAGGTCTCGGAGGCGAGCACCCAGGCGTCGCCGAGGCGGCCGAGCGCGAGCGGGCGGAAGCCACGCGGGTCGCGCGCGGCGACGAGCGCGTCCGGCGTCAGGAAGAGCATCGAGAACGCGCCCTCGGTCTCGCGCAGCACCGCCGGGATCGCGTCGGTGATCGTCTCGGCGGGCGAGCGCGCGATGCCGTGGAGGACTACTTCGGTGTCGGAGGTCGAGTTGAAGATCGCGCCGTCGCGCTCCAGAGACTTCCGATCCTCGGAGGCGGACGGCAAATTCCCGTTGTGGCAGACGGCGACCTGCCCGTACTTGCACTTGATGAGGAAAGGCTGCGCCTCGCGGATCGAGACCTCGCCCGCGGTCGAGTAGCGCACGTGGCCGATTGCCGCGGGGCCGGGCAGGCGGTCGAGCCGCTCCTTGTCGTACACGTCGGGGACGAGGCCCATCGCGCGATCAGAGCGCAGCTCTTCCCGGTCGGCGGCGACGATGCCGCACGACTCCTGCCCGCGGTGTTGCAGCGCGTAGAGGCCGAGGTAGGTCATCCGCGCCGCCTCCGGGTGCCCGAAGACGCCGAAGACGCCGCACTCCTCGCCGAGTTTGTCCAGCAGTATGTCGCCCAAGCGTGAAAACCCTTCGCCCTGTCGCCGGCTGCCGTGTCGCCCGGAGGCGTTAGCTTATTTCATCGCCGCGACGCGCGGCAAGGCGTTGGGAGAGGGGCGGGCTGCTTCACCTCGTGTACGGTCGGCGGGGCGGCGCGGGCCCCCGCTGCCCGCGATCTTGATGCGGCGACTTCGGCTTCGGGGCCAGCGGCGGCGCGCCGTCCTGCGTCGCGTCGGTCGTGACGAGTCCCTTCTTGACGTTGCGCTGCCACGCCTCGTAGTTGCGTACGCGGCGCTTGGCCTGCTTGCGCGTCAGGTTCATCATCTGTGCGACGTGGTTGATCCGCTCGGTGCGATCCTTCTTAGCGTCGTAGGGATCGCCCGGCGCTTCCAGGTAGAACCTGTAGGCGCGCTTCCACTCCTCCTTGACTTCCGGCGTGGCTTGCACGCCGCGCAGTTCTGGCATCTTCTGTTCGTCCCCCCTTCAAGAACGACCAGCCGTGAGGTGACTTTACGAGGTCTCTTTGATGGATGAAAATTGGATGAAACGACGACCCCGTGGCGGGGCGCCGCGAACATTCTAACACCGGCCGCCCGTTTGTCACACCGCCCGCCCGGTAAACGCCCGCGGGCGCTCGGCCGTGCTATCATTGCGCGCGTAAAACGTCTTCCGTGGTTAAGGAGCGCGTGCGATGCTGGAGGTCAAAGTTTACGGCGCGGACTGGTGCGAGGACACGCGGAGCACCCTCAAACACCTGAGCGACCTCGGCGTGGCGCACCGCTACGTCAACATCGAGCAGGACGAGGAGGCGCGCGCCTGGGTGCGCGAGCACAACGGCGGCAAGGAGCGCAAGCCGACGCTCGACGTGGCCGGGCAGGTGCTCTCTGTCCCCACGACGCGCGAACTCGACAGCGCGCTCCGCGAGAAGGGGCTGATGGCCTGACGTGACTTGCGGCCCGGCGCGCGGGCCGAACCTTCCGAGTGGGCGGAACGGACACCAAACGCTTCGTCGTCGTCGCGGCGCTGCAACTGGCGCTCGTCGCGGCGCTCTGCGGCGCGGGCTGGCTCGTCTATCGACGCCTGCCGGCGCACGACCCCCCGCGCGCGGGCACGGGCGAGGCTGCTCAGGCTAACGCGACGGCGCTGCGGATCGTCTTGCGCGAGGCGGCGGCGAGCGGCGAGGGCGTGGCGGTGCGACTCTACCCGATTGACGTGGCGGCGGCGCGGCGCGAGTTCGAGGACGAGCGCCGCTACGGCCAGCGCTTCGAGGAGTTCATGACGCGGCGGATGGGCGCGCGCCGTCCCCTCGCCGCGCGCCTCGGCCCGGCGGGAGAGACGGTGGTCGCCGTCCCGCACGGCCGCTGGTGGCTCCACGCCACGCTCGAAGGCCCGCTCGAAGTCACTTGGCGGCTCCCCGTCAACGTCGCGGGCCGCGAGCAGACGGTCGAACTGAGCGAGGCCAACGCCTTCACGAAGACGAAGAGTTTTTGAAGAGGCTGTTAGCTGTTAGCGATTAGCTGTTAGCCGATCCCTTTCGCCGAGCATTCAGCCTTCGCGCATACACTCAAATTTGGGGAGCACAGAAAGCTAATCGCTAACAGCTATCCATGAAAGCACTGCGTTACGAGGAGGGGCGGCTGCGCGTAGGCGAAGTGGCTGTTCCGCGCGCGGACGGCGAAGCCGTGGTGCGCGTCGTGCTGTCGGGCGTGTGCAACACCGATCTAGAGATCGCTCGCGGGTACGCGAACTTCAGTGGGACGATTGGGCACGAGTTCGTCGGCGTGGTCGAGAGCGCGCCGGGCGCGCCGGGGCTTGTGGGCCGGCGCGTGGTCGGGGAGATCAACGCGGGCTGCGGGCGCTGCGGGCTGTGCCGCGCGGGCGATCCGCGCCACTGCCCCGAACGCACGGTGCTCGGCATCGTCGGCCGCGACGGCGCGCACGCTGAACTGCTGCGCCTTCCCGCGGTGAATTTAATCACCGTCCCCGACGAGATCGAGGACGAGCGCGCCGTCTTCACGGAACCGCTCGCCGCCGCCTGCGGCATCCTTGAGCGCGCAGAGATCAAAGAGGGCGCGCGCGTCGCGGTCGTAGGCGACGGCAAGCTCGGCCTGCTGTGCGCGCAGGCCCTGCGCGCGACGACGGAAGCGGAGACCGTAGTGCTCGTCGGCAAGCACCGCGGCAAGCTCGACATCGCGCGCCGCCGCGGCGTCGAAACCTTACTGCTCGATCAGGCGGGCGACGCGGAGGCTCGCGCCTTCGACACAGTCGTCGAGGCTTCGGGCGCGCCCTCCGGCTTCGACTTCGCGCTCTCGCTCGTGCGCCCGCGCGGCACGCTCGTCCTGAAGTCCACCTTCCACGGCGAGACCCGGTTCGACTCGGCGCGCGTCGTCGTCGATGAGATCAGCGTCGTCGGCTCGCGCTGCGGGCGCTTCCCCGCGGCGCTCGAACTGCTCCGCGCGAACGGCGTCGATGTCGAAAGCCTCGTCAGCGGAACCCACCCGCTCTCGGACGGCCTGCGCGCGATGGAGCGCGCCGCCGCGCCCGGCGTCCTGAAAGTATTGCTGAGGCCATAGCTGTTAGCTCAAAGCTGTCCGTCGTCCGTGGTCAGTTGTCCGTTGTCTGTGCCTCTCAGGCTCGCCGCCCGCGGCTGGGTATTCCAGCCGCGCAGGCACGAGCAACGGACAACGGACAACGGGCTACGGACATTGATTTAAAGCTAACAGCTAATAGCTGGCAGCTAACAGCTTCTTTTCCCATGCGACTGAAAGCCAATCTCGCGGCCGACGGGGCGCTCGTCCTGACGACGCTCGTGTGGGGCACGACGTTCTTCATGGCGAAGGACATCCTCGCGTCGTGGCCGCCGATGGCCTACATGGCCGTGCGCTTCGGGCTGGCGGCCGTGGTGCTCATCGCGCTGTTCTGGCGGACGGTCGCGCGCTCGAACCGCGCCGAGTGGCGCGCGGGCGCGATTCTGGGCCTGCTGATGGGGACGGGCTTCGCGCTACAGGCGGCGGGGCAGGTTTACACGACCGCGTCGAAGTCGGCCTTCGTCACGGGGCTGACGACGCCGCTCGTGCCGTTCGTCGCCTACGCCGTCCTGCGTGCCCGGCCGTCAATAGAAAATCTGGTCGGCGTCGCGCTCGCCACCGTCGGCGGGCTGCTCATCCTCGCGCCGCGGGACGAGACGGGCGTAAACCTGGGCGACCTGCTGACGCTGGTTGCGACGACGACCTTCGCGCTACACATCACGCTGCTCAGCCTCTACGCGCGCAGGTTCGACGTGCGGCGGCTGACCGTCCTGCAAATCGTCGCCATCGCCGCGCTCGTCTGCTCCGCGTGGCTCGCGATGCGCGCCGCCGGGGCGGCGTTCGGCATGGCAGGCGTGCCGGAGTTCGTCGCGCGCGAGTCCGCGCCGCTCGCCCTCACGTCGCGCGTCGTCGGGCAGCTCGTCTATCTGGCGGTCGTGGCGACGGTCGCGGTCTTCTTCCTGTGGACGTGGGGGCAGTCGCGCACGACCGCCACGCACGCGGCGATCATCTTCAGCCTGGAGCCAGTCTTCGCCACCTTCTTCGCGGTGCTCGCGCGCGGGAGCGAGGAGTGGCTGGGCGGGCGCGGCTGGGCGGGCGCGGGCCTGGTCTTCGCCGGCATCGTCGTCTCCGAGTTGCGCTGGGCCGGGCGGGGCGGGATCGCAGGCGAGGAGGAGGAAATAATGGAGGCCGAGCGATCAGTTTCATGAGCGCGCGGGTGCTTGGCGGCCCGGCGCGCTTGGGTGTTATACTCCGTGCCAAGACCCTCTCGGCGGCGGGCGGCACACTTTGGAGCGGCACTCGTCCCCCTGGAGTCGGTTCGAGTTGTAGCGCGGCGCGGCCGGGCGGAGTGAAGCCCAAGTTAAGGCCCGCCGCGTCCCCGTCCTTTTTGACAGCAGTCGAGGTGGCAAGAGTTTTATGTACCAGCTTCCGAAGGGCACGAACGGTGAGGCGGAGCAGTTGATCCTCAAAAGGCTGCGCGTGTGGATCGCGGCGCTGGCGGTCGTCTGCCTCGTGGTCGGGGTCGGCGTCGGCGCGATGCTCGCGGGGCGGCCCACGGTCGCGCAGCAGTTCGGCGCCGCCAACAACGCGCAGACGGCCGCGCAGGTGGCGCGCGCGCCCGAAGCCCTGTCCGCCTCGTTCGCCGAGATCGCGCGCAGGGTCGAGCCGGCCGTCGTCAACATCGACACCGTCACCGCGCCGCAGACCGGCGAGAAGGACGACGATGACGAGGACAGCAAGGAAGGCTCCGACAACCCGCTGATGGAGATGTTCCGGCGGCAGATGCGGCGCCCGGCGCAGGGCGTCGGCTCCGGCTTCATCGTCGATCCGAAGGGGCTGATCCTGACGAACAAGCACGTCGTCGAGGGCGCGACGCGCATCAGCGTCCGTTTGCAGTCGGGCGAGCTGCTGCGCGCCGAGCTGGTCGGCGAGGACGAGGAGACCGATCTGGCCGTCATCAAGGTCAGCACCTCGCGCGATCTGCCGACGGTCAAGATGGGCAACTCGGACGACGCGCAGGTCGGCGACTGGGTTCTGGCAATCGGCTCGCCCTTCGGGCTTGAGCAGACCGTCACGGCCGGCATCATCTCGACCCGCGAGCGGCAGACGCCCAACTCCTCGAACTTCCAACGCTTCCTCCAGACGGACGCCGCCATCAACCGCGGCAACTCCGGCGGCCCGCTCGTCAACATGCGCGGCGAGGTCATCGGGGTGAACTCGCAGATCGCCACCTCGACGGGCGACTACAACGGCATCGGGTTCGCGCTGCCGTCGAACGAGGCCGCGTTCGTTTACGGGCAGTTGACCGGCAGCGGCGGGCGCGTCAAGCGCGGCTACCTCGGCGTCTTCCTCGAGTCCGTGCGCGGCGAGTACGCGCGCGTCTATGACCTGCCCGAGGCGAAGGGCGCGATCATCTCGGACATCCGCGAGGGGCCGGCGCAGAAGGCCGGCGTGCAGACGGGCGACGTGGTGGTCGAGTTCAACGGCCAGCCCGTCCAGAACTCGCAGGACTTGATCAACAAGGTCGCCTCGACGCCCGTCGGGCAGACCGTCACGATCACATATCTGCGCGACGTGAACGGGCGGATGGAGCGGCGCACGGCGTCCATCGCAGTCGGCGAGCGCCCCGCGCGCGGCGCGACCGAGGCGACGCCCACGCCCGCGCCCAAGCCGCCCGCGACGCGCAAGACCGGCGGCGAGGCCGAGCGCCCGAAGCTGGGGCTGACGCTGAGCGAGCTGACGCCGCAGCTCGCCAACGAGCGGAACCTGAAGGGCGTGCGCGGCCTGCTCGTCAAGGACGTTGACCCGGCGGGGCTGGCCCACGAGGCCGACATCCGCGAGAACATGGTCATCCAGCGCATCAACCGCACGCCCGTCAACTCGCTCGCGGACTTCGAGCGGGCCGTCGGCACGCTCAAGCCGGGCGACGCGGTCGTCCTTAACGTCGCCTACTCCATCGGCGATCAGATCAGGCAGGTGATCTTCCAGTTCACGTATCAATAGCTGTTAGCTATTAGCCGTTAGCTGTTAGCCGGAAGTGAAGTCGTTTTTTTAGACGACCGACAACTTCCGGCTAACAGTTTCCGGCTAATAGCTAACGGCTAACAGCTAACAGCTTCCTTATGGCACAGGCGAAGAAGGCACTCGGCAAGTCGGCGGCGAAAAAGAGGGCGGGCGGGCGCGTCCCCGCAGCGCCGCGGCAGTCAACCAAAACTTACGCGAACTACATCGGCGGCGAGTGGATCGCCTCTTCCTCCGGCGAGTACTTCGAGAACGTGAACCCGGCCGACACGCGCGACGTTGTCGGCCGCTTCCCCATCTCGACCGCCGAGGACGTGTCGCGCGCCGTCGAGGCCGCGCGCGGGGCCGCCGGGGGGTGGGCGCACACGCCCGCGCCGCGCCGCGCAGAGATTCTGTTCAGGCTCGGCCAAATCCTCATCGAACAAAAGGATCGCTTCTCGCGCGACATGACGCGCGAGATGGGCAAGGTCTTGAAGGAGACCGGCGGCGACGTGCAGGAGGCTATCGACTGCACCTTCTACACGGCCGGCGAGGGCCGACGCCTCCACGGCTACACGACGCCCGCCGAGATGCCGAACAAGTTCGCCATGTGCGTCCGCCAGCCCGTCGGCCTGTGCGGACTGATCACGCCGTGGAACTTCCCGATGGCGATCCCGTCGTGGAAGCTCATCCCCGCCCTGGTGTGCGGCAACACCGTCGTCATCAAGCCGGCCGAGGACACGCCGCTCTCGACTTACAACTTGATTAAAGCCTGCGAGGAGGCCGGCGTCCCCGCGGGCGTCGTCAACTTGGTGACGGGCTACGGCGAGACGGCCGGTAAGTCGCTCGTCGAGAACCGCGCGGTGCGTCTGATCTCGTTCACGGGTTCGACCGAGACGGGCCGCTCGGTCGCCGCCGCGTGCGCCGACCGCAACGCGATCTGCTCGCTTGAGATGGGCGGCAAGAACGTCATCATCGTGATGGACGACGCCGACGTTGACCTCGCCGTCGAGGGCGCGGTCTGGGGCGCGTTCGGCACTTCGGGCCAGCGCTGCACGGCCTCCTCGCGCATCGTCGTCCACAAAAAAGTTTACAAGCAGTTCAATAAAAAACTGGTCGAGCGCGCCTCGGCGCTTCGCGTCGGGAACGGCGCGGACACGGACGTTGAGGTCGGCCCC
This sequence comes from Pyrinomonadaceae bacterium, assembly GCA_035295985.1. GTDB lineage: Bacteria > Acidobacteriota > Blastocatellia > Pyrinomonadales > Pyrinomonadaceae > JAIVGV01. The sequence goes on along the minus strand of DATHBT010000101.1, from coordinate 8,995 downwards.
GTCATTAACGCCGACGCCGTCCACAAGATCATGGGCTACGTCGAAGTGGGCCAGCGCGAGGACGGCGCGCGACTCGCCTGCGGCGGGAACCGCCTGACCACGGGCGAGCACGCCAACGGCTACTTCATCGAGCCGACCGTCTTCACCGACGTCGACCCCGACATGCGGATCGCGCAGGAGGAGATTTTCGGCCCGGTCACGTCCGTCATCCCGACGAACTCTTTGGAAGAGGCCATCGAGATCGGTAACGGCGTGCGCTACGGCCTGTCGGCTTCCATCTACACGCAGGACGTGAACCGCGCCTTCCGCGCGATGCAGGAGATGTACACCGGCATCTTCTACGTCAACTCCTCGACCATCGGCGCGGAAGTCCACCTGCCCTTCGGCGGCACGAAGGCCACCGGCAACGGCCACCGCGAGGCCGGCACACAGGTGCTCGACATCTTCACCGAGTGGAAGTCGGTTTACGTTGACTACAGCGGACGACTTCAGCGCGCCCAGATCGACAACGTCGAGCCGCAGTAGGGGCGACGGCCCGCGACGCGCGGCGTTCTTCTGCGCGCCTTTGCGCCTTTGCGTGAGGATGGTTTCGCGCAAAGGCGCAAAGCACGCAAAGGATCGGAGCAGAGTTGAGCAGCGAGGCTCAGTCGAAGCGTCTGATCGAACTCGCCGAAGCCTACCGGCCGCGGCCCGTAAGGTTTCTGGAAGAGTGGCAGGACGCGGGCTGGCGCTTGAAGGTTTACGGCATCAGCTACGGGCGCGAGCTGCCGCGCGCGGAGCTGATCGAGACGGCGAAGCGCGTCGCGCGGGAGCGCCTGCCGCGGCCGGCCGCGGGCGAGGGGCGCTACGGCGTCGGCTTCCTGGGCGTCCACGACGGGCGCAATGCCAACTTCGTCTTCGTGGACTGGTGGGCCGACGAGAACGAGCTGCACCACCACGTCTATACTTCCGCCTCGGACGAACTTCTTAACCTGAGCTACACGACGCCCGCGGGCCTGTCGGCCTGCGTCTGGGACTTGAAAGTTCAGTCGTTCGAGCGCGACGCGTGGGTCGAGGAAGTTCTGAAGAACCCGCACGGCCCGGACGTCGAAAGTTACATGCGGCGTCGCCTGAGCGCGGACGTTTAGAGCGCGCGGCTTTGTGTTTTGACGTTCTCGTTTTACCCTGTCAGCAAAAGCCCCGACGTAAAATCCACCGGAACGGAGACTCGCAAAGTGAAAGTCGGACTGCCGAAAGAGATCAAGGACAACGAGTACCGCGTGGGCCTGACGCCCGCGGGCGTGCGCGCGCTGACCGACGCCGGCCACCAGGTCTTCGTCGAGCGCGACGCGGGCGCTGGCTCCGGTTTCACGACCGACCTCTACGAGCAGGCGGGCGCGACCATCCTCGATACCGCCGACGACGTGTGGGCCGAGGGCGAGATGATCGTGAAGGTCAAGGAACCCATCGCGCCCGAGTACCCGCGGATGCGCGAGGGCCAACTGCTCTTCACCTACCTGCACCTCGCGCCCGATCACGAGCTGACCAAACAACTGCTCGAACGGAAAGTGACCGGCGTCGCCTACGAGACCATCGAGGATCGCAAGGGCACGCTGCCGCTCCTCACCCCGATGTCCGAGGTCGCGGGCCGCATGGCCGTGCAGGTCGGCGCGCAGTACCTCGAAAAGATGAACGGCGGGCGCGGCGTCCTGCTCGGCGGCGTGCCCGGCGTGCCCGCGGCGCGCATCGTGATCATCGGCGGCGGCGTCGTCGGCACGAACGCGGCGAAGATCGCCATCGGCATGGGCGCGCAGGTCACGATTATTGACAAGAACCTCGACCGGCTGCGCGAGCTGGACGACATCTTCCTGTCGAAGATTTCGACGCTCGCCTCCTCGGCCTACGCCATCCACGGCGCGATCTCGGAGGCCGACCTGATCATCGGCGCGGTGCTCGTGCCCGGCGCCGCCGCGCCGATGCTCGTCACGCGCGCGATGCTGAGGGACGTGCCGGACGGCGCGGTCGTCGTTGACGTGGCGGTGGATCAGGGCGGCTGCATCGAGACGACGCGGCCCACGACCCACTCGAACCCGACCTTCTACGAGGAAGGAGTCTTGCACTACTGCGTCGCCAACATGCCCGGCGCAGTCCCGCGCACCTCGACCTTCGCGCTGACGAACGCGACGCTCCCCTACGCGCTGCGCCTCGCCAACCGCGGCTTCGTCGATGCGATAGGCAGCGACCCCGGCTTGAAGCTCGGCGTCAACACCTACGCCGGCAAGCTGACCTACGAGGCCGTCGCCGAATCGCAGGGGCTTGAGTACACGCCGCTCGACGAGGTGCTGACAGGCGCTTCGGCCTCGACCCGTTCGGGCGCGAGCGCGTCGTCATAGGCCGCGAAGCCCCGGAGGGGCGTGATGTAATAGCCGGGGGCAAGGCGAGCCGCGAGGCGAGCGACGCCCCCGGACGAACGTTCAGAAATAGATCGAAGCCCCTGAGGGGCGGAATAAATTTCAAACAATTTATTCCGCCCCTCAGGGGCTTCGCCGTGTCTTCCCTCGCGGGGCTTTAGCCGACGCGGCCGAGCAGGCGCGCCAGGCACGAAAGCAGTTCATCAGTGCGGACAGGCTTGGTGAGTCGGGCGTCGGGCCGGGAGGTTGTGTCGTCCGTCTGCGCCCCGGCGTCGAGTCCGGTCAGGAGCACGACGGGCAGCGAGGCGTACTCTGCGCGCGCGCGCAGCAACCGGCAGAGTTCCGGCCCGCCGAGGCGCGGCATGACGGCGTCGGTGACGACGGCGGAAACGGGAGTCGAGAGCGCGAGCTTGAGCGCTTCGAGGCCGTCGGAGGCCGCGACCACTTCGTAGCCCGCTCGCCGCAGGACGACCCCGAGGTAGCGGCGCAGGGCGTCGTTGTCCTCGACGAGCAGGACGCGCGCGCTCTCGGCCGCCGCGGGCCGCGGCTCGCCGGACGCTTTGCTCACCTGCGGTCGATCTGTTTGCGGGGTCGGGATGCTCATCTGAAAAACTGAAGCGTTCGGCGGACGGAAACGATCAGACGGAGGGCCGGGAAGACTCAGGACGCGCGGCCGTAAATTGACTCGCGCGGGCCGCGTTGTTGAGGGGTTAAGCGGGGCAGGCGGGCGCGTGCGATGCGCCCGAAAACAGATTAGGGTCTGGCGCGCCGGGGTGTCAAGGCGCATCCTTTTTTCCGCCGTCATGCCGGCGATTTCCGAGCGCGGCCATCGGCCCGCGCCGCTTCTGCAACCGCGCGGGCCTCGCGCTCATCCGAACCCTTTCGCCTAAATTCAAGGGGCTTGCTACGTCGCCGCCGGTTGTGCCCTCAGCGTCCGCCGGGTGATACTGTCGGGTTCGCGCGGGTGTCCTGGTCGCGTCCGTGGGGCGCGGCGGAAGGTTTACGGGAAGAGAGATGTACGAGTTCGCAGTCACACCGGCCGTCACGCAGATTCGCCGACGCGGCGTCGAGATCACGAATGTTGAGCCCGGCAGTCTCGCCGCGGAGCTTGAGCTTGAGCCGGGCGACCGCGTCATCAAAGTCAACGGCCGGACGGTGCGCGACTACCTCGATTTTCGCTTCCAGACGGGCGGCGAAACGGAGCTTACGCTCGACGTTCTGAAGCGCACGGGTGAGGAGTGGGAGGTCGGGATAGAGCGCGGCGAGGGCGAGGACTTCGGCCTCTCCTTCGAGAACATCGCCCCGCGCCAGTGCGCCAACGAGTGCCTGTTCTGCTTCTGCAAGGGCAACCCGCCCGACGCGCGCCCCGCCCTCTTCTTCCGCGACGAGGACGTGCGCCTCTCCTTCCTCTACGGCAACTACACGACGCTCACCTCGATCACGGAGGCCGAGATGCGGCGCGTCATCGAGCAGCGGCTCACCCCGCAGTACGTCTCCGTCCACGCGACCGATCTCAGGGTGCGCGCGCTGCTGCTCGGCATCGACGAGCGGCGGGCTGACATTTCAGAGAAGATGCGCCGGATGATGGACGCCGGCATCGAGATTCACGCGCAGGTCGTGCTGTGCCCCGGCATCAACGACGGCGAGGTGCTGCTCAAAACAATCGACGACCTCGCGGCCGAGTACCCGCGCGTCCGTAGCGTCGCCGTCGTGCCGCTCGGCCTGACGCGGTATCTCACGGACGAGCGCCTGACGCCCGTCACGGCCGAGTTCTGCCGCCGCGTTATTGCGGAGATCGAACCCGTGCAGAAGCGGCTCCGCGCGCGGCTGGGCACGACCTTCGCCTTCCTCGGCGACGAGATTTACCTGCGCGCCGGCCTCGACGTGCCCTCGCGCCGCCACTACGGCGACTACCCGCAGATCGAGGACGGCGTCGGGATGGTCCGTTCGTTCCGCGAGGAGTTCGCGCGCCTGCGCCGCCGGCTGGAGCGCCGCCCGCCCCGCGCGGCCCGTCTGAACGCCTCCGTCCTCACCGGCACGCTGTTCGCGCCCGTCCTCGCCCCGCTCCTCGAAGGGCTTAACGCGCGCTTCGGCACGCGGCTGCAAACGGTCGCCGTCGAGAACGACTACTTCGGCCCGGACATCGTCGTCGCCGGCCTCATCACCGGCCGCGACGTGCTGGCCGCGCGCGACCGGCTCGGCGGCGACTCCGTCATCCTCCCCGCCGCCGCCTTCAAGTCCGACGAACCCGTCATGCTCGACGGCACGACCCGCGACGAGTTGCAGCGGCGGCTCGGGCGGCACGTCCGCGCGCTGGATTTCGAGGCCTTCGCGCGGCTTCTCTCCGATTGATCGCGCGCCTCTTCGCCGGCGATAGCCGCCGCCCGCCTTCCAGTTTTCAAAAAATCATATCCTTTATCCATGTTTTTGGAGATGGGTCGGGGCCGTTTTAAAAAAACGCCTAAAAAGGGGGCATGTGTGAGGCGCGGGGCCGAGGAATGGCACTTGCCTGATGCTTTGCTCCTACCTAGTGTTATTCGGAACACCGAAACATGCCGGTTAGGTAGTAAGTCGCCCTGACAAGTGAGTGGTACCTGTCCGCCCCAAAACGGGGGCGGGGGTGTCTCTCTTGATAGAGTTGGTAAAGAATCTAGGAGTTCACCGATGAAAAGATTAGTAGCAACCACACTGATGACCGCGTTGCTGGCCGTGGCGGCCTTCGCCCAGTCGAGCTCGGGTCGTCTGGCCGGCGTCGTCTCCGGCCCGGACGGGGTTATCCCTGGCGCGACTGTCGTCGCCCGGGACAACGCGACGGGCCGCGAGCAGACGGTCACGGCCAGCGGGGAAGGCTCGTTCGTCTTCCCGCAGCTCGAAGTCGGCATGTACACCGTGACCGTCACGGCGACCGGCTTCAAAACCTTCGTCGCCAACGAGGTTAAGATCGACGTCGGGCGCGAGTACTCGCTCGCGGCCACGCTCGAAGTCGGCGCCGTCAGCGAGACGGTGGAAGTGACGGCGGGCGCCGACGTCATCAACGCCACCTCGCCCACGCTGAGCAACACCGTCAGCCCGCAGCAGGTCAAAGAGCTGCCGCTCGTCTCCCGCAACCCCCTCAACCTGATTAACCTTCAGGCGGGCACCTCGGGGACGCAGGGGTTCCAGGGCACGACCATCAACGGGATGCGCACGACGATGACCAACATCACTCGTGACGGCATCAACATCCAAGATGCGTTCATCCGCACGAACGCGACCGACTTCGCGCCGGGCCGCCCGTCGGTTGACGACACGGGCGAGTTCACGATCTCGACCGGCCTCTCCGACTCCGACGCCGGCTACGGCGGCGCGCAGGTGCGCCTCGTGACCCCGCGCGGCCAGAGCGACTTCCACGGCGCGCTCTTCGCCTTCAACCGCAACTCGTACTTCGCGGCCAACTCCTTCTTCAACAACCGCGCCGGCAGCTTCGGCCCGAACTCAACGGCGGTGCTGCAGGGCCGCGCCCGCGCCGGCGATCCGATCTCGCCCCGCCCGTTCCGCAACCGCAACGCGTTCGGCGGCTCCTTCAGCGGCCCGTCGTTCCTGCCGCGCTTCGGCGAGGGCGGCCCCTCGATCTACAGGGACAAGGCCTTCTTCTTCTTCAACTACGAAGGCCTCCGCGATCCCGTCTCGGCGACCGCGACCCGCACGATCCTGACGCCGAGCGCGCGCGCCGGCACGTTCACCTTCAACGCGGCCTGTACGGCCGCCACCTGCCCCGCCGGCGTGACCCCCGGCCAGACGCGCACGGTCAACATCCTCGACTTCGCCCGCTCGCTGGGCTTCGCGGACATCCCCTCGACCATCGATCCGGTCGTCCAGTCGCGCATCATCGCCGGGCTGCCCGAGCAGGGCAACCGCACCGACATCGGCGACCAGCTCAACACCACCGGCTTCCAGATCAGCCGCGCCTCCAACCAGACGCGCAACCAGTACACGTTCCGCTTCGACGTGGACGCCAACGAGCGGAACCAGGCCACCCTCGTCTGGAGCTGGAACAAGGAGCTCAACCTCCGCCCCGACGTTGACACGAACGGCTACGGCACGCAGCCGGCCGTGGATCAGACCTCGGAGAACCGGACGCTGGCGCTCGCCTACCGCAGCGTCTTCACCCCGAACCTGATCAACGAGGTGCGCGGCGGCTTCTTCAAGAGCGTGGTGCCCTTCAACCGCCTCATCCCGCGCCCCGATTTCTTCATCACGCCCACGCTGGTCACCTCGCCCGAGACCCAGTTCCTGGATCAGGGCCGCAGGACGGCGTCCTACAACATTCAGGACAACGCCGACTACACCAGGGGTAATCACTCCTTCAAGTTCGGCGGAGTCTTCCAGTTCTTCCAGGTTGACGCCTACAACGACGCGGCGACCGTCCCGGCCTTCACGCTCGGCACCGGCGGCACGGCGCCCATCTTCACGGCGGGGAACTTCAGCTCGCTCGGCAGCATCAGCACCGCGCAGCTCGGCACGGCCAACGGGTTGCTCGCGCTGCTCGGCGGCATCGTCACCTCCGGCACGCGGAGCTTCAACACCACCAGCCCGACTTCCGGTTTCGTCCCGGGGGCGACGACTTTCACGCCCTTCCGCTACGAGAACCACTCGCTCTACGTCCAGGATCGCTGGCGCGTGAGGCCCGACCTGAGCCTGACGCTCGGCCTGCGCTACGAGCTGTTCCCGGCGCTCAGGCTCGACAACGGTATCGCCATCGAGCCGCTCATCCCCGATGGCACCGATCCGGTTCAGGCGATCCTCAACCCGCAGGGTCGCTACACCCTGATCGGCACCAACGCGGGCAAACAGAACGCCTACCACAAGACTGACTACAAGAACTTCGCGCCGACCGTCGGCTTCGCCTGGTCGCCGAACTTCAAGAACAAGTTCCTCGGCATGTTGACGGGCGGCGAGGGGCGCACGACGATCCGCGGCGGTTACGGGATCATCTACGCCAACGACTCGCTCGTCACCACCCTGAACAACGCCGCGGTCGGCAACGTCGGCCTCGGCCGCACCCCCAACGCGGCGCTCAACCCGAGCGGCCAGTCGCAGCTCAACTTCCGCCTCCAGAACGGCGTGCCCGCGATCAACCCGCCGACGTTCATCGATCCGAACTCGCGCACGTTCATCGGCAACAACGCGCCGGGCATCGGCAACAACTTCGGCACGGTCTTCGCGGTCGACCCCGGGCTGAAGACGCCGATGGTTCAACAGTACAGCTTCGGCATCCAGCGCGAGGTTGGCTTCCAGACCGCCCTGGAGATCCGCTACGTCGGCACCAAGAGCGACAACCTGTGGCGCAGCATTGACTACAACCAGGTCAACATCATCGACAACGGCTTCCTCGCCGAGTTCGAGCGCGCGCGGGCTAACCTGGCACTGACGGGCAATGCGTTCTGCACCGCTGCCGGCTGCCAGCCGCTGACCATCTTCCAGAGCGGCGGCACGCCCACCGCGGGCCGGCTGGTCGTCGGCACGGGCGGCCTCGCCGCCGCCACCTTCAACAGCCGCCTGCAGAACGGCATCCCCGCCGACCTGGCGATCGACTTCGTCTCGGGCGGCTTCAACAACCACCCGAACGTGGCGAACCCGACGAGGGCGCCGTTCGTCAACTTCCTGCCGAACCCCGGCACGGGCGTGGCGAACCTGTTCACCAACGGCGCGTCGTACCGCTACGACTCGCTCCAGGTCGAGGCGCGCCGCCGGTTCTCGCAGGGCCTGTACTTCCAGGCCAACTACACCTTCTCGAAGAACCTGACCGACGCCATCGGCACCTCGCAGCAGTTGGTCGAGCCGTTCCTCGACATCAACCGCCCGCAGTTGGAGAAGGCGCGCGCCGACTTCGACATCACGCACGTCTTCAACGTCAACAGCATCTACGAACTCCCGTTCGGCCGGGGCAAGCGCTTCTTCTCCGGCGCCAACGGGGTCGTGGATCGCATCATCGGCGGCTTCCAGATCAACACCATCGTGTCGCTCGCTTCCGGGCCGCCGATCACCTTCACCGACGCCCGCGGCACCTTCAACCGCGCCGGCCGCTCGGCCCGCCAGGGTGTCACGACCAGTCTGACGGGCGACCAGATCCGCGATCTGGTCGGCTTCTACGACACGCCCTGCGGGCTGTTCTACATCAACCCGTCGGTGCTCAACATCAACCTGACGGACTGCACGGGCACGGGCCGCGCCTCCGAGGGCTTCGGCACCACGCCGTTCCCCGGCCAGGTCTTCTTCAACAACCAGCCGGGCAGCGTCGGCAACCTCGGCCGGTCGATCGTCAGCGGGCCTGGCTACTTCAACGTGGATGCTTCTCTCATCAAGAACATCCGCATCACGGAAGGCTCGCGCCTCCAGCTCCGCATGGAAGCTTACAACGCCCTTAACAAGGCGCACTTCTTCCCTGCGAACTTCATTAACGACATCGGCAGCACGAACTTCGGCCGCATCACGCAGACGGGCGGTAACAGCACCGGCCCCGGCGGCGCACGCGTCATGCAGTTCGGCGCGCGGTTCGAGTTCTAAACCCTACTTCGGCGGGCGCCCGAAAAACCGCCCGCGCCGAAATTCAAAGGGCGTCACCC
>DATHBT010000100.1:0-1885 GCA_035295985.1 Pyrinomonadaceae bacterium | reverse complement strand
GACGTGTCTAAGTTTTACGGCGAGATACTCGGCGTCAACCGCGTCAACCTGAACATCGCGCCGGGCATTACCAGCCTCGTCGGCCCGAACGGCTCGGGAAAGACGACGCTGATGAACCTGATGACGGGCCTGCTCCGCCCGACGCGCGGCAAAATCTCCGTCCTCGGCACGACGCCGCACGAGCCGGAAGACCTGTTCCGCAAGGTCGGCTACTGCTCGCAGTTCGACTCGTTCCCGCGCGGCGCTACGGGGCGCGAGCTGATCGAGTTCTACCTCGCCGTCCACGGCTACGCGCGGCGCGAGGTGCGTGAGCTGACGCAGGCTGCGCTCGAGCGCGTCTCGATGCAGGGGGCGGCCGACCGCAAGGTCGCCGGCTACAGCAAGGGCATGCGCCAGCGCATCCGCCTCGCCCAATCAATCGCCCACGGCCCGCGCGTGCTCATCCTCGACGAGCCGCTGAACGGCCTCGACCCGATGGCCCGCGCCGAGATCATCCGCCTCTTCCGGCAGTTGGCGGACGAGGGGCTGTACCTGATCCTCTCGTCGCACATCCTGCACGAAGTGGACATGATGTCGGACAGCGTCATCCTGCTCCACAACGGCTACGTCGTCGCCGAGGGCGACGTGCACGGCGTCCGCGACGAGATCGTAGAGCAGCCGATGCAGATACTGATCCGCTGCGACCGGCCTCAGTTATTGGCCGCGCGTCTCTTCGACAACGAGCACACGGTCGAGGCGCGCATCCACGAGGACAGGCACGGCCTCTTCGTCAAGACGCGCCGTCCCGACGATTTTTATCTCCTGCTCAACCGCGTCGTGACGGAGAACAACTTGCAGGTCGAGTCGGTCGCGCCGGCGGACGACGACCTGAGCGCGGTCTATCAATACTTGATCAGTTCGGACGGAGGTGCTGTAAGATGAGCGCGAGTTTGCGCAGACGCGAGGAGACCGCCGCCGTGTCGTCCGATGTGACGCCCGAAGAAATTTCCGCGCGCGCGGCCCAGGCGGCCGGCACGGGCTGGCCGCTCTGGGCGCGGCAGACGCTCGCCATCCTCCGCCTGGAGCTCAGGAAAAATTTCTGGGGCCGGCGCGCGCTACTCCTTTACGTCCTCGCGGGGCTGCCGCTCGTGCTGCTCTTTCTGCTCGCGGTATTTCCGCCGGACGCCGACGAGTTCAATAACATCCCCGACCTGAACCTGATCTTCTCGGCCGTCTATAACGGGCTGATCCTGCGCACGATCCTCTTCTTCGGCTGCGCGTGGGTCTTCATGAACCTGTTCCGCGGGGAGGTGGTGGATCGCTCCCTCCACTACTACTTCCTCTCGCCCGTCCGGCGAGAGGTGCTCGTGGTGGGCAAGTACCTGTCAGGCCTCGCCGCGACGGTCGTCCTGTTCGGGCTGACGACGGCGGGGTCGATCCTGCTGCTCTACTTCTGGCGGCACCCCTCGGAGAGCGCGCGCTACTTCTTCGACGGCCCCGGCGGCGCGCAGGCGCTCACCTACCTGGGCATCACCGCCCTGGCCTGCGTCGGCTACGGCGCGATCTTTTTGATCGTCGGCCTCTTCTTCCGCAACCCGATCATCCCGGCCCTGATCTTCTACGGCTGGGAGTGGATCAACTTCCTGCTCCCGCCCGTCCTGAAGAAGGTGAGCGTCATCCACTACCTGCACTCGCTCACGCCCGTGCCGATGAGCGAGGGGCCGTTCGCGGTGCTCGCCGAGCCGACGCCCGCGTGGATATCCGTGCCCTCGCTCTTCATCTTCACCGCGCTCGTCCTGGCGCTGGCCGGCCTCCACATCCGAAGGATGGAGATCAGCTACGCGGGCGAGTAATAAGACAGGGCAAAGGGAAGGCGGAAGGCGATTGGTTCAAGCCCCGAAGGGGC
>DATHBT010000099.1:0-17319 GCA_035295985.1 Pyrinomonadaceae bacterium | reverse complement strand
ACCATGCCCACACGCCTTCTGGCAGCGACGCTGCTGCTCTGTCAACTCCTGTCCGCGGGTCTGCCCGCGCGGGCGCAACAGCCGACGCCGACGCCGCAGACGCCCGCGCAGGGACAGGCGGCGCGGCCCGCGCTCGATCCGAACGACCCCGTCGCCAGGATCATGGACGAGGGGATGAACCGCTCGCAGGTGATGCAAATCCTCAGCCAGTTGACGGACGTGATCGGCCCGCGCCTGACCAATTCGCCGCAGATGAAGCGCGCCAACGAGTGGACGCGCGACCAGATGTTGAAGTGGGGGATGCAGAACGCGCGGCTCGAACCGTGGGGGCCGTTCGGCCGGGGCTGGTCGCTGCGCCGCTTCTCGGCCGAGGTCGTCGCGCCGCAGGGCTTCCCCGTCATCGCCTACCCGAAGGCCTGGTCGCCGGGCACGCCTTCGGGGCCGCTCACGGCCGAGGTCGTCCACCTCGACGCGGCGGACGAGCAGGGCCTTGAGAAGTACCGCGGTCGGCTGCGCGGCAAGATCGTCCTGACCGGCCCGCCGCGCGAAGTCCGCGCGCACTTCGACCCGCAGGGCACGCGCCTGACCGAGAAGCAGTTGCTCGACCTAGCCAACGCGCCAGACCCGGCGCAGCGCGCGCGCCGCCCGCAGCAGCAACAGCAGGCGACGCCCGAACAGCGCGCGCAGTTCCGCTTCAACAACGTGCGACTTAAATTCCTGCACGACGAGGGCGCGGCCCTCCTGGTCGATCCCGGCCGAGGCGACGGCGGCAACCTCTTCGTCAGCTCGGCCAGCGTGCCGCCGCGCGAGGTCGCGCCGCTCGACGCGCCGCCGAACCCGAACGCGCCGCGCACGCCCTCGGCCTACTCGAAGGATGCGCCCGCCTTCGCCCCGCAGATCGTCATGGCAATCGAGCACTACAACCGGCTGGTGCGGATGCTGCGCGCGGGCGTGGCCGTCACGATGGCCGTTAACCTCGACGTGCAGTTCCACGGCGAGGACCTGATGGGCTATAACACCGTCGCGGAGATTCCCGGCACCGATCTCAAGGACGAGGTGGTGATGCTCGGCGGCCACATGGACTCGTGGCACGGCGGGACGGGCGCGACCGACAACGCCGCGGGCGTGGCCGTCGCGATGGAGGCGGCGCGCATCATCCAGTCGCTCGGGTTGAAACCCCGCCGCACGATCCGCGTCGGCCTGTGGAGCGGCGAGGAGCAGGGCCTCTTGGGATCGCGCGCCTACGTCAAAGAACATTTCGGCGAGATCGTCACGCCGACCCCGCAGCCCACGCCGCCGGGCACTGGCGAGGGGCAGCCCGTCGCGCAGCCGACGCCCACGCCGCAGGGCCGCCTCGTCACCAAGCCCGCGTACGAGAAGTTCTCCGCCTACTTCAACCTCGACAACGGCACGGGCCGCATCCGCGGCGTCTATCTACAGGGCAACGAGGCCGTCCGCCCCATCTTCCGCCAGTGGCTACAGCCCTTCGGCGAGATGGGCGCGCAGACGCTCTCGATCTCGAACACCGGCGGCACCGATCACATCGCCTTCGACGCCATCGGCCTGCCCGGCTTCCAGTTCATACAGGATCAGATCGAGTACTCGACGCGCACCCACCACTCGACGCAGGACGTTTACGACCGCCTACAGGCCGACGACATGAAGCAGGCCGCCACCGTCATGGCAGCCTTCGTCTATCAGACCGCTATGCGCGACGAGAAGCTGCCGCGCAAGCCGGCGCCCGGCGCACGCTAAGCGCGCCGCCGCGCGCCGATAGGGGGAACAACCATGAGGACTCTCTTACTGCTCCCGCTACTCCTCGCCTCAGTCTCCCAGGCTCAGGACGCCGCCACCGGCGACGGCTCTTCTCTGGTGGTGCTCGGCTCCAAATGGTCGAGCAGCCGCAAGGCCGCCGCGAAGGAGGAGCCTGTCACGACGGCCCCCGCCCCGACCACGACGCGCGACGACCGCACCTACGAGCGCAGGCGCATGGAGGATCCGACCGGCCTGAGATACCCCGAACGGGAGACCCTGGACGCGCGCAGCGCCGCGCTGGAGAAGAACGTGCGGTCGGCGCAGACGCCCGAGCGCAAGGCCGTCGAGGGCTTCGAGTACCGCGCCAGGGTGCGCAACGCCGCCGCGAAGGAGGTCGAGGTGGTCTTCTGGGAGTACCAGTTCACGGAGGCGGCGAACCCCGCGAACGTGGTGCGCCGCCAGTTCCTCTGCGCCGCAAAGATCAAGCCGGGCAAGGAGAAGGAACTGCAAGCCTTCAGCCCCGCCGGGCCGAGCGCGGTGATCGACGTCGGCAGCCTGGCGGCCAAGTCCGGCGACCATTTCGCGGGGAATGTGAAGATCAACCGCGTCGAGTACGCCGACGGCACGATCTGGCAGCGCCGCGGCTGGAGCTTCGGCGAGGTGCGCGACGCCATCGCGCGCGCCGTCGCCACGCCCTGGGGGCAGGAGATGTGCCGCGGCCTCTGAGCGGCTGACCGTGGTTACCGGTCAGCCGCTAGCCGTTAGCGAAAAGCGTGGGGGAGGTAGTCCAAGCTGGACTGCCTCCCCCTTACGTTCAGTGCGGATTGTTCCGCGTGTTCCCGGCGCCGGCCCCGCCGCAGGACAATTCCGGTGCGGACGTGTTCACGGCGAGGGGCGCGCTTATTCGCGGTCGAGTGCGTGCCGCAGTTCGCCGGTAGTAACAGGGAAAAATAGAGTAAAGCAGCCTGACGCCCGGCATCACGCGCCGCGCCACGTCGGCGCAAAAGCACGCTGCTTCGCGGTCGGGTTACGCCCCGCGCGAAACACGCCCGCGGGCGGCGGGGCAGGGAGTCAGTCGCCCGCGCTCACGGGCGCCCGCCCGCGGTGACGTACTCGACGAGGTAGCGGCGCAGCTTGTCGCGGTTGGCCTTGCGGTAGGCGGCATAGTCTTGCGCTATCCCCGGGTCGGGGCGGGCGAGCAGGACGTAGGCTTCCAATAACCCCTCTTCGTGGAGGCGGACGAGGCGCGCGAGGTTCGGGTCGAGCGTCTTCACCTTGCCCTCCTTCTGCTGCTCCTTCGCGGACGTGACGACCGAGCGCAGGGCCTCCGCCTCCTCGCGCAGCGTGTGGCGGTACGCCTTCTCGGCGGGGAACTCCTTGGCGAACTTCTGCGTGTGCCAGAGCGAGCGCGTCAGGCCGTATGTCACCCATGCGGCCGTGCCGTCCTCCTTCATCGAGAGCTTCGGGTCGAGGTTGATCGTCATCTTCCCGCCCTCGGCCGAGAAGCCGGCCGGGATTTCGACTTTCGGGTGCGCGAGCTGGACGCCAGCGGCCCGCGCCCACTGGCCGAGGCCCACCCACGTCAGGCGGTTGTAAGGCTCGGCGATGACTGCCTCGACGTAGCGCGCCTTCGCCTCGTCGTAGCGGCGCTGGCGCATGAGCGGCGTGGCCGAGTAGCGGTAGGCCGTCTCGCGGTCGGGGTCGATCTGGACGGCCCTCGCGTACCACTCGGCGGCTTTGTCGAACTCGTTCTTGCGGGTGTACATGTCGCCGGTGAAGAGCGCGGCGTCGTAGAGCTGCGGGTCGTGGCCGAGCGCCGTCTGGTAGGAGGCGATGGCGTCGTCGAACTTGCCCTGGACGAAGGCGGCCTCGGCGTCGCGCATGGCGGCGTCGGCCTGCGGGTTCTGCGAGAAGACCTCGTCGTGGCCGCCGCCCGGCGGGATCGATTCGAGGACGGAGCGCAGCAGCGGATCGTCGTAGCCCATCTCCTGCGCCTTAAGCATCAGGCCGCGCGCGCGCAGCCGGGCGGCCTTGCGCGCCTCGGCCTCCTTCAAAATCTTGGCCTGCCCCAGCACGGCGTAGCCGAGGAAGAACATCAACTGCCCGTCGGACGGGTTCGCGGCCGACAACTTTTCGAGCAGCGGCAGCGCGGCGACGGCGTTGCCCTGCTGCAACAACTCGACGGCACGTCGCCGCTCGTCCGCGTCGCCGTCCTGCCGGCGCGCGTGCGCGGGCGTCGCCAGGGCGAGCGAGAGCGCGGCGACGAGGAGCGCGGCCGGGACGCCGCGGCGGGCGAGGTTTATTCGGGTATGCATGTGAACTCCTTTGCGGGTCGGAGCGCGTGCGGCTCGCTCGCGCCTGTGAGCGCCGCAGAGTCTAGGCGCGGCCGTGTCGGGGTGTCAACGAAACCGCACGCGGGAAAAGAAGGCGACGCCGCAGGCGGAGGCGGCACGAGCGGGCGACGCGCTTTCAAAGCCCTGCGCGCGCTGACGCGGCGCACTTTTAAAGGCGTAGGCAAGCGCGGCGCGCGCTTTCAAAACGACGGGCGATCAATTAGCCGCCGTCTCTTGAACGCGCGCGTGCGGAGGAGTTGCGCGCGCCGGCGCGGGCGGGTCAGTCGCCGGGCGCGGCGGCGCTGGCGGGCCTTGATGCGTCGTGTGGCTCTTCGTAGGTGATGTCGGCGGCCATCTCGTCGGGGACGCGCGCCCAGCCTTCGGGCGTGTGGCGGAAGTGCTCGCTCGAAGCCGTCGTGAAGGTCTTGCGCGCCGCCTGCCAGGCGAGGCGTATGACGTTGACGAAGGGGTGGCGGATTTTCAGGACGTTGTAGGAGTTGGCTTCGCCCCGAATACGCGTCGAGGCGGCAGTGCCGGCCTGTACGACGAGGGCGGAGTAGCCTGCGGTGCGGTAGCGCTTGGCCGTGTGGCCCGTGTGGGCGAGGTGGAGGTGTCCGGCGAGCAGCACGTCAGCGCCGCAGGCGGCCAGGGCCTCCATCGCGAGCGCGGCGCGGCCGACCAGATCGCGCTCGTGGCCCTCGGGCACGTCGAACGGGTGGTGCGTGACGACGATCTTCGTCACGTCGTCGGCGTGCGAGCAGAACCGCTCGCGCATCCGCGCGATCTGGCGCTCGTTGATGCGGCCGTACTTCGTGGTCAGCGACCGCGCGGTGTTGACGCCGACGACGACCACCTCCTCGTCGGCGTACACGGGTTCGAGATCGTCGGTGACGTAGCGCCGGAACTCGTCGAGCGGGCCGAGGAATCGCTTGAAGACGTTCCACAGCGGCACGTCGTGGTTGCCGGGCACGACGACGTGCGGGACTTGCGGCAGCCCGTCTAAAAATGCGCGCGCTTCTTTGAACTGCCACGCCCGCGCCCGCTGCGTCAGATCGCCCGACACGGCGATCAGATCGGGCCGCGCCTCCTCCACACTCGCGGCCAGCGCCGCGACCACCTCCGGGTCGGTGCGCCCGAAGTGCAGATCGGAGAGGTGAACGAGAGTACGCATGGGAGAAGCTGTTAGCGATTAGCCGTTAGCCGTTAGCCGGACAGAAGAATAGGGCTAACAGTATTCGTTTCGATTTCCCCTGCTGTTTTGCTAATAGCTAACAGCTAACAGCTAACAGCTACTTCTCACTCATCACTGCCGCCCCGGAGGGGACGACTACTTTGAGCGCGCCGGGCAGTATGCGGTAGCGCAGCGGCGTCTGCATGACGGTGACCTCGCCGTCGAGGGAGACGCGGGTGCGGCGCTGCCGCGTCTCGACGGTCAACTCGTCGGTCGTCAGCGACTCGAAGTCGCGGTCTTCGCGCAGCCGGCCGGCGAGCGCCCCGAGGGCGAGGCGCAGGAGGCCGAGCCGGCCCGCGTCGCGTCGCGTCAGATGGACGCAGAGGCGGCCGGCGTCGAGGCGCGCGCGCGCGCCGATGCGGAAGGCGTCAAGCTCGTACTCGTTGTTGCCGACGAAAACGAAGGGCGTGCGGCGCGTGAGCGTGCGGCCGTCGGCCGACAGGCGCGCCCGCAGGTACGGGTAGCGGCGAAGCACGTTCAGCGTGGCCCAGGCGAGCGCGGCCCACTTGCCGAGTCCGTGACGCTCCTGCCGCCGCTCGCGCTCGCGCACTATCGAGGGGTAGAGGCCGAGGCCGGAGTTGTTGACGAAGACGCGGCCGTTGACCTCGGCCGCATCGACGCGCGCGACCCGCCCGGCGAGCAGAGAGCGCGCGGCTTCTTCCAGATCGAGCGGAACGCCGAGGTCTTTGGCGAAGTGGTTGAGCGTGCCGAGCGGGAGGACGCCGAGCGCCTTGTCCGTGCCGACGAGCGCGGCGGCGACCGCGCTCACCGTCCCGTCGCCGCCGCCGGCCCAGACCGCGCGGCAGCCGGGGTCGAGCGCGGCGCGGCGCGCGTGCGCGACGATCTCTGCGCCGTCGCGCGCCAGCCGTACGTTCGCGCCTACGTTCGCCCCGCCGAAGATTTTCAGCAACAGATCGCGCGCCCGCTCGCAGTCGCCCCCGCCGGCCGAGGCGTTGAGGACGACCTCGATAGTCGCAGCCGCGGCAGACTGTTCGACGCGCGTCTCAGCGCCGGCCGCATCTTCGCGCGGCGGCGCACCGAGCGTCTGCGTCAAGGCGGCTTCACTCATGCGACTGCCCGAAAATATTTGTAGGGGCGGGGTCTATGCCTGCCCGCAGCGTGCGACAGCATGCTAATCAACAGGTGCGTGCTTTCAAGATTGAGTGAAACTGAAGTTGCGTTCGCGCTGGCGCGCTCAGCAGGGGCAAGTCCCGCCCCTACAATCGTCGCGCCGCCGGTCTCGACAGACGAACGGGCGGACACCGGTGTCAGTGCCCGCCCGCCGCTTTACGAATCAGCCGAGTCATGCCTTAAGGCGTGGTGCTGCCGCTCGCGGTCTGGTAAGCGCCGCCGCCCGGCGACCCCGGCGCGCTCTCGGCGGCCTGGTCGGCCTGCGTGCGGGCCTGCGCCGTCTGGTGTTCGAGGCGGCTGCGCTGCGCCACCTCGCGCTGCGTGGAGAGGTCGAGGCCGATCATGTCCTTGAGCTTGCCGAGCAGCGCGGGCAGCACGACGTTCTGAGCCGTCTTCGACAGCTCCTCGACGGCGCGCGCGCCGAGCGTCTGCACCTCCTTCTGGAGGCGGTCGTAGGCCTGCGTCTCCCTGAAACGCTCGAACAGGCTCGGCCCCGCAGGCTCCTCCGCCTGCGACGGGGCGGCCACCGAATTCTCGTAGCCGCTGCTGTAGGACGGGCGCGACTCGGACGCCTGCCCGCCGGCCTCGTACGAAGGCGTGCCCGCGTAGCCGGCCGACCCTTCGAGGCTGCCGAGCGCCGCGGCGCGGAAACTTTCGCTCCGGCCGGCCGACTCGTCGCGGCCGACGCCGCTGCGCTGGTAGGCGGCCGAAGCCTCGGAGATCGAGTCGGCGTCCGGCGCTGACGGCGACGAAGAGCCGTAGGGCGCGGCGCCGAGAACCCCGTAGGCCCCGGTCGCCGCGGCGTGCGCCCCGTAGCCGCGCGGCGCCGCGGCGCTCACGGAGATGTCGCGGTAGTCGCCCTCGGCCTCGTAGTAGCGCTCGGCCAGCTCGTCCTCGTCGTCGTCGCCGAACGCGCCGCCGACCGAGTAGCCGACGAGGAAACCGACGCCGACCGCGCCGGCCGCGAAGGCCACGGGGCGGCGGCGGAACTGCTCGCGCCAGTCGAGCGACTGCGAGATGGTCTCGCGCACGTTCTGGTACTGCGTGGTCACGGTGTCTTTGATCTCACTCACGGTCTGCGTGATCGACTCGCGCGCCTCCTCCATGCGGCGCTGAAGCTCGGCCTTCGTCGGATCGTCGGCCTCGCCGGAGGCCGCCTCGGCGGCGCGCGCGGTTGCTAGAGTTCGTTCTTCAGCCATTGCTTGTCCTTTCTGATCTCTTCGATGGTGCGTTCGGGCGCGGCCGAGTGCGCGGCCAGCCGGCTCTTCATCACGAGGACGAGCGCGCCGCCGATGACCAAGTAGAGCACGCCGGTGACGAGGAAGCCGAGCGCGTAGCTGATCGGCGGCGTGAACGACATGAAGAAGAGCCGCGTGACGGCGAAGGCGAGGGCGACGTTGAGCAGGGCGAAGCCGATGGCGGCCACCATGCCGCCCGCGGCCATCATCGCCGTCGTGCGCCCGTAGACGGACGCCTCCTCCTTCAGCTCGACCTTGAGCAGCCCGAGCTTGGCGTCGAGCAGGCGCATCACGTCGTCGCCGAGCCTGCCGAAGAGCGACGGCAGGCTGTCTATGTCGGCCTGCGTGTACTGCGTCTCCCGCGCGGGCGCGGTGGCCGTGGCGCGTCTTTCCAGTTCAGCCATCGTCCCTACCCCCCGAAATGAAGTTTAAGGTTTGAAGTTTAAGGTTTAAGGTTCGGCCCGCGCCGCGAGGTCGGCCGGGTCCTGGAACCTTAAACCCCAAACCTTAAACCCGTAACCCTGACTTTAGCGCCGCGTGCTGCGGAGCAGGAGGCCGAGCAGGAAGCCGGCCGCCGCCGAGATGAGCAGGGCCTGCCCCGGATTCTGCCGCGCGTACTCCTTGGCCTGGTCGGCCGCCTGGCGGTAGTCCACGTTCTGCAGGTCGCCGATCTTGTCGCGCGCCACCGACAGCTTGTCGCTCATGTAGTCGCGCGCCGTCGAGGCGGCGTCGGCGATCTTCTGTCCGTACTCCTGCGCCGTGCCGCCGATCCCCTCGCGCGCGGTCGCCGTGCCCGTGCCCGCGCCGCCGATCGTGCCCGCGCCGCCGCCGGTCGTTAGGCCGGTCGAACCGGTCGAGCCGAGGCCCGTGCCGGTCGTGGTGTCGCGCGTGGTGCCGGCGTCGGTCGCGCCCGTGCCCGCGCCGCCCGCCGTGGGGTTCGAGGTGTTGCCGAAATTCTGTGACATGTTCGTTTCTCCTTCTTCTGAAAAATACCGTCGCTACAAGTTCGCGAGGGGGTCGCGAGAGTAAGCCCCTTGATGACTGCCTTTCCCGCCGAAAAGGAGCAAACAACGTGCCGACCGGCGGGGAAAGCTTCGGAAGCCGCCGAAGTCGCACGCCGCGCGCGACTGCTGCCGCCGCGCGCCTGAAAGCAACGCCCCGTTTTGTTGTGAAAAGGTACGAGCCGATTATAGCGCAAGGTCGGGAACAGTACAGGCAGGAAAATTTCTAGAGATTTAGTTGCAACCGGCTTGACCCCGGTCACGTACTCTGGTAAGTAAGCACTTACTTTTCTACCCGGGCGAAGATTTTCAGCGGAAAGGTCAACGGATGACGAGACTGGCGGAGAAGACTGCGGGCGGCGGCGGGCCGCTGGCGCACGAGTGCGGCGGGGGCCGCATGGCCGGCGAGGAGCGGCGGCAGCAGATTCTGGTCGTCGCGATGCGGCTCTTCTCGCAGCACGGCTTCCGCGGCACGACGACCAAGGAGATCGCGCAGGCCGCCGGGGTGTCGGAGGCGATGGTCTTCCGCCACTTCGCCAACAAGCAGGAACTCTACTCGGCCATCCTCGACTTCAAAGCGTGTTCGGGCAGCCTCGGCGACCCGCGCGAATTCCTGGCCGAGGCCCTGCGCCGCAAGGACGATCGCGCCGTCTTCACCGAGCTGGCCCGCGCGCTGATGCACCACCACGAGAGCGACCCGGAGTTCCTGCGTCTGCTCACGCACGCCGCGCTCGAAGAGCACGAGCTCGCCGCAATGTTCTGGGAGCGCACGATCCGGCAGATGTACGAGTTCCTCGGCGGCTACGTCCGCGAGCGGCAGCGCGACGGCGCGTTCCGCCAGATCGAGCCTGCGGTCGTCGTGCGCGCCTTCCTCGGCACGATCATCCACCACTCGCTCAACAACACGCTCTGGGACAAGCGCCGCACGCTCCTCGACATCTCGAACGAGCGCGCGGCCGACGAGTTCACCGAGATACTGCTGCGCGGCGTCGAAGCCCGCGCGGTCGGCGAGAAGTTAGAAAGATCGAAGCGTCCGGCGGCGGCGGCGCGGAAGACGAAGAAGAAGACGGCGGGCGGCGACAAGTGAGGCGCGGAGATCGCGCTTGATCAATGTTTCGACGAAGCTCGGCAATCATACGTGACTGAACAAGTGGTCAACATGCTCTCTCGGAATCAAACGGTAAAACTGCTCGCGCTCGCGGCGCTCCTCGCGCTCGCCGCCCTGTCGGCCGCGTGCGGCGGCTCGCGCGCCAAGGCCAACGGCAACCAGAACTCGCCCGATCCTAACGCCACGCCCGAGGCCGTGCAGGTGACGACGGCCGCGGCCATAGTCCGCGAGCTGCCGCGCTTCATCGATGCGACTGGTTCACTCGCGGCTGACGCGCAGACCGATGTCGCCCCTAACGTCGGCGGGCGCGTCGCCGCGGTCGGCGTCGATCTCGGCTCCTACGTCCAGCGCGGCGCGGTGCTCGTCCGTTTGGAAGACGCGGACGCGCGCCTTCGCGTAGAGCAGGCCGAAGCGCAGGCCCGCCAGGCGCAGTCGGCCATACGCCAGGCCGAGGAGCGACTCGGCCTGCGGCCCGGACAGCCCTTCGACCCGGCGCACGTGGCCGAGGCGCAGGCCGCGCGCGCCGCCTTAGACCTCGCCGAAAAGCAGCTCGCGCGCTACGAGCGCCTGATCGAGTCGGGCGACGTTTCGCGCTCGGCCTACGATCAGCAGCGGGCGCAGCGCGATCAACTGCGCGAGCAGTACCAGGCCGCGCTGGCCGCGGCCAGACAGTCTTACGCGGGCGTGCAGACGGCGCGCGCCGCGGCGCAGGCCGCAGAGGCGCAGGCGCGGCAGGCCCGCAAGTCGGTGACGGACGCCGTCGTCTATTCGCCCATCAGCGGCTTCGTCGCGGAGCGCCCGGCCGACCTCGGCGAGTACGTCTCACCGCAGTCGAAGGTGGCGACCATCGTCCGCACGAATCCGCTGCGCCTGCGCATCGACATCCCGGAGCAGTCCATCGGCCTCGTACGGCCCGGACAGTCCGTCTCGGTGATGACGAGCGCCTACCCCGACCGCGCCTTCGCCGGCCGCGTCGCGCGCATCTCGCCGAACGTCTCGGCGGCCTCGCGCACGCTCACGGTCGAGGCGGAGGTCGAGAACAGCCAGAACCTGCTCAAGCCCGGACAGTTCGCCACCGTCCGCCTGCAACTGCCGAAGCCCGAACCCGCGATCCTAGTCCCACTGCGCGCCGTCGCCGGCACGGAGACGACGCGCCACGTCTTCGTCATCCGCGACGGCCGCGCCGAGCAGCGCGTCGTCCAGTTGGGTCAGCAGGAGGGTGAACTCGTCGAGATCAAATCCGGCGTCCAGCCCAACGAACTCGTCGCAACATCCAACCTCGAACAGTTGAAGGACGGCGCGGCGGTGAGGCAGTGAGGAAGCTGTTAGCTGTTAGCTTTTAGCTGTTAGCCGGAAGAGAACAGCTCTCAGCTTCGTTCAGGTTTTTGGTTTTGCTAACAGCTAACGGCTAACAGCTAACAGCTATCATGCAGAAACTTGCCGAAATCTGCGTCCGCCGGCCCGTCTTCGCGACGATGCTCGTCCTGTCGCTGACGGTAGTCGGGCTGTTCTCGTTCTTCTCGCTCGGCGTCGATCTGTTCCCGAAGATCGACTTCCCGACGATCACCGTCACCATCGTCAACCCCGGCGCGTCGCCCCGCGAGATCGAGACCGAGGTGACGGATAAGATCGAGTCGGCCGTCAACACCATCAGCGGCATCGACGAGCTGCGCTCCACCTCGGTCGAGGGCGTCTCGCAGGTCTTCGTCCAGTTCCTCCTGGATAAGAACGCCGACGTGGCGGCGCAGGAGGTGCGCGACAAGGTCAACCTCGTCCGCGGCGATCTGCCCGAGACGGCCGAAGACCCGATCATCCAGCGCATCGACACGGACGCCGCGCCCGTCCTTCGCGTCGTCGTCTCCGCGCCCCGGCCGCTGCGCGAGGTGACGCAGATCGCCGAGAAGCAGATTCAGGATCGCATCGAGAGTATCAACGGCGTCGGCAACGTCGAGCTGATCGGCGGCGCGCGGCGCGAGATACAGATCAAGCTCGACCCCGACAAGATGCGCGCCTTCAACGTGACCGTGCCCGAGGTGGCCGCGGCCGTGCGCCTGCAAAACATGGAGGTGCCGGGCGGGCGCATCGACGAGGGCACGCGCGAGCTAACTGTCCGCACCTTAGGGCGCGTGACGAACCCGGCGGACTTCAACAACATCGCCGTCTCGTCGCGCGGGGGCTACCCCGTCAAGGTCAGCGACATCGGCTACGCGGAAGACTCTTCGGAGGAGCAGCGCACGACCGCGCGCCTGAACGGGCAGCCGGCCGTGACGCTCGTCGTCTCGAAGCAGTCGGGGCAGAACACAGTGGCCGTGGCCGACGCGGTCAAGGAGCGGCTCGCGGAGATCGCGCCGACGCTTCCCGCGGGCACGCGCGCGCAGGTCATCGGCGACAGCTCCATCTTCATCAAGGCGGCGGTCAACTCCATCAAGACGCACCTCGTCGAAGGCAGCATCCTCGCGGCCATCGTCGTCTTCGTCTTCCTCTGGAACTTCCGCTCGACCCTGATCGCCGGCCTCGCCATCCCCACGTCCATCATCGCCACCTTCGGCCTGATGGCCGCGATGGGCTACACGCTCAACATGATCACGATGCTGGCCCTCACCCTGATGGTCGGCATCGTGATCGACGACGCCATCGTCGTCCTCGAAAACATCTTCCGCTTCGTCGAGGAGAAGGGGATGCCGCCCTTCCAGGCGGCTATCGAGGGCACGCGCGAGATCGGCCTCGCCGTCATGGCGACGACGCTCTCGCTGCTCGCGGTGTTTCTGCCCGTCGGCTTCATGGGCGGCATCGTCGGCCGTTTCATGTCCTCGTTCGGGCTGACGGCCTCGTTCGCCGTCGCCGTCTCGCTGCTCGTCTCCTTCACGCTGACGCCGATGCTCGCCGCGCGCCTGATCAAGCGCCGCAGGGACGAACGCTCGCCGGAGACGGCCAGCCTGCCCTCACAGGGCGACGCCCCATCTTTGCTGGCCGACGAGTCGCGCGTGACCGCGGGCGAGCCGGATAAACACGCCGGTGGCGATGAACTTGTAGAGGGTGGCATATCCGCGGCCCGCCCGGTCGCGGAGGCGGACGGGCGGGGACAGGCCCTGCCCCTACAACCGAGGCGCGAGCAGCACGGCTCCAAGGAAGGCCGCTTCTACCGTCCGATTGATCGCACGTACACGTGGATGCTCAGGTGGTCGATGGCGCACCGCTGGGCCATCGTGGGGTTGTGCGTGCTCGTCATCCTGAGCATCGTGCCGCTCTTCATGTTCGTCGGCAAAAACTTTCTGCCGGTTGACGATCAGTCGCAGTTCGAGGTCAACGTCCGCGCCGCCGAAGGCTCGACGCTCGCCGCGACCTCGACGACCGTGGAGCGCATCGCCGGGGAGTTGAAGCGGCTGCCCGGCGTGACCGACACGCTCGTCACCATCGGCGGCGGCCAGCAGCAGCTCGTCAACGAGGCGAACATCTACGTCCGGTTGACGCCCATCAGCGAGCGCGAACTCACGCAGACCGATCTGATGACGCGCGCCCGCGACGTGTTGCAGCGCGACGAGTACAAAAACCTGCGCGCCAACGTCGGTCAGGTGCAGGCCATCTCCGGCGGCGGGCAGGCCAACGCCGACGTGCAGTTCATGATCGCCGGCCCTGACCTCGCGAAGCTCGAAAAGTACGCGGACGAACTGCTGCGGCGGATGAAGACGATCCCCGACGTGGTTGACGCCGACTCGTCGCTCGTATCGGGCAAGCCGGAGCTTCGCGTCCACATCGACCGCGCGAGGGCGGCGGACTTGGGCGTCAAGGCCGGCGACATCGCGCAGAGCCTGAACGTGCTCGTCGCGGGCCAGGACGTTTCGACCTACAACGAGGGGGCGGATCAGTACGACGTGCGCCTTCGCGCGATGGGCGAGGCGCGCGCGAGCAAGGAGAACCTAGCGCGCCTGTTCGCGCCTTCGGCAAAGGTCGGCTGGGTGAGCCTCGACAACCTGGTGCGCGTCGAGGAGGGCACGGGGCCGTCGTCGATCAACCGCCTGAACCGGCAGCGGCTCGTGACTTTGACCTCGAACGTCCGTCCGGGCGGCTCGCAGTCTGCCGTGCTCGATCAGCTCAACTCGTTCGTCGCGGAGATGAACCTTGAGCAGGGCTACCAGACGGGCCTCGTCGGCCGCTCGAAGGAGCTGGGGCGCGCGGGCTACTACTTCATGCTCGCCATCGTGCTCTCGTTCATCTTCATGTACATGGTGCTGGCCGCGCAGTTCGAGTCGTTCATCCACCCGGTCACGATCCTGTTGACGCTGCCGCTGGCCGTCCCGTTCGGCATCCTCTCGCTCCTGGTGATGGGGCAGACGATCAACATCTTCTCCGGGCTGGGCCTGCTGCTGCTCTTCGGCGTGGTGAAGAAGAACGCGATCTTGCAGATCGACCACACGAACGAGCTGCGCTCGCACGGGCTGGATCGCCACGACGCGATCATCCAGGCGAACCGCGACCGCCTGCGGCCGATCCTGATGACGACTATCGCGCTCGTCGCCGGCATGCTGCCGCTGACGCTCTCCTCGGGGCCGGGTTCGGGCACGAACCGATCCATCGGCGTGCTCGTCGTCGGCGGCCAGTCGCTCTGTTTGCTGCTGACGCTCCTGGCCGTGCCGGTCTTCTACTCGCTCTTCGACGATCTGGGCCGCAGCAGCGTGTGGGGCCGCATCGGCGAGGGGCTGATCGCGCCGTTCCGCTGGGCGCGGCGCAGGACGGCCGCGGCGGTCGGCTCGATCTTCAGCAGCTTTGGTAAGTGAGCAAGAGGGTTTTTATGTTCGGAAGCAATGGTAAATTCGACGGCACGCGTTTGCTGACGAAGGCGCGGCCGGCGCTCGCCTCACTCGCGCTGCTCGCGTCCGCGTTCGCGGCGCACGCGCAGCAGCCGGGCGCGCAGACGGCCACGCCGACGTTCACGCCAGCGCCTTCGGCCAACACGCAGCAGCAGCCGGCGCAACAGCCGCCAGCCGACGCGAACGCGAGGCGCGCGACGCCCGACGCGCAGATTCAGCAGAGCGCGCAGCCGGCGGCGCAGCCTTCGCAGGCGCAGTCGCAGACGCCGACGGGACAGCCGCCGGCCGCCGGGCAGTCGCAGCCGGACGCGCCCCTGCGTCTCGACGCCGTGCCGACGTTCGATCAGTTGAACACGCAGGGCCAGCCGCGCACTATCCAGACAGTCCCCGCGCCGCCGCAGCCGCGCCAGCCCGGCCGCGAGAGCGTGCCTACACAAGCGCCCGCGGAGCTTCCGCTCGACGTGCCGCCGGTCGCGCAAGGTTTCCGCGCGACGCCGGGGCCGCTCCCCGAACTCGGCCGCGTCGGCGTCAACATGGCCGAGCAGCGTCCGCTGGCTTTGCGCGAGGCGATTGAGCTGGCCTTGCAGAACGCGAAGGAGATAGAGGTGGCGCGCGCGAACGTCCGCGCCGCTGAGTTCGACCTGCTGGGCGCGCGCGGCGCGTATGATCCGCGGCTGAGTTCGCTCTCCTACTACGAGCGCATATCGACGCCCGCTACCAGTTTCCTGAGCGGCGCGGCCGGCGCACTCACGCAGTCGAATCTCGTCGGCACGTTCCGCCTCGAAGGTCTCACGCCGAGGGGCGGGGGCGGCTACCGGTTTGACTTCTCCTCGATCCGGCAGACGACGAACAACCAGTTCACCGCGCTCAACCCGCTGTTCCCGACGGCCTTCACGTTCAACTACACGCAGCCCGTCCTGCGCGGCCGAGAGTTCGACCAGAACCGCCGCGCCATCGAGATCGCGAAGAAGAATCTTTCTTTGACCGACGCGCAGTTCCGCCAGCGCGCCATCGAGACGATCACGCAGGTGCAGCGCGCCTACTGGGACCTGGTCTTCGCCCTGAAGAACCTGCAAATCCAGCGCGACGCCGTGCGCGACGCGCGCGCGCAGTACGAGCACAACAAGCGACTTGTCGCCGAGGGCCTGCTCGCGCCGATTGACGTGGTGGCGGCCGAGGCGCAGGTCTCCGGCTTCGAGCAGAGCGTCTATACCGCGCTCGACGAGGTGGGCCGGGCCGAGAACAATCTAAAAAATCTGATCGCCGAGAACCGGCAGGCGGAGGTCTGGAACGTCGCGATTGTGCCGACCGACACGGTCGATCTCGCCACGACGCCGCCCGTCTCGTTAGACACGGCGCTCATGGCCGCGCTCGGCAACCGGCCCGAGTTACAGCAGTCGGACGTGGTCGCCGCGATCAACGAGCTGGACACGCGGCTCGCGCGCGAGCAGGCGAAAACGCAGCTCGACCTGGTGGCGAGCTACGGCGCGACGGGCGTCGCCGGCTCGCTCGACCCGGCGCGCGCCACGAACCCCTTCTCGGCTTCGAGCGACGCGATACGCGAGCAGGTCAACCAACTCACGGCCCGCCTGAACGGCATCACCGATCCAGACCTCGCGCTGCTCCCGCCCGTGCCGCAGGGTTCGCTGCCCGAAAACCTCGTCGGCGGCTACGGCCAGTCGCTCGCCAACCTCGCCGCCAACCGCTACAACAACTTCCGCGTCGGCGTGCAGTTGAACCTCCCCTTGCGCAACCGCGCGGCCGAGGCGCAACTGGGCCGCTCGCTCGTCGAGCGCGACCGCATCCGCACGCAGCGAGAGCAGTTGGAGCAGTTGATCCAGGTGGACGTGAGGAACGCGCTTCAGGTGGTGCGCACGGCCGAGTCGCGCCTGCGCGCCGCCTCGGTCGCGCGCGACGCGAGCGAGAGGCAGTACGCCTCGGAGCTGCGGAAATTCGACGCCGGCCAATCAACCATCTTCCTCGTCCTCGAACGCCAGACCGCGCTCGCCACCGCCCGCGGCAACGAGCTGCGCGCGCAGACGGAACTCAACAAGGCCGCCGCGGAGCTGCAACGCGCGACGGGCAACTCGCTCGAAGCGAATCAGGTTCAGGTACGAGTCAGGTGAGTCCTGCGGCGGGTGGTTTGGTTTAAGGTTTGAAGATTAAGGTTTGAGGTTGGGAATCTTCCCAACCTCAAACCTTAAACGTTTTAACCTCAAAGCGTCAGAGCTTGGCCCTGACCCACAGCGGCCAGTGGTCGGAGAACTTGACGTGCTTGGCGATGCCGTGGGAGGTGGGCGAGAGGCCGCGCAGCCAGAGCCAGTCGAGCTTGAGCTTGATGACGAAGGTCTTCCAGGTTGACTTGTCGTCGGGGAAGGGCGTCGTGAAGTCCGACTCGGAGAAGAGCTTTCGGGCGGCGCGCACGTCCTTGCCTTTGATGCTGTTGAAGTCGCCGAGGACGACGGCGCGTTGGACGCCGGGGCGGCGCGCGAGCGAGTCGAGCGCGGCGCGCCACTGCTCGGTCTTCTTCTCGATCTCAAGGCGCGTCTCGGCGTGGACGGAATAGACGCGCACGGGCGTGCCGGCGACGTTAACCGTCGCGCCGACGGCGGCGCGGCGGCGGCAACCCGGCCCGGCGTGCGGGAGTACAATCCTTTCAACGTCTGTGAGCGGGTAGCGGCTGAGGATCGTCACGCCCGTCTCGTCCTCGCCGG
>DATHBT010000098.1:0-7884 GCA_035295985.1 Pyrinomonadaceae bacterium | reverse complement strand
ACTGCACGAGCGCGGGCGCGGCCGAAGCCAACCACGTCGTCGGGCACACGCCGCAACGCTGGCACTGGCTGACCGAGGGGCACGGCGCGGTTGACTTCGCGACCTGCGCTCTCTCGTGCTCCCGCTGGAAGAACTCGCGGCCCTGCCCCGTCTCGACGATCTCCCACGGAAGTGTTTCGTCGTAAGAACGCGCGCGCTCGGTGTGGAACGCGGCGTCCGTCCCCGTCTCCCGCAGCGCCGCGTGCAGGTCGCCGCCGTTCGCGGCCATCCGCTCGATGACGCGCGAGACGCTACGGTCGCCCGAAGAGAAGAGCGCCTGCTCGTGCGCGATGCGCGCGGACATGACGCGCACCTCGACGTTCGGAATTTTAGCGAGCAGCTTCGAGACGTACTTGAGCCGGCGCTTGAGTTCACGCTCCCCGCAGATCGGCTCCCACTGGAACGGCGTGTTCGGCTTCGGCACGAACCCGTTCAGCGCCGGGATGATCTTCCCCGCGCGCCCGAACCGCTTGCCCGCTTCGAGCATCCGATCCTTGATGCGCTCGACGAGCGCGATCATCTCGTCCAAGTCCTCGTCGGTCTCGGTCGGCAGCCCGACCATCAAATACAGCTTGACGGTCAGCATCCCGCGGTCGAAGACCGAGCCGCAGATTTCCACTATCTCGTCATTCGTCAGATTCTTGTTAATGACCTTCCGCAGGCGATCCGACCCCGTCTCCGGCGCGACGGCGATCTGCTGATCGCGCGATTCGACGAGCGCGTCCAGCAACTCGTCTTCGATCTGATCGAGCCGGAGCGACGAGACCGAGATGCGGTAGTCCATCGCGCGAAGCCCTTGCAGGATTTCGCTGATTTCGGGGTGGTCGCAGACGGCCGTCGAGACCAGGCCGATGCGGTCGGTTTTGCCGCGCCACTCGCGCGCCTTCGCCAGAATGTCGCGCGCCGGCACGACGCGCGGCGGCCAGTAGTTGAAACCCGCCCAGCAGAACCGGCACCCCTGCGAGCACCCGCGCGAAATCTCGACGAGGAACCGCTCGCCCATCTCGGCCTCGGGCGCCCACACGACGGTCGAGGGCGCGAACACGTCCCGCTCGCGCAAGGCTTCCGCGATCTCCACATCGCCGCGCCGCATCGCCCTGCGCAGCGTGCCTTCCTTCGGATTCTCCGCCGCGACCGCGCGGCCGACGCGGAGGGGAACGCCCGGCTGCCTCGGCGTGTAGGCTTCGACCGTCCCGTCCGCGTGGTACGTGACCTCGTAGAGCGACGGCACGTAGAAGCCGCGGCCCCGGCGCGCTAGCGCGAGCAGCAGGTCATCCTTCGTCCCCTCGTTGTCGAAAATCGTGTCTAACAGTTGCGGGACGAGTACCTCGCCCTCGCCGACGCCGATCACGTCGGCGAACTCGGCGACCGGCTCCGGGTTGAGGAACGACGCCGCGCCGCCCATCACGACGAGTGGGTCGCGCTCGGTTCTGTCCTTCGACCACAGAGGCACGCCCGCGAGCCGGAGCATCCGCGCGAGGTTCAAATAGTCGGTCTCGAAGGAGACGGAGAAGGCGACCACGTCGAAGTCGCGCACCGGCGTCTGCGTCTCCAGAGAGAGCAGCGGCGTGCGCGTGCGCTCGTACTCGCGCAGCTCCCGTTCGTCGGGCAGGAAGACGCGCTCGCAGGAGACTTCCGGGGTGTTGTTGAAGAGTTCGTAAACGGAGTGGAAGCCGAGGTTCGCCATCCCGACCGCATATACGTTCGGGTAGCACAGGGCCACGCGCAGCCGCGCGCCGTGCTTGACGACGTAGCCGTTTTCGGTGGCGAGCTTGCGCCTGTAACTCTCGACGATCTTCTTCATAGCGGGGTTGGCCCGTCTTTAGATGCCTGAGGCCGGGAATCGGTTGGCGCGCTTCGACTTAGCCGCACCGCCGACTACCGGCCCCGCCGGACATTCTAACCGCCCGTACAGCTTATTGCCTAGTTCCTTCGAGGAAAGCTTTCAGCTTGCGCGAGCGCGAGGGGTGGCGCAGTTTCCTAAGGGCTTTCGCCTCGATCTGGCGGATGCGCTCGCGCGTGACGGCGAAGTGCTGGCCGACCTCTTCGAGCGTGTGCTCCGACCCGGTCGTCCCCAGCCCGAAGCGCATCTTGATGACCTTCTCCTCGCGCGGCGTGAGCGTCGCCAGGACTTCGTCCGTAATCTCACGCAGGTTCGAGGCGACGACGGCGTCCGCCGGGTTGAGGATCGACTTGTCCTCGATGAAGTCGCCGAGGTGTGAGTCTTCCTCCTCGCCGATGGGCGTCTCCAAAGAGATCGGCTCCTGCGCGATCTTCAAGACCTTGCGCACCTTCGAGACCGGGATGTCCATCTTCTTCGCGATCTCTTCGCTCGTCGGCTCGCGGCCGAGTTCCTGCACGAGCGCGCGCGAGGTGCGGATGAGCTTGTTGATGGTCTCGATCATGTGGACGGGGATGCGGATCGTGCGGGCCTGATCGGCGATGGCCCGCGTGATCGCCTGCCGAATCCACCACGTCGCGTAGGTCGAAAACTTGTAGCCGCGCCGCCACTCGAACTTGTCCACGGCCTTCATCAACCCGATGTTGCCCTCCTGGATCAAATCCAGAAATTGCAGGCCGCGGTTCGTGTACTTCTTGGCGATGGAGACGACGAGGCGGAGGTTCGCCTCGATCAGCTCGCGCTTGGCCTGCCCCGTCTCGTACTCGCCGACGACGATTGACTGGAGCGAGCGCCTGACCTCGACGGGCGTGATGTAAGTCTCCTGCTCGATCATTTGCAGGCGCTTCTTGGCCGCCGCGATCTGGCGCTTGTACTCGCGCTCCTCCTCCGGCTTCAAACGCTTGCGCCCCAGACGCTCGGTGTATTTCTCTATGTCGCGCTCGGCCGAGCGCACGTCCATCGCGACGGTGCGGATCGCGCCGATGAGGCGCTGGCGCGCGCGCTCCGTCAGATTCAAACCCTTGTCGCCGCCCGCGGGCGAGGTCGAGCCGGAGATGATCTGCGCGACCTCAAGGCGCGTGCGCGCCACCTTGCGCTTGAGGCGCATGAGCTTCTTAGACTTCTTGCCGCGCGCCAGCTTCGCCTCGGCCCGCAGCCGCTCCCAGTCCTTGAGGCCCGCCTTAAAGAGGCGGCGGACGTTGTTGATGCCTTCGAGCGTCCACTGGTAATACTCCTCGGCCTTGTCCTCCTGGCCCGTCAGCTCGGCCTGATCGGAGAAGTTGACCACGTCGCGGATGTTGAGCTTGCCGGCTTCCAGCTCGTCGCCGATCTTGATCAGCTCGCAGACGGCGATGGGCGAGCGCGAGATGGCCTTCTGCGTCTTGATCTGCCCGCGCTCGATCCGCTTGGCGATGGAGACCTCGCCCTCGCGCGTGAGGAGCGGCACGACGCCCATCTCGCGCAGGTACAGCCGGACGGGGTCGTTCGTCTTCTCCAACGCGCCGGCCGAGAGGTCTAACACCTCGTCTTCGTCCGACATCTCGTCCTCGTCCGAGACGACGACGGCCGCGGCCTGCTCGATGAGGCGCTCGTCGGAGTCGGCGACGGTAATGTTCGCGCCGTCGAGCTTCTGCAGCACGTCCTCGATGTCGTCGGGCGACACCATGTTGTCGGGCAGCTCGCGGTTGAGATCGTCGAAGCTGAGGAACTTCTTGTCCGTGCCGAGTTCGAGCAGCCGCTGAACCACGTCGTCCGACTCTTTCTCTTCCATGCTCACTTTGTCGTCGTCACCCCGCGAAGAGGAGTTTCCAAGGATAGGGCCAGAGGATTTTGTAGTTTCGGATTCGGGTTTGGCAAGCCCTGCGCGTCGTTCGGGATTTACTGCCCGCGCGGGAGCAGGGCGTTACGGCGGCGCGTCCACTCCAACTGCTCCATCACGAGCCGGTCGCGCCGCTCCGCCTCGCCCGCGCGGTCGGCCGCGGCGACCTCCGCCTGAAGGTTTTTCAGCCGCCGCTCGATCCGCATCAGCCGCAGCGCGGTGAGGCAGCTCTCGGCCTCGGCGAGCACGGCGTCGGTCGCCTCGCCCTCGGCGCGTTCCGGCTCGTGCATGAGCAGGAGCGGCACGAGGTCTTCGGCCACCGGGTCGCCCTCGGTGCGCGAGCCGAGCGTCGTGAAGTCAACCTCTAGTTCTTCGCGCTCGATCTCGGTCAGCGCGCGAAACACCGCGGCCGACGGCAACTCCTCGTAGTCCTCCGGCTCGACGTAAGGCAACAACTGGCGGCGCAGCTCCGCGTCGTGCGCGAGTAGTTCGAGCAGGCGCTGCTCCGCGACCGTGACGGGCTGCGTCTCGGCGCGCGCGACTTTGCGCGTCACGTCTTCGGCCGCAGCCGCCCCGGCCTGCGGTTGCGCGTTCACGTCCTTCCAGAGCGACTGCCGCAGCGCCCGATCCTCCACGCGCAGCGAGTCCATAGCGAGATCGAAATACTCCCGTTTCAGAATCCGGTCGCGGAAGGCGCGCACGAACGGCAAGACCTCCTTGACCGCCTCGCCCTTGTCGCGCGGGTTCGTCAGGTTCCTCCCGGCGACTGCCTGATCGAGCACGAACTGGATGAAGGCGGACGCCGCGCCGCGTCGTTCATTGTAGCTTTCGGCCCCGTGCGCGCGGATGAACTCGTCCGGGTCTTGCCCGTCCGGGAGCACGAGCACCTTGATCTCGAAGTCCTCCGGGAGCATGACTTCGATGGCTCGCTTGGCGGCGCTGATGCCGGCGCGGTCGCCGTCGTAGTTGACGACCACGCGCCGCGAGAAGCGGCTTAACAAGCGCGCCTGCTCGGAGGTCAGGGCCGTGCCGAGGCTCGCCACGCAGTTACGCACGCCGAACTGGTAGGGCACTATCAGATCGAGGTAGCCCTCGACGAGGATGACGAATTTTTTCCGCCTGATCTCCTCGCGGTTCTGGTGCAGCCCGTAGAGGTGGCGGCCCTTCGTGTAGGCCGCCGTCTCCGGCGAATTCAGATACTTCGGCTCGCCGCCGCCCGGCAGCACGCGCGCGCCGAAGGCGACCGCGCGCCCCTGCGCGTCGAGCACGGGGAAGATCAAGCGCCCGCGGAAGCGGTCGTAACTCCCGCCCGCGTCCTTTTTCACCACGAGACCGCTGCGCTCGATCTGCGCCTGCGTCGCGCCCTTGCGCTTGAGGTGCGAGGTGAGCGCGTCCCAACTGTCGGGCGCGTAGCCGAGCCGGAAAGTTTTGCGCGTCTCCTCCGTGATGCCGCGCCCCTCGACGTACTCGCGCGCCGCCCTCGCCTCCGCAGACTGCTCGTACTGCTGCTCCCACCATTCGAGCGCCCACTGGTTGAGCTGGACGACCTCGTCCGCCTCCTTGCGCCTCGCCTCGAACTTCTGATCCTCCTGCATGACGGGGAGGGGTACGCCGAACTTCTCCGCCACGATGCGGACTGATTCGGGGAACGAGACGTTCTCAAGCTCCATCACGAACTTGAACACGTTCCCGCCCTTCCCGCAGCCGAAGCAGTAGAAGATGTCCTTCGCCGGGTTGACCGAGAATGAGGGCGTCTTCTCCTGGTGGAACGGGCAGCAGGCCATCCAGTTCGCGCCCTTCTTCTTCAGGCTCACGTAGTCCTGGATGACGCGCACGATGTCGGCCTGCCGCCTGAGGTCGTCCAGGAATGTCTGCGGGTAGCGCAACGCTGTACCTGTCCGGCCGATTCGCCGTGAGAAACCAGTTACTTCAACTCAACCACAGTCGCGCCAGCGCCTCCCTGATCGGGTGGGGCCGGGGCGAACGAGGCGACGTGCGGGTGGCCTTTGAGTAGTTCGGCGACGGCGCGGCGCAGCGCCCCCGTGCCGTGGCCGTGGATGATGCGGACGCGGGCGAGGCCGTGCAAGAAAGCCTCGTCCAGAAACTTGTCGGTCTCGTCCGCGGCCTCGTCCGTGGTGCGGCCGATGAGGTTCAGCTCGGCGTCGGGCGCGGCCTTCGACTGGGCGAGGCGCACCTGCGTGGTGGCGCGCGAGGCGGCGGCCATGCGTTCGAGCTGCTGGCCGCGCGCCGCCTCGCCCTTCGGCGCTACGCGCTCGACCAGCTCAAGGTTCGTGAGCTTTTCGCGCAGGCGCACGCGGCCGACCAGCACCTCGGCCTCGCCGTCGCGCACCGTCTCGACCTTGCCGACCTTGCCGAAAGTTCGCAGGCGCACCGTGTCGCCCTTCGCGATGTCGCGCGCTCGCGACGCGGGCCGAAACTCTTCCGCGCCCCGCGCGCCGGCTTCCGCGAAAGTCTCCGGCGCGGCCGTGTTGCGGACGACGCGGACGCCGCCGGGCTGCTCGACGGTTTTGGCGGCGACGCCCGCGCGCGTCTGCTCGGCGGCGCGGCGCGTCTCGCGCCGGAGTTCCGCGGCGCGCCGCTCCGCCTCGCGCTCGACGCGGACTCTTTCGGCGCGGTCTTCGATCTTCGAGAGCAGTTCCTGCGAGCGCCGCTCGAAGTCGGCGAGGCCGGCCCTCATCTCGCGCTCGAATTTCTGTGCGCGCTCCGCGTCGCGCCGCGCGGCCTCGCGTTCGAGCGCGGCGTATTTTTCGGCCACCGCGCGCCGCTCCTCCTCCAGCGCGAGCCGCAGCGCCTCGGCCTCCTCGGCCTCGCGCTTGATGCGTCGCAGGTACTCGGCCGCCGCGCGGGCCGACTCGTTGACGCGAGAGGCGGCCGACTCGATGATCTCGCGCGGGAAGCCGAAGCGCCGCGCGATCTCCAAACCCGAAGACGAGCCGGCGAGGCCGACGAGCAGGCGGTAGGTCGGCTGCAAAGTCTTCTCATCGAACTCGACACTCGCGTTCCAGACGCCCTCCTCGTTCGCCGCGTACTGCTTGAGTCCCGAATAGTGAGTCGTCGCAACGACGTGCGCGCCGCAGCGCCGCCGGAAGTGATCGACGACGGCGACGCCGAGCGCCGAGCCTTCCTCCGGGTCTGTGCCCGTGCCGGCCTCGTCCAGGAGGACGAGCGCCGGGCCGTGTGATTCGCGACAAATCTCAAGCATCCGGCTGATGTTGGCGACGTGCGCCGTGAAGGTCGAGAGGTTCGCGGCGAGCGACTGGCGGTCGCCGATGTCCGCGAGCACGGAGCCGTAGAGCGGAAAGCGCGCCTCGCGCGCCGGCACGTGCAGGCCGGAGAGCGCGGCGAGCGCGAGCAGGCCGGCGGTCTTGAGGACGACGGTCTTGCCGCCCGCGTTCGCGCCGGAGATGACCATCACGGGCCGCTCGGCGTCGAGCCGGAATGAGACGGGCACGACCTCGCGCCCGGCGGCGCGCAGGTTCTCTTCCAACAACGGGTGGCGGGCCTCTACGAGTTCGAGCGCGTCGGCCCCGACTTCCGGCTCGACGCAACGGAAGCGCGCGGCCATGACCGCTTTCGCGCTGACGAAGTCCAACTCCGCGACCGCTTCAGCCGCGCGCCCGATTGCGGGAAGCTCGCGGCGCAGGTCGTCGGTCAGCGTCGCGAGTATGCGCGTGACCTCGCGCTCCTCGGCCTCGCGCAGCGTTTGCAGCTCGTTGTTCGCGTCAATCGTCTCAAGCGGCTCGACGAAGACGGTCTGCCCGGAAGACGAGAAGCCGTGCGCGACGCCCGCCACGCGCCCGCGGTGATCGGAGCGGACGGGGATGACGTAGCGATCATTTCGGACCGTGACCAGGCTGTCCTGAATCGCCTCGTCGGCCCGCCGCATCAACCCTTCGAGCGAGCGCGTGATCGACGAGCGCAGGCGGTTGATCTCGTGGCGGATGCGCGCCAGTTCCGGGCTGGCGCGGTCGTCCAGCTCGCCGCCCGGCAGAATCTTGGAGGTGACGCGCGCGGCTAAGCTGTACAGCTCGCGCGGCAAGTCCGCCACCAGCTCCCACAGCACGGGGCACTCGTCGCGCTCGGCCTGTATGCGCGCGCGCGCCTC
>DATHBT010000097.1:0-11009 GCA_035295985.1 Pyrinomonadaceae bacterium | reverse complement strand
CGCGCCGCGGCGGGACAGGGCAAGGGCGCGCAGGCGAAGCAGGGAACTCTGAAGTCGCGGCGCGGCACGTGGCGCAGGGTCGCGGCCTGGACGCCCTTCGCCGCCAAGGTTCTGCTCGTGGTATGCCTCGGCCTCGTCCTGTTCAAAGGCTACCGCGCGGCCGCGGCGTCCGAGTTCTTCGATCTCAAGTCGGTTGACGTGGCCGGCACGGCGCGCGCCTCCGACGATCAGATCAGACAGATCGTCCGGCGCGCCGCGGCCGGGGGCGTTTGGCAGGCTGACTTGGACGCCATCGCCTCGGAGATCGAGCGGCAGCCGTGGGTGCGCTCGGCGACGGTCGCGCGCGTGCTGCCGTCGGGGTTGCGCGTGCGCGTCGCGGAGCGCGTGCC
Source organism: Pyrinomonadaceae bacterium (assembly GCA_035295985.1). Lineage (GTDB taxonomy): Bacteria > Acidobacteriota > Blastocatellia > Pyrinomonadales > Pyrinomonadaceae > JAIVGV01. The sequence continues at coordinate 10,620 of DATHBT010000097.1, read as the reverse complement.
GCGCGTGGTGGTGCGCACCAACGCGGGCCGCTTCGTCTGGGTGGACGAGGAGGCGGTCATGGTCGGCTCGCTCGCGCCAGACCACCAGCAGCCGGCCTTCTTCCTGCGCGGCTGGGACGAGTCGGGCACGGACGCGGCGCGAACCGGGAACCGCGAGCGCGTCTCGAAGTTCCTCTCGCTCGCGCGCGAGTGGGAGGCGGCGGGCCTCTCGTCCCGCGTGAGCGAAGTGAACCTGGACGACATGCGCGACGTGCGCGCGCAACTCGCGGGCGACGACTCGGAGATCGAAGTCAGGCTCGGGCGCCAGGAGTGGACGAAGCGGCTCGTGCAGGCCGTGGGCGCGCTCGAAGAGCACAGGGCCGCGCCGCGCGGCGGGCAGATCACCTACATCGACATGACGCAGAACCGCCGCGCCGTCCTCGGCTTCAAGTCCGGCACGTCCGTGCAGCCGGCCGCCGCGGCGGTAGAGCCTGCTGCGGCCGACGCGCGGACCGTCAACGCGGTCGCCCCCCCCGCCGATTCGCACCCGCGCGAGCCGGCCGTGCGCACGCCCGCCGCGAAGAAGTCTTCCGAGAAGCCCGCGCGCGCAACGGAGAAGAAGCCTGAGAAGAAAGCCGAGAAGAAAGCCCAGAAGAAGTCGCCCGCGCCGAACGACCGCACAGCCACAGGCGACGAGCGCCCGCGCCGCGTGGGCGGTGAGGGCGAGCAGAACTGAGCGCGCGGCGATGAGAGTGAGTCGTGCGTCGAGTCGGTGACAGAGCGCGTCAGTCGTAGTTAGAGAGCAAGGCGGAGAGGTTTCGAGTCTGATCCCCCCGGACGAGAAGGAGCGTTGAGAAGCCAATGGCTAAACGCGGAGCCCACACGGTCGGCCTGAGCATCGGGACGAGCCGCGTCACCTGCATCATCGGCGAGCCGGGCGACGCGCCCGGCATCCTCGACATCGTCGGCGTCGGGTCGGCCGAGGCTCGCGGCCTGCGGAAAGGGGTCATCGTCAACCCGGAGAACGCCGTCGAGTCGATCCGCCACGCCGTCGAGGCGGCCGAGCGCATGAGCGGACTCGAAGCCGAGGAGGTGACGATCAACCTCGCCGGCTCGCACATCATGGGCTTCAACGGGCAGGCCATCGTCGCCGTTTCGGGCCGCGACCGCGAGATCACAGCCGACGACGTGCGGCGCGCGATTGATTCGGCCTGCGCGATCCAACTGCCGGCGGGACGCGAGATAGTTGATCGGCTGCCGCAGGAGTTCATCGTGGACGATCAGGACGGCATCAACGACCCCGTAGGCATGATCGGCGCGCGGCTCGCCGTCAAAGTCCACATCGTCACCAGCCCGGTCACAGCACGGCAGAACGCGATCAACGCCGTCAACCGCGCCGGCCTCGTCGTCTCCGACATGGTGCTCGATCAACTCGCCTCCGCGGAGTCTTCCCTGACGGAAGAGGACAAGGAGTTCGGCTCGGCCCTCGTGGACATCGGCGCGGAGACGACCGGACTGGTCATCTTCCAGCGCGGGGCCGTGCAGCACACAGCCGTCTTCGCCCTCGGCGGCTCACACTTCACGAACGACATCGCCTTCGGCCTGCGCACGCCGATCCCCGAAGCCGAGAAGATCAAGCGCACGGCCGGCTTCGCTTCGAGTTCAACGCTCTCCGAGATGGAGCGCGGCGATTTAGTGGAAGTCCCCTCGGTCGGGGGGCGCGCGCCGCGGCAACTTTCGCGGCAGATTCTCTGCGACATCCTCCAGCCGCGCGCCGAGGAGGTTTTAATGCACGTCGCCGACGAGATACGCGAGTCGGGCTGGGAGCGTCAGTTGTCGTCGGGCGTCGTTCTGACGGGGGGCGGCGCGCTTCTCGGCGGGATGGTCGAGGTCGCGGAGCAGGTCTTCGACGCGCCGGTGCGCGTCGGCTACCCGGAGCGCGACCGCTTCGGCGGCCTTGTCGAGGACGTGCAGTCGCCAGAATGGACGGCCGCCGCGGGGCTGTCGCTCGTCGCGCAGCGCGCCTACTTCGCGGAGGCGCGGGCGGCAGCGGGCCGCAAAGGCACGACGGGCGGCCTCGGCGCGTTCATGTCGAAATTTCGAGATCGTTTCGGTAGCATTTTCTGAGTAGATGTTGTATGCTGCCGCGCCAGCCGGCACAAGATATTGTCCGCAATATATGGGTGTCACCGGCGCGCACAGCCCAAAATAACCGCGGGACACACTTCCCCGCTGCGGTGGGCCTCAAAATGGAAAGGATTCGCAAAGTATGACACCGGATAGCCGTCAGCCGGACAACGGGCTACGAATGTTCATCGACGACGAGCCGCCGGCCACTGGCGCGCGCATCAAGGTCATCGGCGTCGGCGGCGGCGGCGGCAACGCGGTCAACCGCATGATCGAGGCCGGCATCGAGGGCATAGACTTCCTCGTCGCCAACACCGACCTCCAGGCGCTGAAGCGTTCCCGCGCGCCGATCAAGATTCAGCTCGGCGGCAAATTGACCAAAGGTCTCGGCGCCGGCGCGAACCCCGAAATGGGCCGCAACGCCGCGCTCGAAGACACCGAAAAAATTATCGAAGCCCTGGAAGGCGCGGACATGGTCTTCGTCACCACGGGCCTCGGCGGCGGCACGGGCACGGGCGCGGCCCCGATCATCGCCTCGCTCGCCACGGAGCTGAACGCGCTGACGGTCGCGGTCGTCACGAAGCCCTTCCACTTCGAGGGGAAGCGCCGCATGGAGCAGGCCGACCAAGGCTTGCGCGAGCTGCGCGAGTGCGTGGACACGGTCATCACGATCCCGAACGAGCGGCTGCTCGGCACGGTTGATCGCGGCGTCTCATTAGCCGACGCCTTCAAACTCGCCGACGACGTGTTGCGCCAGGCTGTGCAGGGCATCTCCGATTTGATCACCGTGCCCGGCCTCATCAACCTCGACTTCGCCGACGTGAAGACGATCATGCAGGGGATGGGGCTGGCCCTGATGGGCGCGGGCCGCGCCTCCGGCGAGGATCGTGCGCTCAAGGCGACGCAGCAGGCCATCTCCTCGCCGCTCCTCGAAGAGGCGACGATAGAGGGCGCGCGCGGCGTGCTCATCAACATCACGGGCGGCCCCGATCTGACGCTCTACGAGGTGAACGAGGCGTCGTCGGTCATCCGCGAGTCCGCCCACGAGAACGCCAACATCATCTTCGGCGCGGTCATCGACGAGTCGATGCGCGACGAGATGAAGATCACGGTCATCGCCACCGGCTTCGACCGCGAGGCCGTGGACACGGGCGTCGTCGCCGCGCCCGGCACGATCCCCGTCACCTCGACCCGCTACGCGCCGCGCGCCGGCGAGGAACACAACGCGCGGCCGTCCGCGACCTCGCCCCGCGCCGAAGACCTCGACGTGCCGGCCTTCATCCGCAAGAAGGCGGACTGAAAATGAGATGAGCAGTAAGCGGTGAGCCGTGAGCAGTCGATCAAGATTGCCCACGGCTCGCCGCTTTTACCGCTTACCGCTTACCGCTCACTACTCACTCCGCGAAGGCTTGCCAAACAAAGGGTCGTCGTGTAGCATGACGCCCATTCCTGACAGGATCGTTTTTCAACAGCGGAACGACCGTCCCGTCTTGCGTTAGCCGCGTTAGCCGCGCCCTTGATCGCGCTTCTTCCGGTTTGATTGGTTTCGCTCGTCGTACCCCTCGGTCGAAGCCCCGCTTTGCGCGCGCCGCTCGTCCCGCTGTCAGACTCGTTGGAGGTGGGTGAGGAAGTGAACCGTAAGCTGATCAGAACGACACTGGCCGAAGTCAAAGGCCGCGAGGGCGCGCCCGCGCCCGACGCGGCGCCGCAGAGGGAGCGCGTCGAAGGGTCGGCCCCGGCGCGGGCCGACCGCCCCGAGCGCTTCGAGCGTTCGGAGCGTTTCGAGCGCCCCGGCGGGGATCGCCCGCGCGAAAGATCGTACACGCCGCGCCCGCCGGGCGGCGGGCGCGACCGCGACTCCGGCATGTCCCAGTCGGCCGCCGCGCAGGGGCGAAAGCGCATCCCGCCCGCCGAGACCAACGCGGAAATCTTCTACTACAAGAAGCAGATGGACGCGCACACCCTGATGGTGATCGTCCTCAAGGACGGGGAGGAGGTCGAGGGCACCATCGAGTGGTACGACCGCAGCGCCCTGAAGGTGAACCGCCGGGGGGCGCCCAACATCCTGCTCCTCAAACACAACATCAAGTACATGTTCAAGGCCGAAGACCGCGACGATGACGGCGGTGACGACGACGACGAAGAGTAGGGGCGGGCGGCGACGGCGGGCGACGTAAAATCCGCCGGCGCCTTCGCCGCGGCGTTAAAAGCTTTGTCCGGTCGCGGCGGCGGCGGCGAGACGCGCTTTAAGGTTGCGCATCCGCCGCCGTCGCGCATTCTCCCCCCGGCCGCAGGCCCGATGTCCGATATTCGGCACAGCACGGAGACCAGCCCCGCGGGCGGCGACGGCGCGGCGCGGCGCGCGCGCCCGCGCGTCGGCGTCACGATGGGCGACCCTGCGGGCATCGGCCCGGAGGTCGTCCTGAAGGCCGTGGCCGAGGGGGAGGTGCGGCGAGCCTGCGTGCCCGTCATCGTCGGCGACGCGCAACTGCTCGCGCACACCGCGCGCAAGCTCGACCTGGAGTGCGGCTACGACATCATACGCCGCGGCGAGCCGCTGCCCGACGACCTGTCCGATTCGCCCCACCCCGTCATCTACCACCTCGATAACGTGAGCGCGTCGATTGAGCCGGGGGTGGAGTCGGGCGAGGCGGGCCGCGCCGCCGCCGAGTACATCGAGTCGGCCGTATCCCTGTGCGCCTCGGGCGCGGTCGACGCCATCTCGACCGCGCCGATCAACAAGCGCGCCCTCTTCCTCGGCGGCTACAGCTTCCCCGGCCACACCGAATTCCTCGCGCACCTGACCGGCTCGCAGGAGTGTGCGATGGCCTTCGTCGCCTCGAACCTGCGCATCGTGCTCATCTCGACGCACGTGCCGCTGGCCGAGGCGATCCGCCTCGTCGAGCGCGAGAGGATCGAGCGCGTCGTTCGACTGACGGATCGCGAGCTGCGCCGCTGGGGCATCCGCGATCCGCGCATCGCGGTCGCGGCGCTGAACCCGCACGGCGCGGAGGGCGGGCTGTTCGGCGTCGAGGAGTCGGCCGAGATCGCGCCGGCGGTCGAGGCGTGCCGCGCGGAAGGGCTTGACGCGCAAGGCCCGCACTCGGCCGACACGGTGTTCCTGCGCGCCTCGCGCGGCGAGTTCGACGCGGTCGTATCGCTCTACCACGATCAGGCGATGATCCCCGTCAAGTGTCTTTCGTTCGGCGAGGCGGTCAACGTCACGCTCGGCTTGCCTTTCATCCGCACCTCGGTCGATCATGGGACGGCGTTCGACATCGCCGGCCGCGGGCTGGCCGAGCATTCGAGCATGGTCGCCGCCATCAAGCTCGCCGCCGACCTCGCGCGCACCGAAGACGCCGGCCGCGCCGTGGAAGTCTGAAGGGAACAGTTTTTCAGTTTTCAGTTTTCAGCAAAGCGATCTGGCTGAACTGGAAACCGCTTCCAGTTTCTGGCGGGGCGATTCGCCTTAACTGAAAACTGAAAACTGAAAACTGGTCATATGTCATCACAGTTCCAGAAGTCCGGCCGCATCCTCGTCGCCGACGACGACCCGGCGATCCTGCGCCTGGTGACGACGCTCGTCGAGAAGGAGGGCTACTCGGTCGTCCCGGCGCGCGACGGCGGCGAGGCGCTGCGGATTCTGAAGGCGGACGCCAACTTCGTCGCGGCCATCCTCGACGTGGTGATGCCGCAGGTCGAGGGCACGGAGGTAGTCCGCTACATGAAGTCGGAGAAGCGCCTGATGCGCATCCCCGTCATGATGATGACGGCCGAGCAGAATCCGAAGCTCACGTCCGACAGCTTCGCCGCCGGCGCGGTCGTCTTCCTGCCCAAGCCCTTCACCTCATCCCAGCTACAGATCATGCTCCGCATGATGATCACCAAGTCCGCCAAGGACGCCGACAAGGCGTGAGACCCCGGCGCGCTCCGCCGACCGACTCCGCAAGATGAAAGGTTCGGGGCTACGAAAGACTTTGACGCTCGCCGCCTCGGCCGCGCTCGCGTGCCTGCTCCTGCCGCCGCCCGCCGCGGCGAAGCTGGGCAAGGGCGACGCGCGGAAGCTGATCGCCGCGCTGTCCGTCTTCGAGCTGAACAGCGGCGCGATCACGATCAAGGAGATCAGCTCGACCGACTCGGAAGCGACAGTGCTCGCGTCCGTCAGGGCGGCCTTCCGCTTCGCGCGCGGCGAGGGCGGGCGCTGGCGCGCGGTCGAGGCCAGGGTCGGCGACCGGCAGTGGGAGGACTTCGACCTGCTCGCGGCGGCGGCCGGGGCGGAGAGGATCAACGCGGCGCGCGCCGCGCTCGACTCGCTGGCTGCCGAACTCGAAGAGCGCGCGCGCGGGCGCAGACGCGCCGCGGGGGAGGGTGACAAAGACGCGCCGGGCGACGACGCCCCGCTCGAGCGCGGCCCCGTGCGCGTCGATAAGCCCGCCGCGGCGCTCTCGGCGCTAGGTTCGTCGGCCGTCCTTGAGGCCGAGGTCGAGGCGTCCTTCGACTTCGTCAGGGAGCGCGGACGCTGGCGCGTCGCGCGCGCCCGACTCGGCGCGGAAACGGTCTCCGACTTCGACTCGCCCGCGCGCGCGCTCGATCAGGCGAAGTCCGCCCGCGCGCGCGCAGACCTCGGCGCGCTCGCCTCCGCCCTCGAAGCCCACCGGCGCGAGCGGGGCTTCTACGTCCCCGTCGATACCGCCTCGGCCCTGAACGATCACCTGAGCCCGCGCTACCTGCCCGCCCCCGTCCGCTTCGATCCCTGGCACCGATCTTACGAGTATCAGGGGGCGCGCGCCGGCTACCTCCTGCGCTCCCTCGGCCCCGACGGCAAGCCGAACACGGCCGACGACGTTACGATCAGGAAATAAAACGGTCAGTGGTCAGTAGTCAGTTGTCAGTTGCCAGGTCGCTCGACAGACTCTCAAGCCCGGCGCAGACCGGAGTGCCGCGCAGCCACGAACAACTGACCACTGACCACTGACAGCGGACAACTGACGGCCTCCCGGCCTTTTTTCTTGACGCTCCTTCCGCCCGTCTGCTAGGTTCAAAGTAGCCCGCGCGCTCGCGCGTCGGGCTTGTTTCACGCCCCGCGTCGCCCCCGGCCCGCAGCCGGGCGGCGCTCCCCCCCTCAAGGAGCAGTTTTGCTGGCCCGACATACACTGCTGCTGGCCGACGACTCGCTCACCGTGCAGAAGGTCGTCAGCCTCACCTTCGCCGACGAAGGGATGCAGGTCTTGACGGCGTCGGGCGGCGAAGAGGCGCTGGCCGCACTCGGCGAGACGGTGCCCGACGTGCTGCTGGCCGACGTGCACATGCCCGCGCCGAACGGCTACGAGCTGTGCGCGCGCGTCAAACGCGACCCGCGCACCTCGCACGTGCCGGTGCTGCTGCTCGTGGGCACGTTTGAACCTTTCGACGAAGCGGAGGCGCGCAGGGTGGGCGCGGACGGTGTCTTGACCAAACCTTTTCAATCGATACGCGATCTGGTGAACAAGGTCGGCGGCCTCATCGGCGGCCACCCCGAACAGAGCAGGGACGCCGACGCGCGCGCCGACGCGGCCGGCGTTGCCGCCGATGCGCCCGCCGCCGTAGAGGCCGAGCGCGAGTCGCCGTCGCCTGCGGAAGACTTGCGGCCTTCGCCCGCCTTCGCAGGCTTCGACGCCGACGACGAGAGCATCGAGACCGTGCCGGCGGACGACTACGTCGCCGCGGGGCGCGCTCGCGCCGAAGACGTTGCGGCGGAGTTCGTGGCGGCCGAAGCGCCGTTCGCGCGCGCGGCGGCCGGCCGCGTCCAGGAAGTGAACAGGGTCGAAACTGCCACGAGCATCATGGAAACTCCCTCTTTCAGCACGGCTGCCGCCGGCCGCGGCGCGGGCGGCTACGGCGCGGCGCGTTTCGACGCCCCGCCGCCCGACCCCGGTTTCGACGCACGCCCGCCGCAGCCCGCCACCGACGACAGCCTGCTCGAACTGGACGACCTGTCTTCGCACCAGTCGAGCGCCGGGGCCGACCTCGACGATCTGATCCTCGACATCGGAGACGAAGAGGACGTGATCGGCACGCCGGTCAGCGCACCGGCCGGATCATCCGACTCGGCCGACATGTTCGGTACGGTTCAGGTTGAGGACGAGCCGAGCGCCGGGCCGCCCGCGGCCGGCGAAATCTCGCCGGCCAACCTGTCGAGCGCGTGGAGCGACGCGCCGCACATCGAAGTGCCGCCCGCGCGGGTGACATTCACCGAGCCGGTAGTTGAAGAGTCGGCTGCTCCCGAAGCTGTCGAGCCAGAATTTGAAGCCTGGGACGAAAGCGCCGCCAGCGCGGAGTCTGTCGCCGCGCCTGTCGGCGTCGAGACTGAAGACGCGCCGTCCGCCGTCGAGCGCAGCGCACCGGCGGCAGAAGTCGCGCACTCGGAAGTCGAGGACACGCGAACGGATGTGGCCGAGGCTGCGGCGGGCGCGGGACAGTTCTCGCCCGAACTGGTTGACGCGGTCGCGCGCCGAGTTGTCGAGCTGATGTCCGACCGGGCGTTGCGCGAGATAGCCTGGGAGGTCGTGCCCGACCTGGCCGAGCGCCTGATCCGCGAGCGGCTCGAAAAAGAGGACACGCGAACGAGATAGCTAAAGGCCGTAAACGGTAAACCGTGACGGGTGACAGGGAAGAACTTTCGTCTTCTCCTGTCACCCGTCACGGTTTACCGTTTACGGCCTTTACGCTCGCCGCCACGCCGAAAGGGGCGCGCAGTTGCCGCCGCGCCGCCCGGCCACGATCTCGGCGAGGATCGAGAGCGCGACCTCTTCGGGCGAGACCGCGCCGATGTCGAGGCCGACGGGCGCGCGCACCTCTCTGAGCACTTCGTCCGCGAAGCCCGCCTCGCGCAGGCGCGCGAGCACGATGTTAGTCCGCCGCCGGCTCCCGATCATGCCGACGTAGTCGGGCCGCGCTTCGAGCACGGCGCGCAGGCACTCCTCGTCCTCGTTGTGCCCGCGCGTAACGACCGCGACCGCCACGCCGCGCCCCGCGCCCACGCCCTCGCGCACCGCGGCGGCCCACCCCCCGTCCGCGTGAATCAACTCGATCCCCTCGTCGCCGAACCGCTCGCGCGAGACGAAGTCCGCGCGGTCGTCGATGACCGTCACGCGGTAGCCGAGGAGCCGCGCCAGCCGCGCGAGCGCCGCGCCGACGTGGCCCGCGCCGCACACGACGACGTGCTGCTCAGGCTCGACGCGCTCGAAGAGCACGCGCGCCCCGCGCCACGCTTCCGGTACGTGGGCGGGGTCTTCCGTCTTAAGGAGGTCTGCCGCGTCGAACGTCGCGGCCTCGGCGCGCGACGCGAGGAACTGTTGCGCGCGCGCGGCGACGAGTTCGTCGAACGCCTCGTCGCCCAGCGTGCCCGTGCGCGGGCCCGTCTGCTCGACGAGCAGCTTAGCGCCCACTTCCGTCTGTTTGTTCGGGGGTTGGACGAGCGTGGCGAGACAAGCGACCGCGCCCCGCGCGAGCAGGCCGGTGATTTGTTCGGCGAGCGGCCGGGCGTCGCCTGCCGTGCCGTTCATCGTCGCGTGCGTCGGGCGGCGAGCGGGTCGTGCTGAGGCTTGCGCGCGAGTCCGACTGCGCCGAGCGCGCGCCGCGCGAGCCACAGGGGGCCGACGAGCAGGAAGACGGGGTTGCGGAAGAAGGCCGGCTGGTTGCCCTCGATGAAGTGGCCGACGAACTGCAAGACCCAGCCGCCGACGAAGAGCGCGAGCGCCCAGCGCCAGTCGAAGAAGAAGAGCGGCAGCGATACGACGATGGCCGGGATGCCTATCGAGTGCGTCAGCCGGTTCAGCGGATGACGGTGTTTCGCCTTGTACTCCTCGATGAAAGATGCTGGCATGACTTCCTCCGTGACGAGTGACGAGTGACAAGTGACAAGCAAGAAAATCCGTCTTCTTGCTTGTCACTTGTCACTCGTCACTCGTCACCGCCTTTGGCGTCCCACACGTCGATGAAAATCTCCATCGTGCCGCCGCAGACCATGCCCTCTTCGCTGGCCTCGTCGGCCGTGAGGCTGAACTTGTGCAGGGCCGGCCGATTTGTGCGCAGGGCCTCGCGCGCCTCGGCCCAGACCTCGGCCTCGATGCAGCCGCCGCCCACGGTGCCGGCCGTCCGGCCCGACTCGAAGAAGAGCATCTTCGCGCCGCGCCGCTGCGGCGTGGAGCCGCGCGTGTGCGCCACGGTCGCCACCGCCACGCGCTCGCCGCGCTCGCCGGCCTCGCGGAGCAGGCGGTAGATTTCCAGTTGCGAGACGGTGCTCATTGAAAGGAAGTGATGAATGATGAATGCGGAATGAGGAACGGGAGAGGTGGTCTTTAATTCATCATTCATCATTCCGCATTCATCGTCTCTTATTCGTGAGTCGGCGGCGTCGGCGTGGGCACGGGCGAGGCGGCGGGGCGGGCCGCCCGGGTGGCGCCGGTGTCGCCGCCGGCGGCGTCCGCTTCGAGTTCGCGGCGCGTCTCCTCGTCGAGCTGCGCGCGCAGGCGC
>DATHBT010000096.1:0-6898 GCA_035295985.1 Pyrinomonadaceae bacterium | reverse complement strand
GCGCGGGTGGCGCGCGGCGATCTCGCGCCAAGCCGCGCCGTCGTAGGCGTACTGTTTAGTCGCGCGGTCGAAGGTGAAGTTGACGCCCTGGCGGCGGTAGCGGTCGAGGCCGTTGTAGTTGAGGAAGTAAGTGTGCGCTGGCGCTCCGCCCGCCTCCATCTCGCGCGCGTCGAGGCGGCGCGAGGCGTCGCGCGACAGGCGCACGGCCGCGGCCTCGGCCGCCTCGGCGAGTAGCAGTAGCGCGGCGGGCCGCAGCGGCGAGCGCGCGTAGGTGTCGAGGAAGATGCGGGCGCGTTCGACGCGGTCGAAATCTTCCGAGCCTCGCACCAGGCGCAGCAGCCGCTCGTCGTCGCCCGGCCGCGCGGGCGAGGCCAGACTCTCGGACTGCACCCAGCCGCTCGTCCTGCTCGAGACGGCTACCTGCACGAAGGCCGCGCCGTCGGAAGCGCGCCGCGCGCCCGTCAACTGCACCGCGCGCCCGCGGCCGAGTCGCTGCATGAGCGCGCCCGCGAAACCCGGCGCGTCCCTGAGCGCCGACAGCCTTTCGTCAACCACGACCGCGAAGCGCGGGCCGGTTGCGCCGCGCCGCTTCTTCTGCGCCCGCGCGGGCGCGGCCAGCAGGAACGTCGAGATGAGGAGCGAGGCGAAGATCGCGAGCGAAGTCGAGACAAGAGTGCTTCGTCGGAGACGGACAGGCATGAGGCGTCCTCCTTCTTCCGTGTGAGTGAGGCTAGAGAGCCGGCGAGGGCGCGGCGGCAACGAGGAGCTTTCAGTGGTCAGCGATCAGTTGTCCGTGGTCAGTTGTCCGTGCCGCGCGGGCTGGCGTCTTACGCTGCGAGGTTCAAAATCGTGAGGCTCAGGCGAACTGATCACCGACCATTGACGGTGTCTTAGCGTCGGCGCGGATTCTCGCGCAGCAGGGCTTCGAGCTTCCGGCGCGCGGGCGGCAGCTTGGCGACTTGGGCGGCGCGGCCGGCGGGCGAGGTGTGGTGCAGGTGCGTGATGGCGATGGCGAGCGCGTCGGCCGCGTCGTGCGGCTGCGGCACCTCCTTCATCGCCAGCAGCACGCGAACCATCTCCTGCACCTGCTGCTTCTCCGCCCCGCCGTAGCCGACCACCGTCTGCTTGACGAGCCGCGGCGCGTACTCCGCGATCTCCACCCCCGCGCGCTCCGCCGCGACGAGGATCACGCCGCGCACCTGCCCGAGCTTGATCGCCGTCTGCACGTTGACGGCATAAAACGCCTGCTCGACGGCGCACGCATCAGGATTGAAACGCTTGATGACCGCCTCGACCCCGTCGCTGATCTTCAACAGCCGCGACGCGAAGCTCGCGCGCGCCGACGCTTTCACCGTCCCGTAGTCAACCAGCTTGCAGCGGCGCGCGTCGCCCTCGACGACGCCCCAGCCCGTCGTCTCGCTCCCCGGGTCAATCCCTAGAACGAGCATGTGCCTTTATACAACATTTCCGGCGCGCGTCAGACCTTGATGACGAAGCTCGGCCCCGCCTCTATAAAGTGTGACTTGAGCCGCCCGCCGCTCTTGGCCGCCAGCTTGTTGACGAGGTTCGTGACCTTCGTCATGTGTGCCTTCGCCTCCTTCTTCGGCGTCACGGCCCGGCTGCTGTTGAACCAGAACTTGAAGGGGTTGCCGGCCTGCGCGTTCGAGCTGAGCTGATTCGGCTTGCCGATGCGGGAGTCGGCGATGGCCTGGATGACATCGAGATCGGGGTTCTCGTGCTCGCCGTTGCCGCAGAAGACGTAGTGGTCGGCCGTCACCTTCTGGCAGAACGGCAAGTCGAGGTTGTGCTCGCTGCCGTGGTGCTGGACTTTGAGCACGTTGACGTGGATGCCGCCCGCGGCGTCCAGCTTGCCGACGTGGGCGAGGCCCTTGAGGATGTCCTTGTGGTGGCCGTCGCCGGTCAGGAGCAGCGTCTTCCCCCGCTCCTCGACGAGGAACATCAGCGAGGCGAGGTTCGGCACGGTGACCTTCTTGCGCGCGCCGAGCTTCTTGACGGGCTTGGAGTCGAGCGGGAGGAGGGCTTCGAGCTCCTTCGCCTGGCCGAGCTTCGGCAGGAGGAGGTCGTCGATCTCGCGGACCGAGAACGTCCCGGCCTCGTCGTCGGCGGTGGCCTGAATCTTCTTGAGGCGCTCCTTGTTATCCCTCAACCACTCGTTCCACTGCTTTCTCAGCTCGGCGAGGTCTTCCTCGAAGGGGCCGATGACGTGCAGCCTCATGCCGCCGAGCTTGACGGGCGCGCCCGGCGGGTCGCGCACCATCATCAGCCTTCCGCCGGCCGGGTGGTTGAGCTTGATGCCGAGCTGATCGGGGCTGACGCGGCGCGAGAGCTGGATGGCCTCGGCGATACTCGTCACCAGATCGGCCTGCGACGAAGCCAGTCCCCTGACCTCGCCCACGTCCGACCCGGAGAGTATCGCGGCTGAAGCGGCCAGCATGTCCCCGACCTCGCCGGCGTTCCGCTTGAGCTGCTCGTGGAAGGCGTTGTGCCAGATGTGCTTCACCTTCGGCGGACGCGGCGCGCCGGGCTTCTTGTGCTTCGGGTTGCCGTGCTTGACCTGGTAGTCGTGGACGCGCCAGTCGACCTCGTCGTCCATCATCTGGAGGACGCCGGAGATGTGATCCTGATCGATGTGCGAGACGTAAACCACGTCGATAGCCGCGCCCTTCGCCCGCAGCTTGCCGAGCGCGGGCGCGACGTGCTCGGAGTAGGACTCGCGCATCCCGCCGTCCACGAGTACGCGCCGCCCGTCCCCGCCTTCCAAGAGCATGCAGTCGCCTTTGTCAGACTGGAAGACTGTGAGCTTCATTTAACCTCTCCTTCAGCGGCGGCCGGTTCTGTCCTTCCGCTCGTGAATCAGTTTGGCCTCGGCGATGCAGGCCGCCGGGTCGATGCGGCCGAAGCCGGCCCCGTTGTGCCAGTTGAAGCCGCCGCCGGGCAGCGGGCGCGCGGTGCGGACGATGATGCCCTCGATCTGGGCGGCCGTCAGCTTCGGCTCGGCGGCGAGCATCAGGGCGGCCACGCCCGCCACGAACGGGCTAGCCATGCTCGTGCCCGTCATCTTCACCCACAGATCTTTCGGCCCGGCGAAGCCCTTGGCGGCGACGATGTTCGTGCCCGGCGCGGCCGTGTCCGGCTTGTTGCGGTTGTCACGGGTCGGCCCCTGGCTGCTGGTGACGTTAATGCGTTCGAACGGCTCGTCGAGGTTGGCGACCGAGATGACGCGGTTGCCGCAGGCCAGCGAGCTGACCGACGAGTCGTCCACGTTCGAGGCGGTCGAGAAGAAGGAGGGGAAGCGCCACGCCTCCTTCGGCCCGACGCGCCCGAGCGGGCGGGAGTCGTCGCGCTCGATCCAGCCGTGGTAGCGCCCGTCGCGCACCTCGTCGCCGATAAGGCGGACGGTCCAGCGCCCGGCCGGGATGCCGACGATGCCCTGCTCGGAGAGCAGCGGCGCGAGGTAGATCGAGATGTAGTTGGCCCCGTTCGACGGGTGGTAAAGCTCGTTGTAAATGCTCAGGAAAGAGCCGTCGCGGAGCTGCCGGTTCTCAATAAACTCCCGCGGCTCGATGGGGCCGATCCACTCGTCGGAGTCGGGCGGGCGCACCTGGACGGCGAAGCGATCCTGCGGGCTGTACCAGATCTCCAGCTCGTTCTCGGACAAGTCCATCAGCCCGTTGCCGACGACTATCCACTCGATATCCTTGACAAGGCCGCGGGCCGGGATCTGCCCGCTCGTGTGGATGCGGCCCATCACCCAGCCGCTGTCGCCCTCGAACTGGGCGGCCTCCTGCCCGGCGTTGCCAGCCGCCACGCAGATGCAGCGGCCGGGGACGGACATGGCCGAGTCGATCCAGCGCGAGACGGCGCTCGACCCGTCGTGCGCGTGCCCGTTGGTGCCGAGGCTCACATTGATCGAGAGCGGGACGGGCTTGCGGCGCTTCTCCGAGAGTTCTCGCGCGAGGCCGATCAGGTAATCGACGGCGTCGGCGATCCGCGTCGAGTCGTAGAAGGAGCGGCGGATATCGAGATCGCCCGGCGGGAGGGAGACGAGCACCCCGGCAATCATGGCTTTCGGGGCCACGCCGCGGTTGCCGGCCGCGATGCTCGCCACATGTGTGGCGTGCGATCCCGGCACCATCTGCGTCTGTCGCTCCAACTCGTAGGGCGGGAGACCGAGCCGGGGGGAGTTGGCGATGGCCGCGTTCAGGTGCTCCTGGCGGAACTCGGCGCCGTAGTCGAACTGGGTAGTGCCGGGCGGGCTTTTCGGGTGCGGGCGCGACGAGCCTTTCGTCGCGCCCTGATCCCAGATACGCACGAAGCGGGTCTTGCCGTTGGCGTCGAGGAAGTCGGGGTGCGAGAAGTCGAACCCCTGCACGTCGATGATGCCGATGAGCGCGCCCTCGCCGTCGGGGAGGTTGGCGGCGTCCTTGAACCTCAGCCTGGGTGGCTCGCTCACCTTGTCGGCGAGGACGACCGGGTTCGGGTCCGTGAGCGGGTCGCCGAGTTCGACGTGCAGTACGTTCTCGTCCGCCGCGATCTTTTTGAGTTGGCTGAGCGGGACGCGCGCCGTGATGAGGTTCCCCTTCTGTGCGCGCTGGCCGGGGAACCGCCCGCGGCCCTTCACGGAGGCGTCGAGCGTCTCAATGAAGACGCTGGCGAGCACGTCCGAGGGGGTACTCTTCAGTCTCCCGACCCTCGTTTTGCCCAGTTCGCCCCTCTTCAATGGTACGGCGTCGTCGCCGCGCATGATCGGGACGTTCTTGGCCGCCTGCGAGGTCTCGGTCATGGCGACGGCGGCGGCGTGCTCGGCCCGCAGCGCATTCACCTTCGAGTCGCAGTTGGCGAACATCCGCAGTTTGGGCTGGAACTTGCGGAACTCATTTCCGAGCGGACGACTCCTCTTCCCTCTGGGCATGGCTTGACTCCTTTGCTAAAGCGGGGCGGCGGGCGTCGCACTGGCGGGAGGCTTCGTACAAGCAGGGGCAGCCCCGGCGGGGTTATCGTGTCAGGTTGTGAAGCGTGCGCGCCACGGTGAAGTGGAGCTGCGCGGCCGTACCGAACGGCGCTCGACCATTCCGACCGCGGCACTCTATCACCAACCCACCGCGCTGACAATTACATTCCTTGCGGGTGTCAATACGGACTTACAGCCGCTTGGCCCAGGCCCCGGCGACTGTTCACGTGGCGGCACGCCCCCGATCTACCGATCGCGGCGGAAAAAAGAGTAAGGCCGCGCGAGGCGCGGCCTTACGTGTTGACGGTGTCCGGTAAATCTTCAACGCCGCGGCCCGTCCGGCTCGCCGACAGGGTCGATGGCAGGAACTAACACTCAGAGGTTAGATCATGGACTTCTTCAACAGCCTCTAACCTCCGTCTTTCTAGTGCATCCTGAAGGGGCCGCCGCGCGGTTCGGGTTCGAGTTCGGGGCGCGAGGAGTCCGTCACGACCTCGTGCATTTCGAGGACGTTCGGGCCGGCGAAGGCGTCCTTCGGGAGCGTGCCCGACTGCGCGTGGCCTTTGACGAAGGCGTCGGAGCGCACCCAGTTGAGGAAGTCCTGCCGGCTCTGCCAGACGGTGAAGACGACGTAAGGGTCGCCCTCGTTGACGGGCCGCAGCACCATGTTCGAGACGAAGCCGGGCATCTGATCGACCAGCCCCGCGCGCTCGCGGAAGCGCGCCTCGAAAGCCTCGCCGTACTCCGGCTTCACATAGATGCGATTAGCGACTGTGATCATGTTGTCGGACACTCCCTCACGCGCCGGCCATGTCGGCCTCGCTGATGTCGAAGTTGGACGCGACCTTCTGTACGTCGTCGTGGTCTTCGAGCGCCTCCATCAGCTTCAGCATCTGCTTGGCCTCGTTGCCTTCGAGCCGCTTGTACTCTTTCGGAATCATCTCGACCTCGGCGACCTGCGGCTCGACGCCCGCCTTCTTCACCGCTTCGAGCACCTGATCGAAGTCGTCGGGCGCTGTGATGACCTCGAAGTTATCCTCGTCGTCCCTTAAATCCTCCGCGCCCGCGTCCGTGACGATCTCGAACAGCTCGTCTTCGGGCTTCGCGTCCTTCGCGACGACGATGTAGCCCTTCTTCTCGAACATCCAGTTGACCGCGCCCGCGGTGCCGAGGTTGCCGCCGTTCTTGGAGAAGATGTGGCGAATCTCCGCGACCGTGCGGTTGCGGTTGTCAGTCATCGAGTCCACCATCACGGCCACGCCGCCCGGCCCGTAGCCCTCGTAGGTGATCTCCTCGTAGCTGACGCCCTCCTCCTCGCCCGTCCCACGCCGGATGGCGCGCGCGATGGTGTCGTTCGGCATGTTCGCGCCCTTCGCGTCGGAGACGGCCTTGCGCAGGCGCGCGTTGGCGTCCGGGTCGCCGCCGCCCGTGCGCGCCGCGACCGTGATCTCCTTAATCAGCTTCGTGAAAACCTTGCCGCGCTTGGCGTCGAGCGCGCCCTTCTTGTGCTTGATGGTGTGCCACTTCGAGTGTCCTGACATTTTGGCCTGATCCTTAGGAGGAAGTTTTTCTGGAAGTGCGCGGGAATATATCACGCGCTTTTTCCGCGCCGCAAACGCCTTAAACAGCGACGAGCGCGAGCAACTGCTCCACGCCGACGCCCGCGACGCGCATCTGCTTGTTCTTCGACTGATGACCGCCGACGATCTCGACCGAGCCGCGCGCTACGCCAAGGGCGCGGGCGAGCGTGCGGACGAGTTCCTCGTTGGCCGCGCCCTCGACAGGCGGCGCGGCGACTCGGACGCGCAGTGCGCCGTCGTGCTCGCCCGCTATTCCGCTGCGCGACGCGCGCGGGACGACGCGCACCGCGAAGGTAATGGCCCCGTCGGATTCTGCGTAGCGGAGCATCCGTGGGTGCGTGCGGCG
>DATHBT010000095.1:0-5158 GCA_035295985.1 Pyrinomonadaceae bacterium | reverse complement strand
ACCTCGCGCAGGTCGAGTACGACGAGGCCGGCGGCCTTCTTGTCGCCGGCCGCGCGCAGAGCCTCGACGACGCGCGCGTCGTCGAGCGGCCCGCCCTCCTGCTGCTGCGGCTGCGCGCCCGCGTCCGTCTCGGCCTTCGCCTCGCCCCGCGCGGAGCGACGTTTCGCCGCGCGGGCCGGCGACTGATTCTCACCCTTCGTTTCGTCTGGTCTCATGCTTTGTCAGTATATAACCTGTACTTCTCAATGTAACCGGCCACGGCCCGCGGCACGGGCAGGCTCTCCGCCGCCCTGCCCCCGCCCTCCGAATCCTTCGACAACTCGCGCGCCGCCCGCCGCACGTCGGTGGAAGAGACGGCGAGCTTGACGGCGTCGCTGAAAAAGATCGACGGGCCGGCGTCTTCGGCGACCACCCTTTTGATCTCGTCGCCCGCCGCCCCGCGCACGTCGCGCACCCGCGCCCTCGCCTCTTCGGTCACGTGTTCGAGCGCGAGTTCGTAGCCGGGGCGCGTGACGACGACCGTGTCCGCCATCGAGAGCAGCCGCTCCCACTCGCGCCACGTCGTGATCTCCGCCCACGAGTCTGCGCCCATGACGAAGAAGAGTCGCACGCCGCCTTTACCTAGCTCTGTACGCAGCCGCGCAATCGTCTCGACCGTGTAGGGCCGCTCCGGCGCTTCGAGTTCGGCGGCCGAAACACACAGCGCCTCGTCGTCCTGCGTCGCGAGCGCGAGCATCGCGTAGCGGTGCCAGGCCGACGTGGGGCGCGATGAGCGCTTGTGCGGCGCGTGGTGCGCCGGGACGAAGTGCAGCTCGTCGAAGGCGAACTGCCGGACGAGTTCGCGCGCGAGGGCGAGGTGCCCGTCGTGCACCGGATCGAACGACCCGCCGTAGATCGCCACGCGCCTCTCAGCCATCCGTCCTGAGCCGCCGCCGCCGGCGGGTTAAAAGTCCGTTTCGATTGTCGCCGTCGCCGCGCTTTCCGCAGACAGAGCGTCGAGCCTTCGCGCGACGGCCTGCACCAACTCGCGCACGCCACGGTTCGTCGCGGCCGAAATCTCGTGGAATTCGCGCCCGTCTTCCGCGGCGCGGCGGCGCAGGGCTTCGACCCGTTCGGGTTCGTCGAGCGCGTCGATCTTAGTCGCCACGACGATCTGCGGGCGCTCGGCCAGTCGCTCGTCGTAGGCGCGCAGCTCGCGGTTGATCGTCTCGTAGTCCTCAACCGCGTCGCGCCCCGATGCGGACGACACGTCCACGAGGTGGAGCAGCAGCTTCGTCCGCTCGACGTGGCGCAGGAAGCGGTCGCCGAGGCCCGCGCCAGCGTGCGCGCCCTCGATGAGGCCGGGGATGTCCGCGACGACGAAGGTGCGGAACTCGCCGAGATCGACGACGCCGAGGTGCGGCTCAAGGGTGGTGAACGGGTAGTCCGCGACCTTCGGCTTCGCCGCCGAGACGGTCGAGATCAGAGTTGACTTGCCGGCGTTCGGGAAGCCGACGAGTCCCACGTCGGCGAGCAGCTTGAGTTCTAGTTGCAGCTCGCGCTCGTCGCCGGGCGATCCTTCCTGGTGGTAGCGCGGCGCGCGGTTCGTCGAGGTTGCGAAGTGCGCGTTGCCGAAGCCGCCGCGCCCGCCGCGCGCGGCCAACCAACGCTCGCCGTCTTCGGTCAGATCGTGCAGCAGGTCGCCCGTCTCCGGGTCTAAGACCTGCGTGCCGACGGGCACTCGCACCACGACGTCCGCGCCCTCGCGCCCCGAGCGATCCGAGCCTTCGCCGTGGCCGCCGCGTTCGGCCTTGTGCTCCGGGTTGTAGCGCAGGTGCAGAAGCGTGTTCAGCGACGAGTCGGCCACGAGCCACACGTCACCGCCGCGCCCGCCGTTGCCGCCCGACGGCCCGCCGCGCGGCACGAACTTCTCGCGCCGGAAGGCCGTCACGCCGTTCCCGCCGCCTCCGCCGCGCACCTTGATTTTGACCCGGTCGATGAACATCGCGGATTGCGGATTGCGGACTTGAAAACAGAGCTTCCGACGACGGGCGCAGCGAAGGTTCTGTCAACCCGCAATCCGCATTCTAAAACTGAATGGCCCGCGCTCGTCCGGGTGGGGCGAGCGCGGGCGTCTAAACTTGCGCGAGTGCGTGGTGCACCGTCGGAGTTAGGCGGCGGCGGTCGCCTCCGGCGCGGACTCGGCGGCCGGCGCTTGGGCGGCCGGATAGACGCTGATGAACTTGCCGTTGCGGCCCTTGTCCTCGAACTTGACGACGCCGTCGATCAGTGCGAACAGCGTGTCGTCCTTGCCGCGGCCGACGTTCTTGCCGGGCTTCCACTTCGTCCCGCGCTGCCGCGCGAGGATGTTGCCGCCCAGGACCTGCTGGCCGCCGAACTTCTTCAGCCCCAGCCGCTGCGCGTTCGAGTCGCGCCCGTTGCGCGAAGAGCCGACGCCTTTTTTGTGTGCCATCTTAAAACCTCAAACCGTCCGTTGTCAGTGGTCAGTTGTCCGTCGTATGTGCCGCGCCATCCGGGCCGTTGTAGGCGGGAGTTCAAGCCGCCGCGCCACTCAAAACAACTGACCACTGAGGACGGACAACGGACAGCTTTATCCGATTGAATCAATCTTCACCGCCGTGTAGTCCTGGCGGTGGCCCCGCGTGCGCTTGTACTGCTTGCGGCGCTTCTTCTTGAAGACGATGATCTTGTCGCCGCGGCCGTGCTCGACGACCGTGCCGGTGACGCGCGCGCCATCGACCACGGGCGCGCCGACGCGCGTCTCGCCGTCGCCCACGCCGCCGATGACCAGCGCCTCCAGCTCGACCGACTCGCCGGCCTCCGTGTCGATGGACGGCAGGCGGACGGTCTCGCCCTCGGCGACGCGGAACTGCTTGCCGCCCGATCTGATGATTGCGTAAGACATCTCCAACTCCCCCTTGGCGCGGAAACAGCCCGCGCGAAAGTCGTTCATTATAAAGACGGTTAGCGCGCCCGTCAACGCGCCGCGCGCCGCCTTCACGCGCTCGCTATTTTCCTCGCGCCGCCCGCCCCGTCCGCCCGCTCACTGAAGCGCTCCATGAACTTCGTCGAGTAGTTACCCGACTGGAATTGGCCGTCTTCCATGATCCGCTGGTGGAGCGGGACGGTCGTCTTAATTCCCTCGATGACCATCGCTTCGAGCGCGCGGCGCATTCGCATGATGGCGAGGTCGCGCGTGCGCGCGTGGACGATGAGCTTGGCGATCATCGAGTCGTAGTAGGGCGGCACGAAGTAGCCCGGGTAGATGGCCGTGTCCACGCGGACGCCCGGCCCGCCCGGAATGTTGCAGGCCGTGATCAGTCCCGGCGATGGCGCGAACGTGTCGGGGTCTTCGGCGTTGATGCGGCACTCGATTGCGTGGCCGGCGAAGATCACGTCCTCCTGCGCGAAGGCGAGCAGCTCGCCCTCGGCGACGCGAATCTGGTTGCGCACGATGTCGGCGAGCGTCACCATCTCGGTGACCGGGTGCTCGACCTGCACGCGCGTGTTCATCTCCATGAAGTAGAAGCGGCCGTCCTCGTCCAACAGGAACTCGATGGTGCCCGCGTTCGAGTAGCCGACGCGCTTGCACGCCTCGACGGCCACGCGGCCCATCTCGTCGCGCAGCTCCGGCGTGAGCGCGGGGCTGAGGGCTTCTTCGAGCAGCTTCTGGTGGCGGCGCTGGATCGAGCAGTCGCGCTCGCCGAGGTGGACGCAGTTGCCGTGCTCGTCGGCCATCACCTGAATCTCGATGTGGCGCGGTCGCTCGATGTAGCGTTCGATGTAAACGTCGCCGTTCTTGAACGCCGCCAGCGCCTCGTTCGACGCGGTCTCGACGGCGTGCGCGATCTCCGCGTCGCTTCGCACGATCCGCATCCCGCGCCCGCCGCCGCCGGCCGAAGCCTTGACGATGACGGGATAGCCGATCCCGGCCGCGATGCGCTTCGCCTCTTCGCCCGAAGAGACGGGGCCGGGACTGCCCGGCAGGACGGGGACGCCCGCCTCCTGCATCGCGCGCCGCGCCTCGACCTTGTCGCCCATCATCTTGATCACCGAAGCCTTCGGGCCGATGAACTTGATGTTGCACGCCTCGCAGATTTCGGCGAACTGGGGCGACTCGGCCAGAAAGCCGTAGCCGGGGTGGATGGCGTCAACGTTGTAGAGTTCGGCCGCGCTGATGATCGACGGGATGTTCAGGTAGCTCTGCGCCGAGGGCGCGGGGCCGATGCAGATCGACTCGTCGGCGAAGCGCACGTGCAAGGAGTTGCGGTCGGCCTGGCTGTGAACTGAGACGGTCCTGATGCCCATCTCCTTACACGCCCAGATGATCCGCAACGCGATCTCGCCGCGGTTCGCGATCAGCACCTTCCTGAATTTGCGCGGGCCGAAAAGCATCATAACCCAGTGGTCAGTGGTCAGTGGTCAGTGGTCAGCTTTTGTTCCGGCTGATCGCTGATCACTGACCACTGCTACTTCTTGATCCCGAACAGCGGCTGGCCGTATTCGACGGGCTGGCCGTTCTCGACGTAGATTTTCTCGACCGTCCCGGAGACCTCGGCCTGAATCTCGTTCATCAGCTTCATCGCCTCGATGATGCAGACGACCGTGTCCGGCCCGACGTGGCTGCCGACGCCGACGAACGGCTCGGACGCGGGCGAGGCGGCGCGGTAGAACGTGCCGACGATGGGCGACGTGATGACGTGCAGGTCGGCCTCGGCCGCCGGCGCAGGAGCCGCGGCCTCGGACTTGGCCGCCGCCGGCCCACTCTGCGCCGGCTGCGCCTCGGATTGCGCCGCCTGCTGCTGCGGCGCGACGAACGGGAGCACGTGCGCGGGCTGCGGCGGCGCGGGCACGGGCGCGAGGTGCGCGGAGCCGGACGCGCCTTGCGGCGAAAGATCGCGGCGCAGGCGGACGCGGAAGCCCTCCTTCTCAAGCTCGAACTCGGTGAAGCCCTGCGCGGTGAAGAGGTCGAACAGCTCGCGCAGCTCGTCCATGTTGAGCGAGGCTTCGGGCCGCTGTTGCTGCGACCCCGCGCCGCCCTGCTGCCTTTCGCGCCCGCCGCCGCCGCCCTGTCCGCCGCCGCGGCGGTGGCGCGGGTCGCGGCGCGAGCGTTCGTCGCGCACGCGGCCTCCGCCGCCCGCCGCGCCGCGCGTCTCAG
>DATHBT010000094.1:0-6047 GCA_035295985.1 Pyrinomonadaceae bacterium | reverse complement strand
CCCGGCCTCTCTTCTCCTGTTCGAGATCAATTGTCCGGCTAACAGTGCATCATCCTCTACGGCGGCGGCGGCTATCGCTCCGCCCTCGCCTGCGACAACCTCCGGCGCATGGGCTACACCAACGTCCGCTTGCTGCCTTCTGCGTACCCCGGCCCCGCGAGAGTGCACGTAAATTGCCTACCCGCCGCTTGAGTCGATCAGCTTTCCCTTAGCATTTTCCGGTATTCGCATCTTGCGCCGGTTCGCGTCCACCGCGACGTAGATGACCTCGGCCTCCGTGACCTTGATGCGCTCGGAAGTCCCGCCGTAGCGCTCGGCCTCGACGACGACGCGGACGGTGATGGAGGTCGTGCCGATGCGCTCCGTGCTGGCGTAGAAGCTGACGAGGTCGCCGACGAAGACCGGCTCGTGGAACGTCACCTCGCGCATCGCGACCGTGACGAATCGCTCTATGCCTGTGTGGCGGTGGGCCTCGACCGCGCCGGCGATGTCGATGTAGCTGAGGATGATGCCGCCGAAGATCGTGCCCTGCGGGTTGGTGTCGCGCGGCAGCAGCGTGATGCGGATGGCCGGGTCGCCGTACTGGTTCATAAGCCCTGCGGTCGCGGGCCGCGACGGAATCTCCCGCCGCCCCGCGGTCAAACTTCCCACTCTCTTTATTCGATTCGTCGTCGAAGGATGACGGCGCACGGTCGGCGCTGTCAAGCGAACCTGCGGCTGCGTTGGCGCGCGATTTCGGGCGGCTTGTCGAGGGCCGCGAGGCGGGCGCAAGGGCGCGAAAGTTGTCGGTCGCGTGTCCGACCGGGCGGCCAACTCCGCGCGGGGGGTGGGTCATCTAAACCTCGCCGCAACAGCGAGAAACGTCGGAGGGCGAGCAGCCGCAAAAGGCACGCCGAACCCGCCTTGAAGGTTCTCACGGAGGGTGCGGCCGGGCAGTTCATAAACACACGCAGAAAGTTTTGAAGATGACCATTTTCCCCGCGCGCTTTTTCCGGCCCGTCGCGGCCGTCGTCGCACTCCTGGCCGCCTCATTCGCCGCCGCCGCGCAGCCGCAGGGGCCGGCGCGCGCGCGCTTCGACGTGACGCACTACCGCATCGAGGCCGAACTCAACCCGGCGCAGCACACCCTGCGCGCGGCGGCCGACGTGACCTTCACGCCCCTGGACGCCACCCGCACCGTCGTCTTCGAGTTGAACGGCTCGCTCAAGGTCGAAGCAATCGAGCGCAACGGGAAGCCGCTGGCGAACTTCGTGCAGGACCCGGTCGGCTTAGACACCCTGGGGCCTAACGTCCGCGTCGATCTCGGCGAGGTCGTGCAGCCGAACGTGCCGGTCACGCTCCGCTTCCGCTGGTCGGGCGCGCTCGTCACCCCCGAAGGCGGCCCGCTCGCGAACCGCCGGCTGGCATACGTGGGCGAAGAGGGTTCCTACCTGATGTACGCCGCGCGCTGGTTCCCCTTCCACGACTACGCCGCCGACCGCGCCACGTCCGACATCACCGTCATCGTCCCCAGCGGCGTCCTCGTCGCCGGCACGTCCGACGAGCCTGTGACGCAGACCGCAGCCGGCGCGCAGACGCGCTACCGCTTCGTCCGCAAGCAGCCGACGCTCATCGGCAACTTCGCCGCCGCGCGCTACGTGACGCGCACGCTCCGCATGGGCGGCTACGAGTTGCAGTTCTTCGTCCAGCCCGGCAACGAAAACCGCATCGAGCGTTACGGCGAGATCGTCGGCAAGGCGCTTGAGTTCTACACGCAGAAGTACGGCCCGCCCGCCTTCGGCTCGCGCTACGTCGTCGCGCAGATCGACGACGAGAGCCTGGAGGCTTACGCGGCGCACGGGATGCAGTTTCTGTCTTCGAGCTTCTTCGAGACGGGCCGCGCGCCCAAGGAGGAGCGCGTGCAGCGCGAGGTGGCGTACCAGTGGTGGGGCTTCACGGTCGGCCTCAAATCCTTCGACGACGCCTGGCTCTCGCAGGGGCTGGCCGAGTGGAGCGCCTTCGCCCTGCGCGAGGCCACCGCGGCGGGCGCGGCCTTAGACGCCGCCCAGCGCGACATGATGGAGCGCGCCCTCATGTTCGAGCAGACGGCCTCGATCCTGCGCGCGCCTTCCACGCTCGACGACACCTCGCCGCAGTACCAGTCGGTCGTCTTCTACAAGGGCGCGATGGTCTTCAAGATGCTGCGCGAAACGCTCGGCCGGGAGAAGTTCGACCGGCTGCTCCGCGCGGTCGCCGAGCAGTACCGCGGCCAGAGCATCTCGATTGACGACTTCGAGAAGCTGGCCTCGCAGGCGGCGGGCGAAAACCTCCGCTACTTCTTCGCCCGCTGGGTCGAGGGCACCGGCGTCCCCGAATTTTCGGTCGAGTACCAGATCATCCGCACGCGCGCCGGCAAGTTCAAAGCGCGCGGCACGGTCAGGCAGAACTTCGAGAACCTGCGGATGCCCGTCGAGCTGATGCTCCGCTCCGAGGGCGACACGCAGAACGCGACGACCACGGTGCGCATCGAAGACAAGAGCGAGGACTTCGACCTCGAGTCGAACGGCGCGCCGCTCGAAGTGGTCGTCGATCCGAACAACCGCATACTGAAGCTCAACGAAGACCTGCGGGTCTCCGTCGTCGCCCGCCGCGGCATCGAGCTGTTCCGCGAGGGGCAGTACGCGGAGGCGCAGCGGCAGTTGGAGGAGGCGCTCAAGCTCGACAAGTCGAACTCGTGGATCTACTACAACCTCGGCCTGATCTACCTGGAGCAGCGCAACTACGCGCCGGCCATCGACAACTTCAAGGCCGCGCTCAACGGCAACCTCAAGCCCTCCTGGATCGAGGTCTGGGCGCAGATCAAGATGGGCAACGCCTACGACGCCCAGGGGCAGCGCGAGCGCGCCGTCAACTCCTACCAGAAGGCGGTCGAGTCCGGCATCAACTACGACAACGCGCAGGCCGAGGCCAAGAAGTACCTCGCCTCGCCCTACGACCCGAAGGCCACGCAGCAGCAGGCGCAGACCGGCAGCAAGTAAACCGCCGCCATCAAACCGCCAATTCCCCGTCAGGCCATTTAAGCGCGTCGCGGGATTTCCGCTGCGCCGCCCAGCCCGCGGCGGACATTACCACCCCCGGAAACTTGTTTAGAAGAATCCGGCACCGCTCACAAAATGGTCTTGTAATACTCCCACCGCTGCCTAAGCTTCGCCAGGAACGCGACGAAGCGGGCGTCCCGCCTGAGGCTGTTCAGGCTGGGATCACTCTCGAACAGCGGGTAGCACGGGAACCCGTCCTCGGCGGCCGTCTCCAGCCACTTGAGCGCCGGCTCGGGTTTGTTCATGAGCGCGTAGGCGCTGGCGATGTAGTAGGCGGTGTGGTGGAAGTGGCCGAACCCCTGTCCCCTTTCGACGGCCGCCCTGATCTTGTCCTCGGCCGCGCGCTCCTGCCCGGCCGAAGCCGCCAGCACCGCCTCCAGGCTCGTGAACAGGCCGCGGTTGTCCTCCGGGTAGTCTC
This sequence comes from Pyrinomonadaceae bacterium, assembly GCA_035295985.1. GTDB lineage: Bacteria > Acidobacteriota > Blastocatellia > Pyrinomonadales > Pyrinomonadaceae > JAIVGV01. The sequence goes on along the minus strand of DATHBT010000094.1, from coordinate 2,552 downwards.
TTAAGAATTGTTCGAGCGTGGCGGCGGCCTCCTCCCTCCTCCCCAAGTTGAAGAGTGCCCAGACGATCTGGTGCCCGACCAGCGCGGGGTTGACTTCGTTGGGAACGTTGCGCAGGGCGGTGAGGGCCTGTTCATTCTTGCCTTGAAACAGGAGCGTCTCCCCGACGCGGAACCGCGCGACGGCGTTGCTCGGGTTGGTGGCGACTGCTTTCTCCAACTCCTGGAGCGCCTCGTCCAAAAGCCCGACGTGCCCGTAAACGAGCGCCAGTTGGTTCCGCGCCTCGTCCAGGCTCGGGTTCAGAGCCAGCGCGCGGTGGTACTCCTGAATGGCCTTGTCGTGCGGGAAGCGGTTGGACGGCGTCCACAGCAGGCGGCCGCGCGCCAGGTGGGCCTCGGCCAAATCCGGGTCCAGTGAGAGCGCCTTCTCGACGGCGACGAAGGCCTTCTCCTCCCACTGCCTCTCGTCCGGGGTGAACAGGAAGAACTTCCACACGTACGCCTGCGCGAGTTCCGCGTGGGCCGCGGCGAAGGTCGGGTCCGCGGCCGTGGCGCGCTCCAGGGCCGCGACGGCGGCCTCGTTGTTATCCCTGGTCTGGCGGTGGAGGTAAAACTTCCCGCGGAGGTAGTGGTCGTAGGCATCCGGGTTGACCGGGCGGGCGCTCCCGAATTGCGACTGCTCCTGCGGCGTCAGCTTGATCCTGATTTCGCCGACGATGTCGCGCGCCACCTCCCTCTGCAGCGCCAGCACGTCGCGCAGGTCCCGCTCGTAAGTGTCAACCCATAAATGCCGATCCGTCGGCGCGTGGATCAGTTGGACGGCTATCCGCACGCGCTCGCCGGAGCGCACCACCGAACCCGTCAGCAGCGCGTCCACGTTCAGCTCGCGGCCGATCTCTGGCAAGGCCCGGCGCGTGCCCTTGTACTGCATCACCGACGGCCGCGAGATCACGCGCAGCGCGCCCACCCTGGCGAGGTCGGTGATGAGCGCCTCGGTCATCCCGTCAGCGAAGTAGTCCTGCGAGGCGTCGCCGGAGAGGTTCTCGAGCGGCAGCACAGCCAGTGACCTGATCCCCGGCCCCGCCGCCGGGCCTGGGCGAAAGTAGCGCGCGGTAATTAAACCCGCGACGACGATCACGCCGGCGAGTGCGGCGAGGGGAAGGGCGCGACCGCGAGTCAGCCGGAGGGGGGAGGGACGGGAGCTGATCGCCCGGCCGTCGCCGGCCGTGTTCGCCGCCCCGCCGCCCGGCGTCGGCAGTCTGTCTCGCCCGACTTCACCTCCGATCTCAAGTTCACGCCCCAGCCCCTTCAGTTCGGACAGCAACTCCCCCGCCGTCTTGTGCCGCCCCTCCCGATCCTTCGACAGGGCTTTCCGCACGATCCGTTCGAGCCGCGTTGGCGCGTCCGGCGCATACTTCGTCAGCGGCGCAGGCTCCCGCTCGGCTATCGAGATGATCACGTCCGTCGGCGTCTCGCCCTCGAACGGTTTGCGGCCCGTCACCATCTCGTAGAGGACGACGCCGAGGCTCCACACGTCCGTGCGCGCATCGACGGGGAGGCCGCGCGCCTGCTCCGGCGACATGTAGGCGACCGTGCCCATCAGCACCCCGGGCGAGGTCTTGATCTCCAGCGCCCGCGTCTCGCCTTCGCTGTCGATAGGCTCGGGCTTCTTTTCCGTCAGCTTCGCCAGCCCGAAGTCCAGCACCTTCACGTAGCCGTCGCGCCGGATCACGACGTTCTCCGGCTTGATGTCGCGGTGGACGATGCCGGCCCCGTGCGCCACCTGAAGGGCGGAGGCGATCTGCGCGGCGACCTCGACGGCCGCGCCCGCCGACATCGGCCCGCCCGCCATGTGCGCTCTGAGGGTCTCTCCTTCGACGAACTCGGTGGCGATGTAGTGGCGCGAGTCGGCCCGGCCAATCTCGTGGATGGTGATGATGTTCGGGTGGTTCAAGGCCGACGCGGCGCGCGCCTCCTGCTCGAAGCGGCGGACGCGGTCGGCCTCGGCGGTGAACGGCGCGGGCAGCAGCTTGAGCGCCACGGGCCGGCCCAGCCTCACGTCCTCGGCGAGATACACTTCGCCCATCCCGCCCTCGCCCAGAAGGCGCTCGATCTTGTAGTGGCCGAGCCGCCGCCCCGCCTCCAGCCGCGCCGAGCGTGCGGCCAGCAGGTCGGCCGCGACATCCGCCGCGGGCCGCTCGATAAAGCTCTCCCCCGCGTCGTGAGACCTGAGCAGCGACTCGACCTCCCTGCGCAGCGGCTCGTCGCCGCCGCACGCGCGCGCGAGGAAGTCGGCGCGCCCGTCCGGCCCCAGCGCCAGCGCGGAGTGGAACACCTCTTCGATCTGTCGCAGTCGCTCGGGTGTCATGGGAGTCGCCGCGAGGGGGCCGGGCGCAGGGCCGTCCCTACTCGCCGCCCGCAATCTCCTTCCGCAGCCAGGCCTTGGTGAACGTCCAGTCTTTCATGACCGTGCCGGGCGAGACCTTCAAGACCTCGGCCGCCTCCTCGATGCTTAGCCCGCCGAAGAAACGAAGCTCGACGAGCTGGCTCTTGCG
>DATHBT010000093.1:0-3489 GCA_035295985.1 Pyrinomonadaceae bacterium | reverse complement strand
GTGAGACTTCAGCCGCTGCGCGCCGCGGGCGACGCTGCCGAGGGCGATTGAGGTGGCCGCGTGCGTGCGCGCGCAGACGGCGACGCGGAAGGGGCGCGACGGCGTGCCGAGCGCGAGCGCACGCGCGAGCACTGCGAAGCCGAGCGTGTGGCTCTTGCCCGTGCCCGGCGGGCCTTGGAGGACGACGACGCGATCCCGCACGAGGTCGCCGACGACGCGGCGCTGCGCGCCGGTCAGCTCGTGCGGCGACTGTGACGAGGAGGCGAGCGCGGCCAACTCCGCCGCGTCGCGCAGCCGCTTCGGCCTGACGGCGCGGGGCGACTTCCCTTCCCCTCCGTCGCACAGCCAGCGGTAGAGGTAGTTAGAGTCGGCGTTGCGGCAGGCTTCGAGGAACTTGTCGGCGTTGAGATCGTCGGCCATCTCGTCGGCCGTGTAGAGCGCGCCCGGCTCCGGGCTGACTGAACGGTGCGGGTAGCGGAACTCGGAGTTCCTGAAGCTCATCGGGAGCAGACGCAGCGTGAACCCCGCGTCGGTTAGTTCTTCGACGACGGCGAGCCGGCCGCGGATGAGGCGCGACGCCGGGAGGGCGCGGCCCTCGTCATCCTTGATCGGGTTCATCACGACCCAGTCGCCCTCGCGCAGCTTGAGCGTTGGCAGACCGCCCGCGCCCAAGTCTGCGCCGTCCGCGTTCGTCAGGCGGAAGCGCGCCAGCTCGCCCGCCTCATTCTTCTCGTACGACTCGCAGCGGCCGACGACGGTGCGGCCCGACTGCGCGCGCTCGGCGGGCGGGAGCGAGAGGTGGAGCAGCAGCTCCTGCGTGCGCGCGTGGTGTTCGAGGTAGAGGAAGTCTTCGAGCGCGCGTTTGAGCGGGACGGTTCCGGGGTCGATGTCCGTCTCGTCCAGACGTGAAAGCTGTAACGGCTGCTTCTCGACCGCGCGGCTCTTGTACTTAAAACTCTGCTCGACGTGGCGCAGCGCGCGGACGCGGCGCGAGGCGAGCGCGCGCAGGTCGTCCGAGGTAGTGCCGAGGAACTGGCGCAGGTGGCCGCGCTCGGCTTCCTTTAAGTCCGGTTTTCTGTCGAGCAGCCCCCAAGCGGCGTAGGCGTATTCGAGCGGGATTTCGGTGCCGAATCGCGCGGCCGACTCGACGAAGAACGCACCCGGCTCGGCGGCTTCGGCGGGCCGAAGTTGTCGCGTCGCGGCGTCGCGCGCGAACGGCCGCGTGTTGTCGAAGACGCGGGCGTGGAAAGTTTTTGTGAGCTCGTCTGAGCCGTCGTCCCAGCGGAAACCCATCTCGCGCGCCACTTCGTAGAGGTTCTGGCAGACGGAGGAAAGGTTGAGCCGGCCGCAGACCTCGTCCGAGAGGAAGGAGATCATCCCTTGCGTGAGCGCGGGGCTTGAGGTGAGCAGATCGTAGAAGGCCGGGATGGCGCAGAGCGCCGCGAAATGGCGCGCGAGCGCGTCGAGCAGCGAGCGCTGGCCGCGCCGGTCGAAGAGATAGACGTGGAGGGGCGCGCTCTCAGTGTCGGCCGCGCGGGCGATTGCCGGGAGAGCGCGGGCGACCCAAGCGACTAACAACTCGCGCTCCGAGTCGTCGTCGGGCGGCGCGCCCGCCAGCTCCGTGATCTCGAACGCGCCCTGCGGGCCGGCGACGAGACACGACAGGAGATACAGGCGGTCTTGCAGGTGGTCACGCTGCGCGTCAACGAAGACCTTGACGAGGTTCGGGTACTGCGCGTCGTCGGGCAGCGATCCCCAGTCATTCGTGAGCAGGTACGGCCGCGCCTCCGTCTGCCGGTCGAGTCGGCGAAGCGCGGCGCGCGCACGCTGGGCGAGCACGGGCAGGCGCTTGCCGAGGGGCCAGCGGGCGGCGGCGCGTTCGCAGTCGGCCTCGCGCCCGGCGGAGGGCGTCATCGAGCCGCGCGCGTAGTCGAGCATTTGCGCGAGCGAGCGAGCGTCGTTGACGCCCTCGGCGCGGAGCGCGGACTTCTCCGTCGCGGTGAGCGTCGGGACGAGCGAGAGGTCTTCGCGCTCGGCCGTGTCGAGGAAGCATAGCGAGTTGTATGGGCAGCCGTCGCAGTGCGGGCCGAGGTGGTAGTGCGCGGTCTCGAACGCGGCGGCTGAGGCGACGGCCGCGTCCGAGTCTGGCCGCGCGATCAGTTGCTCGATCTCGTCGAGGTAGAGATCGAGCGGGAACTTTTCGAGCTTGTCCGCGTCGAACGCCGCCGCGTCACGGTCGCCCGCGCCGCGGTGGAAGATCGCGCCGTCTAGCGAGTCGAGGGCGAGGCCGGCTTCGGCGAGCGCGTCGGCGAGCAGCCGCGCGTAGAAGGCGACTTGCAGGCGGAAGCCGACGGTCTCGCGCCGACTCGCCTTCACGTCAACGACGGTCGCTGTGACCGAGTCGTTCTCAGTCCGCTCGACAACTACCAGATCGGGGTAGCCCTCGCAGGGCACGCGGCCGATGCGCCCTTCGAGCCGCGCCTGGTAGTAGATGGTGCGGCCCGGAGGCTGTCCGCCGAGCGCGGCTAAGAAGGCCGCGGCGGAAGTGTTCTGCAGGTTGCGGACGCGCTCGCGCGCCGAGAGTTCTTCGACGACCAAGCGCTCGAACAGTTGGCCCGTTTCGGAGAGCAGCGGCGACAGCGTCTCGAAGCCGACGCGGTAGCGCGCGGCGAGCGGCTTCGCTTCAGAGGGGTAGAGCGCGAGTCGTAGGTAACGGCCGCAGCGGTTGCGCGCCACGTACTGCGCGAGCCGCTGCGCGCCGAGGGCGCGCTCGGTCGTGAGCGTCGAGTCGGGGTTGAGCTGTTCGGTCATGCGAGGGATTTTAGTTGTGAGGCGGGATTGCTCTATCGAATCGTGCCGGCTTCCGAATGCTTCCGCCGCTTCTCAAGTCTCGGACTTGCCTTTCTTCGCGCGCACGACGGTGAGCACGGCCTGCTCCGTGCGTTCGACGGCGGGGAGGACGAGGCGGCGCAGCTCAGCGCCTTCACCGGACGAGTCGGCGAGTAGCCGTTCGAGGTTCTCTTTGACGGGGCTGTACTTGACGCTGCGCTGGAAGAGCGACTCGAACGCCTCGGCTTCGAGCGCGCGCTCGAGATCGGCAACCTTCTCCTCGTCACATTTGAGCGACGCCTTGAAGCTGCACTTGACGGCAGAGTCGCCCGCGCGAAGCGTCACCGCCCCGGCGACGCGCTGCCGCACGGAGGCCGCCGTCTTCAACCGCTCCTTAATCTCTTCCATGCGCTTCTTGACGCGCGACTCCTCGGCGTGCAGCGCGACGTATTCGGCGACGAGCGTCTCGACCTCCGACTCGTCGGGCACGTCTTCGGGCGCGACGCCCGCGGGCTGTGCGTCGCAGTCGAGACAGTAGAGAGCGCCCTCTTTCCTGACAGCCTCGTCGAGCGGCGCGAGGCCGCCGCACGCGGCGCAGGGCGCGTAGAAGCTCTCCGCGCAGGCGGTGCAGAGCACTTCGCCGCGCCGGCCGGCGACGGT
>DATHBT010000092.1:0-8146 GCA_035295985.1 Pyrinomonadaceae bacterium | reverse complement strand
CCTTGCGCGCGCTCGACGAGACCGGCACGGGCACGACCGTTGACGTGATGCGCGCCGTCAACTGGGCCGTCACGAACCGCGACCGCTTCCAGATTCGCGTCCTCAACATGAGCATCGGCACGCCCGTTCGCGAGTCGTTCCGCAACGACCCGCTCTGCCGCGCCGTCGCCCGCGCCGTCAGCGCCGGCATCGTCGTCGTCGCCTCGGCCGGCAACCTCGGCCGCTCCTCGGACGGACGCACCGTTTACGGCTCGATCAGCAGCCCCGGCAATTCGCCTTACGTCATCACGGTCGGCGCGACCGACTCCCACCAGACCGTCCGCCGCTCGGACGACACGGTCGCCGAGTGGTCTTCGCGCGGGCCGACCGCGCTCGACCGCCTTGCTAAGCCCGACGTGGTCGCGCCCGGCCGCCACCTGATCGCCGCCGTCTCGACCGACCCGACGGCCACGCTCCGCACCGAGAACGCCGACCGCGTGCAGGGGAACGCGAACTACTTCAAGTTCTCCGGCACCTCCTTCGCCGCGCCGGTCGTAGCGGGCGTGGTCGCGCAGATGCTCCAGGCCAACGGCTCGCTCCGCCCCTCGATGGTCAAGGCCGCGCTCGCGCGCACGGCGCAGCGGCTCCCCGGCCAGAAGTTCCAGACCGGCACGCAGGGCGTGATGTCGCAGGGCGCGGGGCTGGTCAACGCCATCGGCGCCGCCTCTATGGCCCGCGCCATCAACCCGCGGGCCGACCGCCTCAAGGCGGGCGACGCGCTCTTCTCCGGCAACACCACGCTCGCCTCCGTCAGCGGCGGCCGGATCGGCGGCGAGGGCATCATGATCAGCGACCAGGTGCTCTACGCCAACGGCGTCCTCTTCACCGAGCGCCCCGCCCTGATCAACGGCATCATGATCTCGGACGGCATCATGATCTCCGACGGCATCATGATCTCCGACGGCTTCCTCTTCGGCAACGGCATCATGATCTCCGACGGGATTATGATCAGCGACGGCGCCATGCTGTCCGACGGCATCATGATCAGCGACGGCATCATGATCAGCGACCGCGCGCGCGATGACAGCACGGCGGCAGCCGGGGTCGTGAGCGGCGGCCGACTCGTCCTCGCCGGCGGCATCATGATCAGCGACGGCATCATGATCTCGGACGGCATCATGATCAGCGACGGCATTATGATCTCCGACGGCATCATGATTAGCGATGGCGCCCTGCTGTCGGACGGCATCATGATCTCGGACGGCATCATGATCTCGGATGGGATTATGATCTCGGACGGGATTATGATCTCGGACGGGATTATGATCTCCGACGGGATTATGATTTCAGACGGCATCATGATCAGCGACGGCATCATGATCAGCGACGGCATCATGATCTCCGACGGCATCATCATCCTCGATGGCATCATGATCAGCGACGGCATCATGATCTCGGACGGCATCATGATCAGCGACGGCATTATGATCTCCGACGGCATCATGATCAGCGACTAAGCTGGCGGCTCTTGGGGGAGGGCCGACTTGCCCGCCTGTAGAGGGCGACGCAAGACAGTGCGGGCAGATAAAACGGGCCGGGTCACTTCGAGTGACCCGGCCCGTTTTATCTGCGCCGTGCGGCCGGCGCGTCGGCCGTGGCTTATGTCATCCGAGAGGGGCGCGTGGCGCGCGGGCTTCCCCTCCCCGGCCGCGTCAGGGCTGGCCGAAGCGCGTGCGGTACTCCCGCGAGTTCACGAACCCGTTGACCATCGTGTAGAAGTCGTTCGGGTTCGCGTTCAGGAAGGTGAGCCAACTGTTGAAGCCGCCCGGATCGGGGTCGCGCCTGAGATACCCGAAGTACTGCAACGTGACGAAGGCGCGGTTGAACTCGGCGTTCGACACCTCTCGGCTCTCGACGATGGCCCGCATCACCTGCGCCTTCGTGAGCGCGCCCGAGTTGAGCCGCGCGATCAGGTCGGCGCGCGTCAGCGTCACCTGCGTCCTGCGGTCGGGGTCGGCCGGGTCGTTCGTCGTGATCTGCTGCAAGCTGTAGCGGTTCATCAGCTCGTTGACGAACTGCTCGTTGGGCAGCGCCGCGACGTTCTGGAAGTCGGAGCGCGCGACGAAGTTCGCGGCGTACTGCGCACGCCTCTGGTTCACCTCCGCCTCGGTCGCGCCGCTGATGAACCGCATGGCCGCGTTGAACTCGGCGTAGGTCGGGCTGCGGCCGAGGCCGAGGCGGTAGAAGTGGATGATGTAGCGGCCCTTGATGTCAAACTCGACCGAGGTGAAGAATGAGGCGGAGACGAGGTTGCGGTCGCACTGCCGCGAAGGGCTTGCGGGATCGGTGTTGAACACGTTCGGGCAGTTGTTCAGGATGCTTTCCCAAAACTGCTGCCCCGTCGGCTCCGGCTCGCGGAAGAGGAAATCGCGGTACTGCTGGCGGACGAAGAAGTCGTTCGCCTCAATCGGGTTCAGCTCCACCCTATCCGTGTACGGATCGATGACGACCGCGCCCGCGAGGTAGGCCAACTCGCCCGACGGGGCCTGCGCGCGCAGGCTGTAGTCGCCGAACTTCGCCGTGTCGGTCACCGCGATGTCGAAGCTGGCGATAAAGAATGGTGCGTCCTGCGCGAGGAACAAAGTACCCGGCGGGTGCAGGGTGTAACTAGAGGGGTCGATAGTAATGAAGGGGGTAGTGAATGCGAAACTCGTCGCCGGAACATTCTCTACGCCATCGCCGCCTACGTAATAGCGGTAGCTCGCGCCGGGTGTGAGAGGCATCGGGCCACCGTGGAAGATAACCCCGGACGGAGTGCTGAGACCATGCCGCCGCAGGTTGACGAAGGGCGCGCCGCCGACGGTGAAGTTGACGACCGAGGTCGCGCCGACAGCGACGCTAGTCTCAGCCGTCGCGACTTGGAAGGGGACGTTGCTGCTGATGCCCGTGTACGGCCCGCGCGACTCCGCGATCTCGCGCGCAAAGACCGGCTCGTTCAGGGATTCGACGATGACGCGGTACGTGCCCCCCGGCAGGTGATCGATGCGGTAAGACCCGTCCGAGAGCGTGATGGCGCTGCCGTGGACGCGGCCCGTGAAGAGGTTCTCGGCGAAGACGTGCGCGCCCGCGCCGTAGTTGACCGAGCCGGCGATGGAGCCGGAGGGCAGGAGCGGCGCGCGATTGTAGAGCGAGCGGATGCCGGCGATGTCGTCGTCCGAGAGCGTGCGCGGGGTGAACTGCTTGAGATCGAAGAAGTTCCGCAACTGCCGCGGCTGCATCGTCGCGCCGACGACGCCCGAGTGTTCGAGGCCGAGCATGTGCCCGATCTCGTGGACGAAGGTCGATTCGAGATCGTTGGTGTCGTGCGTGCCGTCGGTCGAGAACTGCCGGGCGGGGTTGACCGTCACGTCGGCCTCGGCGATGAAGCCCGTCGTCGGGTCGAAGAAGACCCGCGCGGCCCCCGTCCTCGAATCGCCGGGCACGAAGGTCAGGGCATTCTCGGCCGCGACCGTGATCAGGTTGACGCCGTCGTTGCCCACCAACTGCTGGCCGCCCACGGAGATGTTGAAGGTGATGCCGGCCGCCTCCGACCAGCGCCGCAGCGCGCGCCGCGCCGCCCCCTCCACGTCGCTGCCGGCCTTGATGTTCGGGGGCGGGTTCTGGAGCGAGGTCGAGAGCGTGATGTTGATCGTCGAAGCGTTCCACCGCACCCGCGTCAGGCTCTGCGGGGTCGATGAGCTGGTGTAGTGGTGGCTGTAGGGCCGCGCGGGCGGCGCGGTGGCCGCGACCAGCAGCGCCGAGACGCAGAGCGAAAAGAGGGCGCGTCGCATCTTTATTGTCACCTTCCTTGTCGAGCTGGGGAGGGCGCGCTCGCTTGCTTAATGAAGCCGTTGACGTTGGAGCTTTGCCTCGGCCGGCCCCGGCCGGGGCCAAGACAGTTATAGCAGCCGCGCAGCCGCGCAGCAAAGTACGATCCAGAGAACCCCTGCCGCGAGCGCCCCGGGCGCTTCCCCCGCCCCCGCCCTGATTCCCGCCGCGTTCCACCCGCGCTCCCTGAATTGAACGGCTACGTGCCGTCCGCTTGGCGTATCAGTTTCGACCGTGGCACGCGCCGCCATCTGCACGCAAACGCACAGACGCCGCCACCGTCGCGGGCTGGCACACGGTTTGTTAAAGCGGGGTTAGACTCTCCTCGGCCCGGCAGTCAAGAACAAGCGGGAATTTCGGACGACCCGGAGGCAACAGAAGGATGGGCGATCGTCCGGTCTCGCAGGACGAGATCATACGGAAGAACATCGCCGCGCTCGCCGAGATGCAGCGGCGCGACGACGAGCGGCGCACCCTCACCGACCGGGTGGCCGACCGGATCACCCTCTTCTCCGGCTCGATGGCCTTCGTCTATCTGCACGTCGTCTGGTTCGGCGTCTGGATCGTGCTCAACATAGGGCTGTTCGCGCGCTTCGGCCTGGGCGTCTTCGACGAGTTCCCCTACGGCCTGCTGACGATGATCGTCTCGCTCGAAGCCATCTTCCTCTCCACCTTCGTGCTCATCTCGCAGAACCGCATGGCGCGCGCGAGCGAGAAGCGGGCCGAGCTTGAGCTGCAGGTCAACATGCTCGCCGAGCAGAAGGCGGCCAAGACCCTGGAGATGCTTGACCACCTGACGCACCAGCTCGATCAGGTGCGCCGCTTCAGCTTCGAGCGCGATCCCGAAATCGAGGCGCTCAAGGTCTCGCCCGAGCCGGGCGAGGTTCTGCGCGTGATCGAGGAGGCCAGCGCGAAGGCGGCCGAGAAGAAGCTGGAGGAAAAGGTCGAGGAGATCACGGGCGAGGTGGAGGCCGTCCGCGACGACGTGGCGCAGGTCGGCGGCAAGGTCGAGGCCGTGACCGCGGAGCTGAAGGATGTTAAGGAAGAGATCGAGGTGATCACCGGCGAGCACGAGGGCGTCGGGACGCGGTAGCGGGCCGCGCCGGGCGGGGGTGAGTTAAAAAGAGGGCGCGGGCGATCAGTCGAAGCTGATCGCCCGCGCCCTCTTTAGTTGCCCTCCGGCGTGGCGGCGCGGCCGGCGTCGGCCGAGTGCTTAGCGGCGGCCGGCTCGCGCGGTCGTGGCGGAGGCGGCGTTCATCGCGTCGCCCGCGGCAGCCGCGTCGTCGCCCGGCGTCGGCGGCGTCACGCGGCGTGCCCCGCGGAGGTCGGAGAACGCGACGACGACGAGCAGCGACGCGACGCTGAGCGTCGCCAGCACGTAGAGCAGCGCCACCTGCTCCGTCCAGATTAGCGCGATGACGACGACGACCACTGCCGCGCTCAACAGCAGCGACGTACGCCCGCGGCGCTTGCGCGCGGCCGAGACGCCCGCCCCAACTCTTCGGTCAGCCAACTGGAGAACCTCCCCCGTGCAGATCAACTCGCAAGCCAGCGCCGCCCCGCCAACGGCGCGGGGGCCGGCGCGGGCGGCCCGCGTCAGTAAAGTACCCGCATCGGCAGGCTCGCGCCTAAGCCCGTCGCGCTCGTCGTCCCTATGCCGATCACCATATCCCTGAGGTTCTTCGCGCTGAAGCCCTTCTTCGGCACCTCGATGATGTCGTAGGGCTGTAGCTCGAAGTCAGGTATCTTGTTCGACTTGATCGCCTTGTAATCTACGATGATCTCCTGCTGCCTCATCGTCTGCTGGTTGAGGCGGTAAATCTTGATCTTCGACTGGTTGCCGTCGTCGCGGACGCCGCCGACTGTGGCGAGCGCGCGCGACAGGGTCATCCCCTGGCGCAGGTGGAGGTTGTTCGGCGACACGACGTTGCCGACGATGTAGATCGGCGACGCCTCGGCCACGTACACGATGTCGCCGTTGCGGATGTAGGGGTTGGCCTCGGGCAGGCCCAGCTTGAGATCGGCGACGCGGTAAACCTCGAACGGCAGCCCCAGCTCGTCTTCACCGACCTCGGCCTTCTTCGGGGCGTCCTCCGGTACGTCCTGTTCGCACATCGGCGGCTCGGTGTGCCAGATCTGGATCGTGCCGTTGTGCGACTCGCTGACGCCGCCGCTGTGCGACAGCAGTTCGAGCAGGCGCGCGCGGCGCTGCAATTGGTACTGCGCCCCGCCGCGCACCGCGCCGTACACCATGGCCGGGCGGCGGCTCTCGCGCTTGGTGACGCGCAGATCGATTCTGGGCTTCTTCAGGAACTCCGAGAGCAACGCGAGGATGTCCTTACGCAGGGCCTTCACGTCGCGGCACCGCGCCGGGAGGGACGCGTCGGCGAAGGGGACTTCGACGTTGCCGTTGTCCTCGACGACCATTTCGGTGTCGAACTGTGGCTCGCCGAACACCTTGAGCGAGAGCACGTCGCCCAGGCCCAGCAGGTAGTCAGTCCGATCAGTATAGACACTGTCCTCCGGGATGACCCGGCGCTGGGCCTGCGGCGTGCCCGCCTCGGCCGTCGCCGGCTGCGACTCTTTGGCCTCCGACGCCTTAGCCGGGGCGCTCTGCTTCGGCGGCTGCGCCTCGTCCGCCTTCTTCTTCTCCTGCCCGCTTGCCGGGAGCGCGACCGTCGAACAGACGACCGCCGCGGCCAGAACTGCTGTTAAAACTTTCATCGTCTTTACTTCCTGTGGAGAGGGCGCCCGGACTCGGCACGCCCTGAGATTCACCCGCAATTGCGCCGTGACAAGATTGATGCCGGGCCGGCGTCCGGGGCTGCCTCGCCCCGCGCACATTAACGCGCGGGGGCCGCCGTCCCCGCTTTTCGCTACGGGAAGCGCGCCGGCTCTGACGGGCCGTAATTTTCGCACGGCGGCGGCCACGCAGGCAAACGGCGCGTCAGCCGTCAGCCGCGATTTTCTTCCCACGCGCGCCCGCGCCCGGCCCCATCGCCCGTTGCGATGCGCGCGCGCAGTAGCTCGATCTCGCGGTTGATGCGCTCGGCCGTGGCGGCGCGCGCGTCCTCGTTCATCTCCGCCCGCGAGAGGTAATAGAGCGCGTCGCGGTAACGCGCGACGGCGCGGTTGAAGCGCCCGCGGAAGGCCGCGCGCTCGGCCAGCTCGGCCCAGTGAGACACCTTTACGGAGGCGATGTAAGTCCGCACGGCCGCGGCCGAGTCGCGAAGCTCCGCCTCCTCCGGGTACTCCCTGAGTGCCTCGCTGATGACATCGAACGCGCGCTCGGCCGTCTCGATCCTGGCCGAAACGCTGGCGCGGCGCTGCGCCTCCTGCGTCAGCCGCCGGGCCTCGCCGCGCACCCAGGCCAGCAGGTGGTGCTTGCGCAGCCCGCGCACGCGCTCCTGACCGGCGCGCAGCGCCACGCGCACTTCGGGCGCGCCCCGCCCGTCGTGCAGCGCTTCGTCCGTGCTCGCCAGGTACTGCTCGCAGAGCCGGAAGGCTTCGAGGTGCGCGGCCGGCTGCTGCGCGCCCGCCTCCTCGGCCTGCGCGAGCCGCTGTTGCAGCGCGCGCAGGGATTCGGCCGCCGCGCGCAGGCCCGACTTGCCCGACCTGCTGGACCTGCCGGACTCCTTGCGCCGAGAGGGGGGGGCGGTCGTCGCGGCGGGCTTCGCGGCCTCGCCGCGGTGGCCCATCTCAAACTCAAGCTCGCGCGTGAAGCGCGCCCAGGCGCGGCGCACCAGCACCTCGCGCGCTGCCACGGCCGCCACCAGCACGCCGCCCGCCGCCACGCCCGCCGGCAGCCAAGGCTCCTCGTACCCCCCCGTGACGAGCACCCACCAGACGGCGAGCAGCGTGAGGGCCGCGACGAGCGCGGTCGTCACAAAGTAGCCGCTCGTCGAGAGCACGCGCGGGTGCGAGGCCACACGCCCCCGCCCGCGCGGTCGCGCGCCGCGGCTAAAGCTCGCGTAATTGGCCGACCCTGAGGGCAACTCTTCTCCCCTGCGAGGTGAACTCCTGACGGCCTCTTTAACTCCCCGCTGCGGGCGCGAGGCCGTTCGACTTAAGAATGCGGCGCTGGACGGCGGGCTTCTCGGCGCGAAGGATTATTAATAGTCAACTTTTCGGCCCGCCCTGTCAACATCCGGCCGGCGGGGGGATTGCCTAGATCAGACCTGATGATGCTATAAGGCTTGACATGCACCGATGTCCCCACTGCGACAGCTCCGAGCGACAGGTTAAATCGGGCTTCAACCGCACCGGCACGCAGCGCCTTCAGTGCCAGTCATGCCGTCGT
>DATHBT010000091.1:0-11912 GCA_035295985.1 Pyrinomonadaceae bacterium | reverse complement strand
GGCGCGAGCAGCGGCAGGGTAACGTAGCGGAACAACCGCCACGGCCCCGCGCCGTCGAGCTTGCCCGCGCTGTAGTAATCGGGCGGGATGCCCTTCAGGGCGGCCAGCAGGAGCACGAAGCCCTCGCCGATCTCGCGGAGGCGCGCGACGACCTGCTCGATCAGCCAGTTCGGCGTCGAAGCCCCGGCCGTGACGCCCACGCGCTCCGCGCCGCGCAGGTCGTCCGCGTTGATCTCGTCCGGCGTCTCGATCAGGAAGCTGCGCTCGCACTGCTCGCGGCAGACCGAGAGCAGCTTGATGCTGTTCGACGAGTGCTTGCCGCCGATGATGTAGAAGGCATCGACGTGGCCGGCGAGCGCGCGCGCCGCGTCCTGCCGGTCGCGCGTCGCGGAGCAGATGGTGTTGACGACCTGCGGCTCCGCGTCCGCCTTGGCGCGCACGGCCTCGGCCGCTTCGAGGAATGTCGAGAGCTTGATCGTCGTCTGCGAGACGACGAGCGGCGCGTGCAGTTGCGGGAGCGCGGCGACTTCGGCCGCGTCTCGGACGACGTGCGCGTTGTCCGGCGCGTAGCCTTTCACGCCGATCATCTCAGGGTGATCGGGGTTGCCGACGACGACCACGTCGCGCCCCTCCGAGGCGGCGCGCTCGGCCAGCTTCTGCACCTTCGTCACGAACGGGCACGTCGCATCGACGACCCGCCCCGCGCGCCCCTCCAGCTCGCGCTGCACTTCGGGCGTGACGCCGTGCGCGCGTATGACGGCCGTCACCTCCGCGGAGACTTCCGCGGGCGCATCAACGGTGCGGACGCCGCCGGCTTCCAGGCGCGCGATCTCCTGCGTGTTGTGGATGAGCGGCCCCAGCGTGCGCACGACCGCGCCCTCCGAGAGCGCGCCCTCCACCATCTGCACGGCGCGCTCGACGCCGAAACAGAACCCGTACTCTTCGGCCAACAGAACCTGCATCCGATACCTCAATTGCGGAATGCGGATTTCGGATTGAAAAGACAATCTGCTTTCTAATCCGCAATCCGCATTCCGCAATCTAAAATTCTTAAATGCCTCCCGCCGGGCTCTCGGTCGGGCCGGCGCTGGGGCCGGCCTCGCGGGCGGCGCGCCGGCGGGCCTCCTCCTCGTCGCGCTTCATCTGCCACTGCGTGCGCAGGGTGTCGGCACCGTGCAGCGTGTCGTCGATGCAAGCGATGCTGCGTTCGGCGCACCAGCGCACGCCGCCCCAGAAATTCTTCTCGAACTCGCCGAGCTTGTACGCCGTGTCGCGCGGGAGGACGGCGAAAGAGGCGTCTGCCAGGAAGCGGAACGTGTCGCGAAGGCAGTCGCCCGTGTTGTACCGCGGATCGTTGTTCATCTAAATCGGAACCTCCTAAACAACTGATACGGCCCGCAGCGGGCGCGCGTTCCGCCGTTCATGTTAGCACACGGCACGCGGGCGGCCGTAATCGGCCGCCGAACCGGCGGACGCCTCCGGCGCGTGCGCCGCCGTCACGCGCCGACAGTCTCCTTGACCGCGGGCCACATCATCTTGGCCCAGTACTCGTAGCCCTCGTCCGACGGGTGGAAGCCGTCCGCCGAGAAGAACTCCGGGTGGCGCGGGATGATCTCGCGGCTCATCCCGTAGGCGTCCACGAGCTTGAAGCCGTGGCGCGCCGCCGCGTCGGCGATCACCTCGTTGAAGAGCGCGATGCGCCGGCGCACGCCTTCGTGCATGAACTCGGGCACGCGCGGCGCGGTCGAGATGTCGGGCACGTTCGTCACGACGACGGGCGCGTCCGTCGCGGCGCGCAAGGACGCGGCCAACTCCTCGTAGTTGCGCCGGAACTGCTCGACCTCGACGCCGTGCGTCAGATCGTTGATGCCGATGCCGACGGTGACGAGCGTCGGCCGCAAGTCCCGGACGCGCGGCAGTTGGGAACGAATCACGTCGCGCGTCTCCGCGCCGCTCACGCACAGGTTCGTCACGCGCGACCCCGCGCGCTCGCGCTCGATCCGCTCGAACAGCCGCGCGACGTAGCCGCCGCCCTTCCGCGCGCCCACGCCGACGCCCGTCGAGTCGCCCAGCGCGACGTAGACGACCGGCCCGGCGGCGCGCTCCCCGCCGTCCCGCCCCGCCCCTCGATCAACCCGCCCCGCGGTCGCCGACATATCACCTTGCCCCTGCTCCGAAGCCCGCCCGCAAGCGGCGAGCGCGACGCAAGCCAACAGAACGGAGACGAACGCCGCGCGCGCATTCGCCCGACACCCCTCGCTCATAAAACTCCACCCGCCTTTTACAAAACGTCTTCGCTCCGCACCGGCTCGCGTAGGACTGCCCCGGCGGCCTCGGCGGCGACGCGAGCCGCGCGGGGCTGCGACTCGCGGAGGTTCGAGATTTGCAGCAGTGATTCGCCCGTGCGCGAGAGCATGCGGAAGAGATCGCCCTCCTCCGCGCGCGTCTCGCGCACGAGCGTCTCCCACGAAGCGCCGCGCGCCCAACGTGCCGCCGCGGCGGCGGCCGAGAAGTTGATCTCCGGCGCGGGTTCTATCCCCTGCTGCCACTCGGCGCTGCCGACCTCGTAGGCGATCCGCTCGAAGGCGGCGAGCGTCTGGACGAGCGAGTCGTCTAGTTCGAGCTGTCCGTAGTCGCGCTCGGCGTCGGCGGCGAGGGCGGCGGCGAGGGCGGCGGCGCGCGGTGCGTCGAGCGAGGCGAACAGGTTTCGCTCGATGGCCTCGCCGACGAGCAGCGGGCGATCAACGCGCAGGTCCGCGAGCCAGCGCCCGCGCTCGGTGACGCGCTCGCGCTCGAACTCCAGATAGCCGAAGTGCGAGAGCACGCGCGCGCGCCGCTCGAAGGGCTGCCAGACCTCGCCGCGCAGGACTTCCACGCGCCGGCCCAACTGCTCGACCGTCGCGGCCTCGCCGACGACAGACCACAGCGCCTCCTCGCACGCCGTCCGCTGCTCCTCGGTCAACCCGATCTCGCCCCTCCGCCCGGCGGTCGGCCCCTTGCTGCCGCGGCGCGCGGGCGCGGACAGCTCGTCCATCAGATCGTTGATGAGGGCGACGGCCTCGTCCGAATGCGCGCGGGCGTCGCGCAGCCGCGGCTCGTCGAGCGCCGGGACGCGGCGCGCGTGAACGTCGGCAAAGGCGGCGTCGCGGGCGTTCTCGGTGCGCGGGTAGATTTCCGAAAAAACGCGGCCGATGCGGTCGAGCGTGTAGGTGGCGCGGCGGCCGTCCTCGCGCTGGCCTGAGAACGCGCCCTCGCGCCGCTCGGTGACGAAGACCAGACGCTTGCTCCCGCGCCCGATGCCGACGACGCGGCCGGGCACGACCACCTCGTCGAGCCACGCGAGGAAGACCTCGAAGTTCGTCTGCGGCGCGCCGGTCAGCAGGCGGTCGCGCGCGGAGGCGAGGCGTTCGAGCCCGCGCGCGACAGAAGGCGGGAGATCGCAGCCGGCGGCGCGGAGTTTCTCGGCGATGCGCCGCTCGGCCGCGTCACGCTCGCGCTCGACCGCCGCGATGCGCTCCAGCGTGTCGCGGTGCGCGAAGCTGCGCGCGGCCGTCTCGCGCACTCCGGCGAAGCCGCCGTAGGCGTCGAGCAGGTTGAGCAGGGTCGTGTAGGTTGCGCGGAACTGGCTTTCGAGCGGGTCGGGCGGCGATTGCAAGAGCGTCGCCATCCGTTGCGGCTCCTGGTGCATGCCCGGCGCGGCGACGACGAAGCCGACGCGGTCGCGCCCGCGCCGTCCGGCGCGCCCGGTCATCTGCTGAAACTCGGAGGCCGAGAGCGGACGCCAGCCGCGGCCCGTGCGCGCGTCCATGTTGGTGACGGCGACGGTGCGCGCGGGGAAGTCAACGCCGGCGGCCACGGTCGCGGTCGCGAAGATCGCGTCGAGCAGCCCCGCGGCCATCAGCTTCTCGACTGCCAGCTTCCACGCGGGCAGGTGTCCGGCGTGGTGCGAGGCGACTCCGGCGCGGACGGTGATGTCCCAGTGGCGGTGCTTCCTGATCTCCGGTTGGCGCTCGGCGAGTTCTTTGAGCAGCGCGCGGCGGGCCTCGCGGCGTTCGTTGTCGGAGCGGCGGCCGAGCGCGGCTTCGGCGGCCGACTCGTCGCAGCGCCGTCGCGTGGGGAGGAAGACGATTGCCGGCAGCAGGTCGTAAGCGCCGAGCGCGGCGAGGAGCGAGCCGGGCGGCATTTCGGGGATGTTCATCCGCGTGGAGCGTCGTTCGTCGCGCCGTTGTTCGCCGAACCGGGGATGCTGCTGGCCGCGCGCGTTCGCGTGCATTAGGTAGTTGGAAATTTCGTGGTTGAGCCGGCCCGACTGATCGAGCAGCGGCGCGAGCTGACCGTCGGGGTAGAGGAAGGCCGCTCGAAGCGGGACGGGCCGCGCGCCGGGCCGCGCGACGACCGAGCAGTTGACGCCGCGAACCTCTTCGATCCACGCGGCGAACTCGCCGGCGTTGCCGACCGTGGCAGAGAGCATCAGCAGGCGCACGCGCGGCGGCGTAAGTATTATCGCCTCCTCCCAGACGTGGCCGCGATCTTCGTCCGAGAGGTAGTGGGCTTCGTCGAGGATGACCAGATCGGCCCGAAGATCGCGGCCCTCGCGCATCGCGTCGAAGAGCTGGTTGCGATAGACCTCGGTCGTGCCGACGACGAGCGGCGCGTCGGAGTTTTCTTTGCGGTCGCCCGTCAGGATTCCGACGGCTTCAGCGCCGAAGGCTTCGGAGAACTCGTGGTACTTCGAGTTGGTCAGGGCTTTGAGCGGGCTGGTGTACCAGGCGCGCTTGCCCGCGTCGAGCAGACGCCTGATCTCCTCGCGCGCGATCCATGTCTTGCCGCTGCCCGTCGGGGCCGTGACGAGCACGTCGTCGCGCTCGACCGCGGCGAGTGCTTCGAGCTGGAAAGGGTCGGGCCTGAACGGGGCCGGCGCCGGCGTGCCGATGCCTTCGAGCAGTTCGCGGACGGGGCGTTGGCGGGCGGCGCGGGCGGCCGTGCGCTCGATTGCGTCGTTAAAAGCGGCGGCCGGCGGGCCTTGGGGGCGTTCCCCGCGCCCGCGCTGCTCAGACGCGCCGCGCCCGTCGTGACGCCGCGCGCCGGCAGAGCCGCGCGGGTCGTCGTCGCGAGTCCTGCCGCGTCGTCCGCCCCCGCTGCCCCGCCCGCCCCCGCCTCTACCCCCGCTAAACCGTGGCATGGAAGGGATTGTAGCGCGCCCGCGTTGTGAAAACTTCACGGGCGGTGTTAAGTTGTCGTAGATAACCGCAACGATCAGTGCCGCAAAAACGTCTAAAGAGCTTGCGGGCGCGAGTTTGCCTCGGCGTCTTCGGGCGTTGATGGGAACCGGCAGGGTGACAAGGGATGGAAATCTTCCACACGCACTATAAACTCAACGGCGACGAGGCGGCGCGCGTGGGGCCGCTGCTGCGCCTGCTCGGCGCGTCGGTCGTCGCCCACGCCGCGCTCTTCGCGGCGGTGGTTTACGTGCCGGCCGTGCGCGACACCTTCGCGCTGGCGAACACGCTGTCAGCCTTCCGCGTCGTCAGCGAGGACTACAGGAAGACCGAGGTGCAGGAGCGCGCCGTCATCATCAACCTCGCCGCGCAGCAGCTCTACTACCCTTACGACCTGCAGAACCCGCCCGGCTCGGCCGAAGACCCGGTGCTCGTCGAGACCGTCGCCCCGACTCCGATGCCCGTGGTGCGCCAGCCGCGCCAGCGGCGCGCGCGCGTGACGCCTAGCCCGTCGCCCTCGCCCGAAGCGTCGCCAGAGGTCGCGGGGAACGCGGGCGAGCCGTCCGCCTCGCCTTCGCCCACTGCTTCGCCGGCCGCGCCGCAGTCGGTCGAGGAGGCCGAGCGGATCGCGAAGGAGGCGGGGGCGGAACAGTTCCCGACGATCAACACCAAGCCCTTCGAGGACTTGCTCAAAGAGGGCAAGCGGATGAAGGAGGCGGGCGAGATCAACCTGGAAGGCACGCTCGAAATGACGGTCGAGGCCGACCGGCAGGACGACGGGGTGCTGACGAACGTCGTGATTACGGGCGGCGCGGCGAGCGACGAGAAGATGAAGCTGCTCGCCAAGGAATTCGTCTCGGCCTTAAGCGACAGCAAAATCCTCGCGGCGCTGAAAGGCACGAAGCACCTGCTGATGAAGCTCAAGCTCGACGATCAGCAGGTTGACGTGCGCGTCGCCTCCGACATGGCGTCGGCCGAGGAGGCGTCGCGCATGGCGAGCGGCTACAACGGGCTGCTCTTCATCGGCGCGGTCAGCAAGAAGGGGAAGGACGAGGAGCAGATTTTTAAGAGCGTCAAGGTCACGTCCGAGGCGAAGCAGATCGTGCTCACCTTCAACATGCCGCGCAAGGACGCGGGCGCGCTCGTCTCGAAGCTCATCAACAAGAACGTGACGCCCGCCCCGACCAGTTGACGGCCCGTGCCGCCGCGGCCACGACAGCGCGGCCGGCGGCGTGTTAAAGTTTCAGACGGTGGACGAGAAGGTTACAAATACTGAAGCGAACAGGTTGACCGCGCGGCAGCAGCGGGTGCTGCTGCGCGCCGTCGTCGGCTCGCTCGTTCTCTCGGCCGCGCTCGCCTCGACGGCGCAGGGGACGAAGTCCGGCCCGTCGCAGCAGGAGAATTTCACCCTGGCGGCGGCCCGTTTACAGCAAGTCGATCCGCAGCCCTTCCGCGATCTGCTCGCGCGCGCGCGCCGCATGGCCGCCGCGGGCGAACTCAAGCCGGGCGACTACTTTACCTTCACGGTCGAGGCCGCGCGCGACGAAAACGGGGCACTCGGCGGCGTGCGCATCACGGAAGGCGCGGCCGTCAACGCGCGCTGGCGCAGGCTGACCGAGGAGTTTGTCCGCGTGCTCGGCGACAGCCGCGCGCTCGCCTACCTCGAAGGCGTCGAGAGGGTGACGCTCACCGTCAGCCTCGGGGAACGCTTCACGGCCGAACTCGCGGCCGACGCCGCCGAAGAGGGCCGCGCGACGCAGCTCGCCGTCACCTCCGGCCTCCTGCTCGGCATCGCGCGCCAGTCGCAGCGCGGACTGCCCGGCGTCGAAATCCTCAACAACATGAAGGCCTCGGCGAGCGGCAAGCGGCTCGCGTTGAAGCTGGAAATGTCGCGCGAGGAGGTCGGCAACCTCCTCAGCCAAAGCCTCGCCATCCCCTGACCCGCCCGGCCGGCAAGCCCCCGCCGAAGGCCCGCTTGCCCGGCAACTCCCGCACAACTTAGAATCGCACGTTGCGCCACTGCGCGCGGGCGTGCGCCGTGGCGGCACTCGACGAGCGAAGGTGCCGCGCGCCCGGTTTTCCGAGAGAGGGTCAAGATGATCGACAAGTTTCTCACCAAAGTCTTCGGCAGCCAGAACCAGCGTTACCTCAAAGGTCTCCAGCCCGATGTCCAGCGCATCAACGAGCTGGAAGCGTCCGTCAAGCAACTCTCGGACGAGGGCTTGCGGGCGAAGACCGCCGAGTTCAAGGAGACGGTCGCGCGCGCCGTCGCCGACGCGCGCGACCCCGAAGATCGCAAGCGGCGCGAGCGCGCGGCGCTCGACGAGATTTTGCCCGAGGCGTTCGCCGTCTGCCGCGAGGCTTCGGTGCGTGCCACGGGGATGCGTCACTTCGACGTGCAGCTCATCGGCGGCATGGCCCTCCACTCCGGCAAGATCGCCGAGATGCGAACCGGCGAGGGCAAGACGCTCGTCGCCACGCTCCCCGCTTATCTGAACGCGCTCACGGGCCGCGGCGTCCACGTCGTCACCGTCAACGACTACCTCGCCTCGCGCGACGCCGAGTGGATGGGCCGCATCTACAAGTTCCTCGGCCTCTCGGTCGGCGTCATCCAGAACGACATGGACGACTGGGAGCGCAAGGACGCCTACTCGGCCGACATCACCTACGGCACGAACAACGAGTTCGGCTTCGACTACCTGCGCGACAACATGAAGTTCGACCTCGCCACCTGCGTCCAGCGCGGCCACTACTTCGGCATCGTTGACGAGGTCGATTCGATCCTCATCGACGAGGCGCGCACGCCGCTCATCATCTCCGGCCCCTCGGACGAGGCGACCGACAAGTACTACCGCGCCAACGACGTGATCCCGCACCTCAAGCGCGGCACGGAGGAGATGGACAACGCGTCGGGCAAGAAGCGTGTCACCGGCGACTACATCGTTGACGAGAAGCAGCACTCGGCCGTGCTGACGGAGGACGGCGTTGACCGCGCCGAGCGGCTGCTCGCCGTCGGCAACCTCTACGATCCGGCGAACATGGAGATGCTGCACTGCGTCGAGCAGGCCCTGAAAGCCCACACGCTCTACAAGCTCGACCACCAGTACATCGTCCGCGACGGCGAGGTGATCATCGTTGACGAGTTCACGGGGCGCACGATGCCCGGCCGCCGCTGGTCGGACGGCCTGCACCAGGCGGTCGAGGCCAAGGAGGGCGTCAAGATCGAGCGCGAGAACCAGACGCTCGCCACGATCACCTTGCAGAACTACTTCCGCCTCTACGAAAAGCTCTCCGGCATGACCGGCACGGCCTACACCGAGGCGGCCGAGTTCGAGTCCACCTACAAGCTCGAAGTGGCCGTCATCCCGACGCACCGGCCGATGATCCGCCGCGACTACTCGGACATGATCTACCGCACCATCGGCGAGAAGTGGGACGCCATCGTCGAGGACGTCAGGGAGTGTTACGAGCGCGGCCAGCCCGTCCTCGTCGGCACGGTCTCGGTCGAGAACTCGGAGCTGATCTCGCGCAAGCTGACGAAGGAGGGCATCCCGCACAACGTCCTCAACGCCAAGCACCACGACCGCGAGGCTGAGATCGTCGCGCAGGCGGGCCGTAAAGGGGCGGTCACTATCGCCACGAACATGGCCGGCCGCGGCACGGACATTCTCCTCGGCGGCAACCCCGAATTCCTCGCCCGCGAGTACCTGAAGCGCGACGAGATCGACCCCGACGAGGCGACCGAGGAGCAGATGAACGTGGCCCTCGCGCGCGCCAAGCGGATCGTCGAGGCGGAGCACGAGGAGGTCGTCGCCGCGGGCGGTCTGCACATCATCGGGACGGAGCGGCACGAGGCGCGGCGCATCGACAACCAGTTGCGCGGGCGCGCCGGCCGCCAGGGCGACCCCGGCTCGTCGCGCTTCTTCCTCTCCCTGGAAGACGACCTGATGCGCATCTTCGCGGGCGATAAGGTCAAGGCGCTGATGCAGCGTTTGGGGATGGAGAAGGGCGTCGCCATCGAGTCGAAGATGGTCTCGAAGCGCATCGAGGCGGCGCAGAAGTCGGTCGAGGCCAGAAACTTCGAGTCGCGCAAGCACCTCCTCCAGTACGACGACGTGATGAACAAGCAGCGCGAGACGATCTACGGCTTGCGCCGCCAGTTGATGGAGGTGCCCGACCAGCGCGAGTTCCTGCTCGGCGAGACGGGCGTGGCGCGCGACCTGCTCGCCGACCTCACCAAGCAGTACCTCGACCCCGAAGTGTCGCCCGACGACTGGGATGTGGACAACTACAGGATTCAGCTCCAGTCCGTCTTCGACTTCGACGCCGACAAGGAGGGGATCGATTTCGCCGACTCTTCTTCCGCCGAGGTTCAGGACGCGATCTGGGAGCGGCTCAAGGAGAAGTACGCCGAGAAGGAGGCGCAGGTCGGCGTCGAGGCGATGCGCACCTACGAGCGCATCATCATGCTCAACATCATCGACGCGCAGTGGAAGGATCACCTGCTCGCGATTGATCACTTGAAGCAGGGCATCGGGCTGGTCGGCTACGGGCAGAAGGATCCGCTCGTCGAGTACAAGAAGGAGAGCTTCGATCTCTTCTCGGCGATGCTCGACCGCATCGACACGATCACGATCCGCTCGCTCTTCAACCTGCAGGTCGTCGCCGAACAAGCGCCCGAACAGTTGCAGCAGCGGAGGCGTTCCCGGCCCACATCGATGATGTTCACCGGGCCGAATCAGGGAGCAGCCGCCGCGGGCGAGGAGGCGGGCAAGACGAAGACCGTCACGCGCAGCCAGCCCAAAGTCGGACGGAACGACCCGTGCCCCTGCGGCTCCGGCAAGAAGTACAAGAAGTGCTGCGGCGCTTGACGGCGCGCCGAGCGGTCAGGGAGTTAGAAGATGCTCATGCCTCGCAGGCTTTCGGCGTCGCCCCTCAGCATCGTCCTCTCGGCGTGCGCATGCCTGCCCGCCGCGGGCGCGCACGCGCGCTCCTTCCCCCAGGAGCCGAAGCAGCCCGCGGGCGGCGCGGCGGCGCGCGGGATCGAACTCTTCCGGCGCGGCGACAATGAGGCTGCGATCAAGTCGCTTCGCGACGCGACCAAACGTGAGAAGTCCGACCCGGAGGCGTGGCACCACCTCGGCCTAGCGCTGGCGAAGAAGGGGAAGTTCAAGGACGCGCGCAAGGCGTTAGAGCAGGCGGTAGCGCTGCGCCCGGACTCGCCGGCCGCGGTCACCGCGCTAGCCTACGCGCTCCTGCGGCTCAACGAGACTTACGACGCGGCGCGCGCGGCGGAAAGGGCGCTGGCTCTCGATCCGCGCAACCAGGAGGCGCACTACATACTCGGCGTGACGCACGTGCGCAACAACTCCAACAGTAAGGCGCTCGAAGAGGCCGAGGCCGTGCTCAGGATTAACCCTTCCTTCTCGCCCGCGCTCTACCTGAAGGTCATCGCACTTTCAGGCATGAGCGCCAACGCCGTCAACGCCGCCACGGATGAGACGCAGGACGTGCGCAAGGTGCTGCTCGATAAGGCCGGCGAGCGGCTCGAAGAGGCCGAGGCCGCGCTCCGCAGGTTCGCCGAACTCGATCCGAAGCACGCCGAGATCGAGACGCTCGGCGAGCAGCTCAAGACCCTGCGGTTGTACGGCGGTGCCTTCGGCGCGACGCCCGGCGGCCCCGAAATCCTGTCGGCGAAGGAGACCACGACGAGGGCGCGCATCCTGTCGAAGCCGGAGCCGCTCTACACGGAGAGGGCGCGCCAGAACGGGACGCGGGGCACCGTGACCTTGCGGATGGTCTTGGCGGCGGACGGCGTGGTCAGGCATATCCTGGTCGTCCGCGGCCTGCCCGACGGTCTGACTGAGAACTCGATAAACGCCGCGCGCAGGATGAAGTTCGTCCCCGCGACGAAGGACGGCCGGGCCGTGTCTCAGTTTGTGACGATCCAGTACAACTTCAACATCTACTGAGCCGGCGGGCCGTCCCCACGGCCGCGGCGGTTATTTCCCTCTCGGGATTCTGCCAACCTTCTCGTCGGACAACCGGGATGAGCGCGAACACCACTTCAACCAACCCCGTCGTGCGGGCCATCGTCGGCGGAACGGCCCCGGCGCAGGCGCGCGTGATGGCGGCGAGGGGTTTGCTGCCGCTCGCGGCCGAAGACCTGCTCGAAGTCCTCGTCGTCCTGCGCTCGGACTCCGAGGCGGAGATCGCGCAGGCCGCCGGGGAGACGCTCGGCGAGCAGGGGCCGGACGTGCTGCTCGGCGCGGCGCAGTCGGCCGAAGCAAGCCCGCGCGTGCTCGCCTACCTCGCCCGCCGCGCCGACGCCGGGCGCGAGGCGCACGAGGCCGTCGTCCTCAACGCACGCACGCCCGACGAGGCCGTGACCGATCTGGCCGCGGCGACGGCGGACGGCTCCCTCCTCGAACTCATCTCGATCAACCAGCAGCGGCTCATCCGCGCGCCCGCCATCATCGACGCCGTGCTCGCGAACCCCGCGCGCACGACCGAGGCCGAGCGGCGCGTGCGCGAGACGCGCCGCGAGTTCTTCGAGAAAGAATTCGGCGTCCAGCAGGTCGCCGAAGAGATGCGCGCGCGGGGCATGACGGCCGCCGCCGAGTTCATCGAGACGGCCGAGTCCGCGTCGGCCGCCGGCGCCGTGGCGCTCTCCGTCGAAGACGCCTGGCTGCT
>DATHBT010000090.1:0-17660 GCA_035295985.1 Pyrinomonadaceae bacterium | reverse complement strand
AGCGCGCCATCTCGCGCGTCTCGCGCGGCGCGGGCGTGCTACTGCTGACCGACATGTTCGGCGGCACGCCGACCAACATCGCCTCCATGTTCCTCTCCGAGGGCGAGGTCGAGGTCGTGACCGGCGTCAACCTCCCGATGGTAATCAAGCTCGTGAGCCTCAAGGGCAGCCTCCCGCTCTCAGAAGTCGCCGGCCTCGTCCGCAACCAGGGCCGCGAGGCCATCTACCTCGCCGGCGAGCTGCTGGCCGCGCCGAAAAAAAGCTCTTAGCCGTTAGCTATTAGCTGTTAGCCGGAAGAAGACAGCTTCCAGCAACGGCCACCAGCTTCCGGCTTTAAAACGGACTTCGGTTTTGGATTTGCTAACAGCTAACAGCTAAGAGCTAACAGCTAAGAGCTAACAGCTAACAGCTTCTTATGATCGGGCGCAGCGTCACCGTCATCAACCGCCTCGGCCTGCACGCGCGGGCGGCGGCGAAGCTTGTGCGGACTGCGGGCGCGTTCAGGAGTTCGGTCAGGCTCGTGCGGGCGGACGGCGGGGGCGCGGCGGACGCTAAATCAATCCTGAGCGTGCTGGTGCTTGCCGCCTCACGCGGTACGGAGCTGCGCGTCGAGGCGTCGGGCGAGGACGAGCGCGACGCGCTGGACGCCGTGTGCGCGCTCTTCGAGCAGGGGTTCGGGGAAGAGGTCTTGGCGTGAGCCGCCGGAAGAAAAACGGGAAGCGCGAGGTCGTGTGGCGCGGCGTCTCGGTCGCCGAGGGCGCGGCGGCGGGCCGCGTGCTGCGCGTCCACGGCGGCGCGCGCGAGCAGGTCTTCCGCGCGACGCTGGGCGCGCAGGAGGCGCGAAGAGAGGTGCGCCGCTTCCGCGCGGCCGTCCGCCTCGCGCGCCGCCAGTTGCGCTCGCTCAAGCGCCGCGCCGAACAAAGGCTGGGGGCGGAGCACGCCTACATCTTCGAAGCGCACCTGCTGATGCTCGAAGACCGCAAGCTCCTCGACGAGATCGAAGAGTACATCCTCTCCGAACACTCCAACGCCGAGTGGGCCGTCAAGGTCGCCGGCGACCGCCTGCTCTCGATCTACGCCGAGATCAAGGACGACTACCTGCGCGAGCGTTCGTCGGACGTTGAGGACGTACTCGGCCGCCTGCTCGTCGCGCTCGGGGGCGGCGAGGCCGAGCCGCGCGGCCTGACGGAGGACGCCATTCTCGTGGCCGACGAGCTGCTGCCGTCGGCCGCGGCCGAGCTGGATTTCACGCACGTCCGCGCCATCGCGTCGGACGCGGGCGGCTGGACTTCGCACACCGCCATCATCGCGCGCGCCCTCGGCATCCCGGCCGTCGTCGGCCTGCGCGAACTCTACCGCCAGGCGCGCACGGGCGACGAGATCACTGTTGACGGCCTGAGCGGAGAGGTCATACTGCATCCTTCGCGCGAGACGGTAGCGCGTGTGCAGGCGGAGGCGAGGCGTTCGAGGCCGCGCGCGGCGGAGGCGGCTGGCGACGAGGGTTCGGCCGCGCACGCGCCGCTCCGCACGGCGGACGGCGTCGAGATCGTCCTGCGGGCGAACGTCGAACTCCCGGCCGAGTTCGGCGGGGTCGCGAGGTACGGGGCGCGCGGCGTCGGACTCTACCGCACGGAGTTCCTGTTCTCGCAGCGCGACGGGAGGCTGCCGACCGAGGAGGAGCAGTTCGACGCCTACTCGCGCGTGGCCGCGCTCGCGGGCGAGGACGGGGCGAAGGTGCGCCTCTTCGATCTCGGCGGCGACAAGCCGGGCGCGAACCTGCAGGAGGCGGAGCGCAACCCCGCGCTCGGCCTGCGCGCCATACGCTACTGCCTGAGCCGCGAGGAGGTGCTGCGCACGCAGGCGCGCGCGGTGCTACGCGCCGCGGCCCGCGGCCGACTCGATCTCCTCCTGCCTATGATCTCGGACGTGAAGGACGTGCGCCGCGCGCGCCGCATCGTCGAGGAGGAGCGCGAGCGGCTCGTCGCGGAAGGGCAGGAGGCCGGGCCCGTGCGTATCGGCGCGATGATCGAAGTGCCCGCGGCCGTCCTCGTCGCCGACAAGCTCGCGCGCGAGGTGGACTTCTTCAACCTCGGCACGAACGATCTCGTCCAGTACCTCCTGGCCGTTGATCGCAGCAACGACTCGGTGGCCGACTGGTTCCGCTCGCTCCACCCGGCCGTCCTGCAGAGCATCGAGCGCGCCCTCTCGGCCGCGCGCGCGGCCGGCATCCCGTCACTCGTCTGTGGCGAGATGGCCGCCGCGCCGGCCTACGCAACAGTCCTCGTCGGTCTCGGCGCGCGCGATCTCTCCATGACGCCCGCGGCCATCCCGCGGGTGCGGCGCGTGCTCGCCGAGGTCGAGGCCGGCTTCGCCGAGTCGGTCGCGCGAGAATGTCTGGAATGCGCTACGGCCGACGACGCCGAGGAGGTGGTGCGCGTGCGGCTGGGCGGGCGCTGGCCGCAACTGTTCCCGCCAAAGTCCTTGCCAGCCCCGAAATCGGGCGGGTACAATTCCGAAGAGGTCGAGCACGCAAGCCCGACCGCCCCGTGAACTCCGCGCCGCAGGCCCCGACCGCGCCGCGCGGAGTCGAGAGCCGAAGCAGTTGCCGCCCGTGAACGGCCCGCCGAGCGACGCGATTCCCGAACGGTTCTTCAGCGCCGAACGTGCGAACTTGACGGCTTTCGTCGTTTAACTGTGGCGGGGACGTGAAATCCACAGGCCGAAGTTCGACCGCCCCGTATTGTCGCGACTGAGCGCGAGGGAAGCGCACGCCATTGCCCGGCGGGCCCCGGTTTCGGGGAGCAGGCGCGGAGGGGAGTTTGAGTGCATGACGAAGAAGTTCCTATGGCTGGCCGCGCTCGCGGCGGCCGCCCTCGTCGCACCCGCGCACGCCGCGGCGCAGCGCGTCGGCCCCGTCGAAGACGAGCCGGTTGCGGCGGCGACCCCGAACGGCGCGGCGAAGTCCGAGAAGAAGCCGGACGCGGCCAAGCCGGCCGAGGCTGGCGCGGCCAAGGCCGCCGAAGACAAGGCCGGCGCGAAGCCGGTTGCGCCCGTTTCCTCCGACAAGAAGACTTCTGAAACGGCGAGTAAGGGGGACGCGAACGCTGGGGGCGCGAAGCCTTCGTCGCCCGCGCCCACGCCGCTCCCGAACGGCGGGGCCGCGCACGCGGCGCGCGGCGAAAAGGCCGCGAGTCCCGCGCCGGCGGAGTCCGCGCCGCCGGGCCAGTCGAACCCGCCCGCGGCAATCAACACTTCAGCGGGCACGCCGCCCGCGCCGCCGAAGTACGAAGCGCCCGCCCCGGTCAAGGCAGAAATCCCCGCATCCGCAAACGCCGCCGCGGCTGTCGCCGCCGCGCCCGCGCAGACTTCGATCTACCGGCTCGGCGCCGGCGACATCCTCGACGTGCGCATGGTCGGCAGCACCTCGCGCGAGGCGACGCTCTACACAGTCCTCTCGAACGGCACGATTGACTACCCGCTCGCGGGCGAGCCGACGCGGGTGACGGGTCTCACGCCGGAAGAAATTGGCGCGCGCCTCTCGGACGCGCTCAGGCGGCGCGGCCTCTTCGACCGCGCGCAGTTCCAGGTGAGCGTCCGAGAGTACGTGAGCCACACGGCGCTCGTGAGTGGCCTCGTAGATCAGCCCGGCCAGAAGGTTTTGCGCCGCGAGGCCGTGCCGCTCTACGTCGTGCTGGCAGAGGCGTTCCCGCGCCCCGAAGCCGGCCGCGTCGTCATCATCTCGCGCGCGACGGGCCAGACGAAGACGCTCGACCTCTCGGACTCGAACGCGCTCAACGAACTCGTCTCGCACGGCGACGTGATCAACGTGCAGCCGCGCCCGCGCGAGTTCTTCTACATCGGCGGCTCCGTCGCGTCGGCCGGCCAGAAGGATTTCACGACGGGCATGACGCTCACGCAGGCCATCCTCGCCTCGGGCGGCGTCGCGCGCGACGCGGGCGCGAAGGTGCGCGTCGCCGTCGCGCGGCAGGGCGCGGACGGACGGCTCGTCACCGCGGAGTACGATCTGCGCGAGATAGAGGCGGGCCGCGTGCCCGACCCGCGCATCCAGCCGGGCGACCGCATCGACGTAGGGCGCAGGCGTTGAAGCCGGACGGCCGGACACCTGTGCGCCGCCGTCCTGTTGAAAGCGCGGCTGTTCGCGCGTCTTGTCCGCCCCGCGGCGAGGTTGTATAGTGACCCGCGCCGCGGGCGATCTTTACCGCCGCGGCTTACCCCTAAGTCCAGTTGACCGTCACGCCTTTCAGTTCGCCGTAAAATCTACCCCTCCCGCCGGAGGCCCAGGAGTTTTATGTCCCTTCGTAAGCTCAACGCCCTCTTGCTCGCGGCCCTCTTTCTGGCCGCCCCCTTCGCGCCGGCCTACGCGCTGTCGTCGCCGGCCGCGCTGCGGCAGGACGACGCGCCGACCAAGGCCGAAGAGGCCGCCTTCACGCGCGCGCAGAACCTTTATTACCAGAAGCAGTACGAACAGGCGGCGACGGGCTTCCGCGACTTTCTCCGAAACTACCCGAACAGCATCATCCTCGACCTGACGCTGCTCTGGCTCGGCCGCAGCTACATCGAACTCAACCGCATCGGCGACGCCGAACAGGTGGCCCGCCAGCTCCGCTCGATGCCCGACACGCCGTTCACCGAAATCTTCGAGGGCGAGCTGCAGGCGGCGCGCGCCACGGCCGCCACGCGCCCGCAGCCGCAGCCCACGCCCGCCTCGTCGCGCCGCGATCAGCGCGCCGCCGCAACGCCCGTGCCCACGCCCGCGCCGACGCCGCGACTCGTCGCGAGCGTGCCCGGCCCCACGGGCCGTCAGGGCGCGCGGACTAACGAGCAGCCGCCCGCGCAGGTCGCCAGCGCGCGCCCGTCGCCCACGCCTCCGACCTTAACGATCAACCGCGCCCCGTCGCCTACCCCCACGCCCGTCGCGTCCGCCCCGCGCTACAACAGCCGACGCCGCGGTGGCGCGAGGCGGCAGCCGCAGACGCCGGCTCAGACTCAGAACAACGCCGGAGACGTGGCCGCCGTCATCCCCACGCCGACGCCCACGCCGCGCGCCGTGACGCCGCCGCCGACGCCCGCCCCCACGCCGCGCCGCACGCGCGAGCAGGTGGCCGCCAACCCTGCGGCCCCCGTCCCGGCCCCGACGCCCTTCGCCTCGCGCGCTGCGCCGGCCGAGTCCGTGAGCAACACGCCGCCCGTGACGACCGCCGTTCCGGGTTCGCAGGACGGCGTCGTCTTCACCGTCAAGCAGGTGCCGAACCTCGCCCTCGCCCTGCGCCGCGCGGCCATCGCCGCCTCGCCGGGGCAGAGCATCCAGCTCCCGCTCACCGTCACGAACGCCGGCAACAAGGAGGATCAGTTCCGCCTCGAAACCGATCTGCCCGCCGAGTTCCAGCCCACCTTCAGCCTCGCCTCGGGCGGTCAGGACACGGGACTCCCGATCCTCGTCACGCCGCAGCTCGCGCGCGGCCAGAACCTCGACGTGCTCCTGAACGTTCGCGTGCCCGAGACCGCGACCGACGGGTTGCAGCGCCGCTTCTACGTCCGCGCGGCCTCGCAGAGCGACTTCCAGATCAGCCGCGTGGCCGACGCGCAGATGACCGTCGTCGCCGCGGCGCTCGCCGGCGCGTCCACGGTCGGGCGCGAGAGCGTGCAGCCGGGCGAGACTTTCACGCAGACGATCTCTCTGCGCAACCAGGGCAGCGCCGCCGCCCGGCAGGCGCGCGCCGACTTCGTCTTCAGCCCCGACTTCGAGCTGGTGAACGCCAACCCGATGCCGTTCTTCTACTCCAGCGAGACGCGCACCGCCATCTGGACGCTGGGCGAGCTTGATCCGCGCGAGTCGCGCGACATCACGGTCACGCTGCGCGCGCTCCCGAACGCGCTCGCCTCTTCTAACTCCTCGGTCGGCCGCGGCATCATGCGTACGTCCTCGCTGCCCGTGCCGTCGAACTTCGACGGGCCGACGATCAGCGTCGGCCGCGTCGCCCGCGCGCGCGTCGAGGCGGTCTCCGCGGGCCTGACGGCCACGCCCGGCGACGTGATGTTCATCCCGTTCGTCGCGCGCAACCCCGGCAACTACCCTGAGAGTTATGAACTGCGGATCGTCACCGCGCCGGGCGCGCCCGCCGGCATGCTCTACGCCGACACGAACGGCGACGGCCAGCACCAGGATGGCGAGCCGCAGATCATTCGCACCGCCCAGATCGAGCCGCGCGGCGGGCAGTACCCGATGTTGCTGCGCGTCGAGATGCCCCGCAACGCGCGCGACCGCGAGACATACTCTTACAACGTCGTGGCCCGCGCTTCGCAGAGCGACCGCGCGGCTTCCGAAGCCAACACAGTGCTGACCGTGGCCGCGCCGCGCGTGCGCGTCCGCACGGAGCAGGTGACTGACGTGAACGCGCCCGGCGACGTGAGCTTCTACCGGCTCGTGCTCGTCAACGACGGCGGCGGGCTGGCGAAGAACATCACCGTCACCGAGTCACTCCCGGCGGCGTTGCAGGTCGTGGACACCAACCCGAGGCTCGACGCGCAGGACGCGGCGGGCGGCAGCCGCATCGTCTGGCGCGTGCCGGAACTCGCGCCCGGCGACACGACGGTGCTGCTCATCACCGTCCGCCTTCGGCCAGACCTCGCGGCCGGCGCGACGATCACGACCTCCCGCGCCTGGGCCTACCAGGACACGAACGGCAACACCTACCAGAACCAGTAAAAGGCAGGCGTAAAAAGGCGAAAGGCGAAAGTGAGGAAGGCGCGAACGCCTCTTCACTTTCGCCTTTCGCCTTTTTACGCCTGCCCCGCTTTGCCGCCGCGGCTTTTTGTGTAAACTGAGCGCCGGTGGAATCAACCGCTAAAAACTCGGGCGAAGAGGCTGTCGAGCCGGTCTGGTGTTCGGGCTTCGGGCGCGAGGCCGGGGAGCGGCTGACGGCAGCGGGCGGGCGGCGGCTGTCCCGCGCGCTCATCGCGAAGTCCCTGGCGGAGGCGCTATTCGTCGCCGCGCTCTTCGTTGCCTTCTCCTACGCGTACTTTCATCCGCGGCTCCGCGGCGTGGTTGACGTTGCCGACACACGTTCGGTCGAGGGGTGGGCGGTTGACGAGGCCGAGCCGGGCCGGCAGGTCGATGTGCAGCTCTTCATCGACGGCCGGTTCGTCGCTCAGGCGCGCGCCGACCGCCCGCGCCCGGACGTGCTCGCGGCCGGCCGCGCCGCGAGTGCCGCGCACGGCTTCCGCTTCGAGACGCCGCCCCTGCCCGCGCGCGAGGCCGATTACGAGGCGCGCGTCTATGCGCTGCACGCCGCGGGCGACGGCGAGCGGCGTACGCTCAACCAGATCGGCAAGGCCCTGCGCTTCCGCGTGGGGCAGGGCGAAGACTGAGGGCGGCCGCGAGGCGTTGTGCGAACGGGCCGGAGGTTAAGAAGAGGCTTTGAGTGTGGCTGTTAACAGGCGTGACGCGGCGGAGTACGGCGGCGCGCCGGCCGGTGCTGCCGGGCGTGGCGGGGGGCTGAGCGCGCCCGCGAGTCAATCGCGCTCGCTCGCGGTCTGCGAGATCGCGTCCGTCTCCGCGTCGGCGCTCATCGCGGAGTGGGCGGTCATCGCGGCAGTCGGCTTCGGCAACCTCTGGCACGCCTTCCCGGTCGGCCTCGCCTTCGCGCTGATGATCTACTCGCACCGCCTGCGGGGCGAAACGGTTCGCG
Source organism: Pyrinomonadaceae bacterium (assembly GCA_035295985.1). Classification (GTDB taxonomy): domain Bacteria; phylum Acidobacteriota; class Blastocatellia; order Pyrinomonadales; family Pyrinomonadaceae; genus JAIVGV01. The sequence continues at coordinate 9,951 of DATHBT010000090.1, read as the reverse complement.
AGATCGGCTGGAACGTCTCGGAGTTCTGGCCGGCGCTCAAGCTGCTCGCCCTCCCGATGCTCGCAGGCTCAACGCTCCTCGCGCTCGTCGGGTGGCTGTGGCTGGGGGCGACTTTTCGGATAGGGGGTGGCCGCGCCGGGTGGGCCGTGCTCGGCTTCCCCGTGTGGGGCCTGGCGTGGGGACTCTTGCAGCAGTACGTGTTGCAGGGCTTCGTCAACCGCCGCGCGCAAATCCTGTTCGGCCGCGGGTGGTCGAGCGTCGCGCTAACGGCCTCGGTCTTCGCGCTGCTGCACCTGCCTAACCTTTGGCTGGCGGCCGCCACCTTCGCCGGGGGGCTGCTGTGGGCGTGGGTCTATCAGCGAGCGCCCAACCTCTACGCCCTCGCGCTCTCGCACGCCGCGATGACTTGGGTGCTCGTCTCTACCCTCCCCGACTCGGCCCTGCGCGGCCTGCGCGTCGGCTACAAATACTTCAACTAGCGGGTGCCGAACTTCCTGAGAAGCTCGGTCATCGCCGCGAGGTGGTGGTCGTCGTGCTCGGCGACGAAGTAGGCCCAGTCGGTGACGCTCATCGGCTGTTTGAGCCGCGGGTGGAGCGCCGTGCGCGCGATTGTCTCGTCGTCGAACGCTTCGAGTCGGCGCACCAATTCGCCGCGCTCGGCGCGAAACTCCGCGAGCAGTTCGCCGAACCCGCGGGCGTTGTGGTTGGCCTCGTGCGTCCTCGTGTTCTTCAGGTCGGCCGCGGCCAGCACCTCGCGCCCTTCGGTGTAGTCGAGGACGCGCGCCGCGTCGAGAGAACCGAGGTCGAGCAGGTGGCCCAGGTGTTCCTGGATCGACCAGCGCTCGCTGTCGCGCCGCGTCAGAATCTCAGCCGCGACGCCGCGCAGCATATCTTCGACACGCGCGGGCGTGCCCCTCAGTCGCTCCGCGACGTTCGGGAACATCCAGACCGGCAAGCCCAACGTGAACTCGCGCTCGAACCAGACTCCGCGGTTGACCATTTCACACCTCCACAAGTCGCTCGCCGTCAAGATTCATAGGCCCCGAGGCCGCGCGTACCTTTGTTCGTAGAAGCTCACGCACGATTCGCCCAGGCGGACGCCGCGCCAGCGCCTGAGTACGCCGACCCGCTCGGGCAGCCTCTTCTCCGCCGGGTGCTCTACGACGAGCACGCCGCCGCGCCGCTTGAAGACGCGCCCGCCGCCGAAGAGTTCCAGCACGGCCGCGTAGTCGGCCGAGTAGGGCGGGTCGAAGAAGGCCACGTCCCACGCGAGGGCTTCGTCGCCGATGACCGCGCGCAGAAACTTCTCGGCGTCGGCCGTCACAACGTCCTGGCGCTCGGCCGTGTCGGGGCCGCAGCAGGTTTCGAGGTTCTGCCTGACGGCCCTGCACGCCGCGGATGACTGATCCACGAAGGTCGCGCGCGAGGCCCCGCGCGAGAGCGCCTCGATGCCGACCGCGCCCGACCCGGCGCACAAATCGAGGAAGCGCGCGCCCACGACGCGCGACTCGACGAACTCGAAGAGTGTCTCGCGCGTGCGCCGCGCTGAGGGGCGCGCCTCCGCGCCCGCCACGGGCGCGAGCTGTCGCCCGCGGAACCTGCCTTCCAGAACCCTCATCTCTTCTTCGGTCAAATTTTTATCCACGGCGCGGTGAGGCGGTCGGTGACTATGCAAGTTTTCGCGCATCTAAACTGTTGACAGAACGTTGGATATACGAGGATTTGGCGGCTCGGGTTTCCGCCCCGTCCTCCGCGGGACGGGCGGTTCGTCTTCGCCGCGAAGGCGATGAGCCGGGCCGCCGCGTCCCCGGCCAACGTTGCTGTACCCGTTCAACGTTGATTTGTTATAATCAACGCACCGTGCGCGAGGGTTAGGTCGGGCGGTCGCCGCCGTCTGTAAAGGCGGGGGAGGAAAGTCCGAACACCACAGGGCAGCGAGCCAGCTAACGGCTGGGCGCGCGCGCGATTGGAGTCGGCCTGCGGGCTGACACGTCGCGTGCGTGACGACAAGTGCAACAGAGAACAGACCAGCCAGCGGGCCTGTCGTCTTCGGGCGGCACGGCAGCGGGTGATGGGTGAAACGGCCGGGTAAGAGCCGGCCAGCGCGCGTGGCGACACGCGCGGCTGGGTAAACTCCTCGCGGTGCAAGACCAAATAGGGAGGCGTCAAACAGGGCTGCCCGCCCGAAGTCGCACTCTTCGGAGTGTGCTACGACCTCCGGGTAGGTCGCTTGAGCCGTCCGGCAACGGCCGGCCTAGATGAATGATCGCCGCCCGCCTCCTCGGAGGCGGGGACAGAATTCGGCTTACAGACCTGCCCTCGCGCACGCTACTTTTTTTTAAGCCCCGGGAGTTTCAGACGGGTTCGCGAAAGCTCTCCCAACCTGCTGTCGGCGAAAGGCAGACGAAACCGCAATGGTCAACCGGAAAGGGGTTTTCATCGGCGCGTACGTCCCGCGCGATCTGAAAGAGACTTTGCAGCGGCGCGCGGCGGCCGAGCACCGCACGCTCTCGCAGGAGATCACGCGCATCCTAACTGAGGCCGTCCACGGCCGACAGCTCCCGCCGGGGATGGTTGACCGGCGCACGTCCGCCTCGCCGCCCCGCCGCCGCGCCGCAGACCCGCCCGAGCGCCGCCGCCGCGGCGACCTGCCCGTCGGCTCCGAACCCGACGCCGGCCGACCCCCCGAAGAGTAGCGAGATTACACGGACGCACGTCGTCTCGCCGTAGTCGAACAAGTACGACGCACGCACACTTAACCGAGAGTGTGCGTGCGTCGTCTTTCGTAAACCCGTCTGCTAAACTCGACCGCGTCCGAAGTCCCTTCTTCGAGTTTCAACGTGGACAGGCAGAAACTCCTCTACGCGCTGGCGGGCCTCGCGCTCGGAGCAATCGCCAGCTTCCTCTTCGCCAACGCCGCGAACCGCCGCGAGCTGGACGAGCTGCGCTCCGAGCTTGCGCGCGTGCGCACCCAATCGCAGGCCGGCGCGCAGACAGTCGGGCAGGGCGCTCCACAGGACGGGGCGCAGGTCAGGGAGCTGATCGCAAGGGCCGACGCGAACCCGGCTGATATGAATGTCCAGCGGCAGGCCGGCGAGGAGGCTTACCGCCACGCGCTGACTACGGGCCAGTCCGCCGTGCTCGCGGACGCCGTACGACTCCTCAAACGCGCGCACGAGGCAGACCCCGGGAACTACGATCTGCTCCTGCTCATCGGCAACTCATACCTGACGCTCGGACTCGCGCGCGATCCGCAGAATTTCAACGAGGCACGCGGCTACTACGTCAAGGCGCTCGAAGCCCGGCCCGGCGACGTGAACGCGCACACCTTGCTCGGCATGACTTACTTCTACGGCCGACCGCCCGACCCGGAGAGCGCGGCGCGCGAATACCGCAAGGCGCTCGCCGCAGACCCGCGCCACGAGATGGCCTTGCAGAACCTCGCCTCGTCGCTCATCACGACGGGAGCGTTCGCGGAGGCCGCGCGCCGCATCGAAGAGCTGCAACAGGTGAACCCGTCGAACCAGTCCATCCCGAAACTGCGCGAAGAGCTGGCCGCGGCGCGCGGCGGTAACGGCGCGAGGGGGCGCGAGTGAAGTACCTGCTCCTGCTCGCAGTGTTCCTCTTCGTCGCGCTGCTCGTTTACTGGCGGCTGCGGCCCTACATACACATGGCGCGGCGCGCCTTCGGCTTCGTCCGCGACGTGCGTCGATTCTCCCGGCAAGACTTGCCCGGCACCGCGCCGCGCCACACGGCCGCCGCGTCGGGCGAACGACTCGTCCGCTGCTCGTCCTGCGGCACGTGGCTCCCCTCATCGCGCGCACTGGCCGCCCGCTCTTCCGCCGAAGTCTATTGCTCGACCGACTGCCTCGAACGCTCGGCCCTCGGCGGCTCGCGCCCGCGCGCGGCCGGAGACAAACTTTAACGGGGCGGCGTGTGCTGCGGCGACGGGGGTTTAGCTGTCAGCCGCTAGGGCCGGCTGTCCGTCTGTTCCGCCGACTTCTTCGGGGAGGAGGTTGCCGGCCTCGTGTACGGCGCGATCCGCGTCGGTGACGAGCAGGATGACGAGGCCGATGATGAAGAAAGAGATGAGGAACAGGATCGCCTGCCGGTAGGAACCCGTGGCGTTGACCACGAAGAAGAACATCAACGTGCCCATCCACGACGCGCGCTCCGAGATTTCGTACAGCCCGAAGAACGCCGCCTCACGCCCCGCCGGAATCATCCGCGAGTAGAGCGAGCGCGAGAGCGCCTGCACCCCTCCGAGCACCAGCCCGATCACCGCGCCCAGACCCCACGCCTGCCGCGTCGTCTGCAAAAAGGCGTAGGCGTAGATCACCAAGCCCGACCAGATGACGACCGCGACGAAAATCGCCCACTTCGTCCCCGCCACGCGCGCCAGCCGCTCGAAGATGAGCGCGCCCGCGATGGCGACGAACTGCACCAGCAGGAAGATGCCGATCAGGAACGACGGATCGGTCTCCAGGCCCCGCGCCGCGAACAGCTCCTGCGCCAGGAAGACCGAGGCCATGCTGATGACCGTCTGCACGCCGTCGATGTAGAACAGGTAGGCGACGAGGAAGCGGAGGGTGTGGCGCAGGCGGCGCAGCTCGCCGAAAGTCCTCCGCAGCTCCGAGAAGCCGATGGAGAGGTAGTTGTACCCCGCGGGCATCACGCGCGCGGCCGGGCGCGGGCGCAGGCGCGAGAAGGTGAAGAGCGCGAAGCCGCCCCACCACACCCCGGCCGAGAGCAGCGCGAGGCGGACGGCCGTGCCCGTCGAGATGCCGAGGCGCGGGGCCGACTGCACGAGCGCGAGATTCACGACGAGCAGCAGCCCGCCGCCGAGGTAGCCGAGCGCGAATCCGCGGCTCGACACGCGGTCGCGCCTGTCCTCGGTCGTGATCTGCGGCAGGTACGAGTTGTAGAGGACGATTGAGGCGTTGATGCAGAGGACGGCCAGGATGAAGAGCAGCCCGCCGAGGAGTTGTCGGCCGGGCGTGACGAAGAACATCAGGCAGGTGCAGGCCGCGCCCGCGTAGCAGAAGGCGGCCATCAGCCGCTTCTTCCAGTGAGAGTAGTCGGCGACCGCGCCGAGCACTGGGAGCAGGACGACCTGCAGCAGCACCGCGAGCGAGACGCAGAGCGGGAAGAACGACTTCGCGGAGATGGAGTAGAGCGAGCCGAAGCTGATGACCGCCCCCTCCTCGCCGACCGCGGCTTGCGCCACGCTCGTCAGGTACGGCCCGAACATCGCGCCGACGACCGTGGTGAAGAAGGCCGAGTTGGCCCAGTCGTACATCATCCAGCCGAAGACCTCGCGGCGGTCGTTCTTCGCGAGCGTCGCCCGCCCGCCGCTCGGCAGCGCTGCCTCTTCAACCTTCGCCTCGGTTGTCGGATCGCTCATGCGTGCGCGGCCTTTCCGGCTGAGAGGATTTCGACGATTGTAGGCGTGATGTCGGCGAGGTTGCGGACGCGGGCCGCCACGGTCATGCGGCCCGGCCCCCACGCGAGCGTCGGGACGAGGTTGCGCGTGTGATTTTTTAAAGAGAGGTCTTCGACGTTCCCGTGATCGCTCGTGAGGGTGACGGTCGTGCGGGCGAGATCGACGCGCGCGAGCACCGCGCGGACGAAGCGCGCGAGGTTCGTCAGCACCGCGAGCGCGCCCCGCTCGTCCTGCGCGTGGCCGACGCGGTCGGTGATGAAATACTCGTAGAGCGTAAAGCGGTGCTCGGCCGCTATCCGCGCGAGCACTTCGGCCGCCTCCTCCGGCTCGCGCGCGGGCGCGTCGAAGCCGCGCTCTTGTAGCACCCGGTTCGTGAAATCCTGGAAGATGGCCCGGGCGGCGAGCAGGTCTTCGAGCGTGCGGAAAGACAGGCCCGCCGCTTCGACGGCGACGGTCGTGGCCGAGACCCAGCGCGGGCGCTCGGCAAAAAAATTCGGCGTGTAGGCGTTGGCGAAGGTGACGGGCGCGACGCCCGCGCGGGCGAGTTGCAGGAAGATTGAGTGCTCGCGCAGTATCGCGCGCATGTCTTCGTTCGGAAAACCCTGCTTGTGGTAGCCGAGGCGTGCTGGCACGTTGACGCCCGTCAGGATCGTCGTCTGCCCCGACGCGCTCTGCGGCCGTCCCTCGACGCCCAGACAGGCGTCGGTGCGGACGAGCACGCCCTCGTGCGGCAACTCCGGTTCTTCGCCCTCGAAGACGGCGAGCGGCCGTGCCGTGTCGCCGAGCAGCGAGAGCGGGTTGTGCGGCCCGCGCGTGCCGATGCCGAGGCCGTCGATGAAGATCAGGAGGAGCGAGTCGGACATTCGTCGGGATAAGTAACATTGAAGCCGTGGCGTGGCAAGTGGTTCGGACTTCTGCGGAAAATTTTTCGACCGGCCGGGGCGCGCGTCTGCTATATTGCGGCCGGTTCCCATTATCGGCACACAACGCATAAATAATTTCGGACGAAGTCAGTTCCGAAGTCCCGGAGGACGGATGACCCTCAGAGTCCTGTGCGCCCTCGCGCTCGCCGCCGCGCCCCTCGCGCAACACGCCGCGCCGGCCGCCGCGGCTGAACAGATTGCCCAGGTCGCCTCGCCTTCATCGTTCCATGCAGCGAAGGTACCGCAAGCGTCTCCGACGCCCGAACCGCAGCCCTACTTCGCGGAGCCTGCGATCTCGCCCGACCGTTCCGAGATTGCCTTCGTCTCAGGCGGCGACGTGTGGACGGTGCCGGCCGCGGGCGGCGAGGCGCGCCTGCTCGTCTCGCACCCGTCCGACGAGAGGCGGCCCCAGTATTCGCCCGACGGACGCCGCCTCGCCTTCGTCTCGACGCGCACGGGTAACGGCGACATCTACGTCCTCACCTTCGCCTCGGGCGATCTCAAACGGATCACCTTCGACGACTTCAACGACCAGCTCGACGGCTGGTCGCGCGACGGCCGCTGGCTCTACTTCTCCTCGACCTCGCGCGACATCGCCGGCATGAACGACCTGTTCCGCGTCTCCTCCGAGGGCGGGACGCCGATGCAGTTGAGCGCCGACCGCTACACCAACGAGTTCTTCTCGCAGGCCGCGCCGGACGACTCGGCGGTCGCGTTCACGGCGCGCGGCATCGCGTCGGGCCAGTGGTGGCGGCGCGGGAGCAGCCACATAGACGAGTCTGAAATCTGGGTGCTCCGCAACGCGAACGACACGGCCGCGCCCGCGTCCTACGAGCAGATCACGCGGCGCGCCGCGCGCGAGCTGTGGCCTATGTGGGGCGCGGACGGGCGCACGCTCTTCTACGTCTCCGACCGCGGCGGCGCGCAGAACGTCTGGCGGCGCGCGCCGGACGGGGCGGCGAAGCCGGTCACTAATTTCACGTCGGGCCGCGTGCTCTGGCCGAGCATTTCGTACGACGGCCGGACAATCGTCTTCGAGCGCGACTTCCGCGTGTGGCGTCTGGACACCGCGGGCGGGCGCGCGGCCGAAGTCCCGATCACACGGCGCGGCGCGCCTTCGGGGCCGGGCACGGAGCACCTGCGGCAGCAGGATCAGATTCAGGACTTCGCGCTCTCGCCCGACGGCAAGAAGGTGGCCTACGTGATGCGCGGGGAGGTCTTCGCCGCCTCCTCTGCCGACGGCGGCGACGGGCAGCGACTGACCGCGACGCCCGCCGACGAGTGGGGCATCAACTGGTCGCCCGACAGCCGCCGCCTCGTTTACGTCTCCGACCGCGATGGCGTACCGCACCTGTACCTTTTCGACTTCGCGACAAACGCGGAGACGCGGCTGACGAACGCGGCGCAAGCGGACGCCAGCCCGCGCTTCTCGCCCGACGGCAAGTTGATCGGCTTCCAGCGTGCCCGGCGCGAGATGCGCGTCCTCGACGTTGACACGAAGCAGGAGCGGCTGCTCGCGACCGCGTGGTTCGATCAGCCGCCGATCATCTCCGAAAGGCCCTTCGCGTGGTCGCCCGATTCCCGCTGGGTCGCCTTCGTGCCCATCGGCCAGAGGTTGTTCCGCAACGTCACGGTCGCACGCGCCGACGGCGGCGGCCAGCCGAACGGGCAGCCCGTCAGCTTCCTCGCCAACGCCAACAGCAACACGGTCTCGTGGTCGCCCGACGGGACGTACCTTCTGTTCGAGACGGGCCAGCGCACGGAGACCGGCCAGCTCGCGCGCGTCGATCTCATCCCGCGCACGCCTCGCTTCCGCGAGGATCAGTTCCGCGACCTCTTCCGCGAGCAGCCGCCGCCGAACAGCCCCACGCAGCGCGAGCCGCCGCAGCCGCAGCCCTCGCCGACCCCGGCGGCAAGCCCGTCGCCCACCGCCTCGCCGTCGCCGGCCGCTTCGCCGTCGCCGGCCGGAGCGGCCGGGCGCGCGGACGAGCGCAAGCCGAAGCCGGTCGAGGTTGTCTTTGAAGGCGTCAGGCGTCGGCTGAGCCTGCTGCCCGTCGGCGTTGACGTGAACTACAACGCCATCAGCCCCGACGGCAAGTGGGTCGTCCTGATCGCCTTCTCGGCCGGGCAGGAGAACCTGTACCTCTTCCCCCTGGACGAGTTGTCGCGCGAGCCGGCGGTTGCCAAGCAGTTGACCTCCACGGCCGGCAATAAGGCGCTCGCCCAGTTCTCGCCAGACAGCAAGGAGATTTTCTACGTCGAGAACGGGCGCTTGCAGATCGTCAACCTCGAAGGGCGCGCGCGCCCGCTCGCAGTCACGGGCGAGATGGGCGTGGACTTCGCGCGCGAGAAGATGGAGGTCTTCAAACAGGCCTGGGGCTGGCTGCGCGACCACTTCTACGATCCGAGCTACCACGGCGCAAACTGGCAGGAGGTGCGCTCGCGCTACGAGCCGCTCGTCGCAGGCTCGCGCACGCCCGACGAGATGCGGCGCGTCCTCAACTTGATGGTCGGCGAATTAAACGCCTCGCACCTCGGCGTGCAAGCCCCATTCAACGCCGCCGCTCAGCCCTACACGGGCCGGCTCGGCCTGCGCTTCGACCGAGTCGAGTACGAGCGTTCGGGCCGCCTGCGCGTGACGAAGATCGTCCCGCTCGGCCCCGCCGATCTCGCGCGCGAGATCAAGCCTGGCGATTACCTGCTCGCAGTTGACGGAACGACCGTTGACGCGCGCACGAACCTGGACGAGCTGCTGGGCTACAAGATCAACCGGCGCGTGAGCCTGACAGTCGCACAGTCGGCGGACGGCGCGGGCCGGAGGGAGTTGGCCGTGCGCCCCGTCAACGGGCAGACAGAGAAGGCGCTGCTCTACCGCCAGTGGGTAGAGGACAACCGGGCCTACGTCGCGCGCGCGAGCAACGGCCGGCTCGGCTACGTACACATGTTCGACATGTCTTCCAACGCGCTGGCGCAGCTCCACGTCGATCTCGACGCCGAGAACCACGCGCGCGAGGGCGTCGTCATAGACCTCCGCAACAACAACGGCGGCTTCGTCAACGTCTATGCGATAGACGTGTTCTCGCGCCGCGGCTACCTGACGATGACGAACCGCGACCTGCCGGCCGCGCCCGCGCGCACGGTGCTCGGCCAGCGCGCGCCTGAGTTGCCCAGCGTGCTCGTCATCAACCAACACTCGCTCTCCGACGCCGAGGATTTCACGGAAGGCTACCGCCAGCTTAAGCTCGGCCGCGTGGTGGGCGAGCCGACGGCCGGCTGGATCATCTACACGTGGAACCAGTCGCTCATCGACGGCTCGGTCGTGCGCCTGCCACGGACGAAGATCACGGACAACGCGGGGCAGAACATGGAGCTGAACCCGAGGCCCGTGGACGTTGCGGCCACGCGGCCGGTCGGCGAGACGTACTCAGACAGAGACACGCAGCTCGACGCGGCCGTGCGCGAGTTGTCGGGGCAGTTGGGCGGGCGCACGAACGCGAGAAGATGAGTCGCGCGGCCGGGATTCTTTTCGTTCATCGGCCGGTTGGAATTTTGGTCATGCTCCGGAACAGGGGGGGGCGGACTTAA
>DATHBT010000089.1:0-3017 GCA_035295985.1 Pyrinomonadaceae bacterium | reverse complement strand
AGATTAGACGCGCGCGGGCCGCAACTTTCAGCCGCGCGCCGCTCCGCCTCCGAAGATGCTCAGGTTCCACAACACTCTGACCGGCCGCCTCGAAGAGTTCCGTCCCATCCGCGAGGGTGAGGTCGGGATGTACTTCTGCGGCCCGACCGTCTGGAACCTCGCGCACGTCGGCAATTTTCGGTCGAACGTCTTCGTTGACGTGCTGCGCCGCTTCCTCAAGTTCAAGAGCTTCCGGCTGACCCACGTCATGAACATCACGGACGTGGACGACCGCATCATCAACCAGGCCATCGAGCGCGGCGTCTCGATAGACGAGTACACCGCGCCCTACATCGAAGCCTTCTGGGAGGACTTCGACCTGCTCGGCCTCGAACGCCCGGAGATCGCCCCGCGCGCCACGCAGCACGTCCCAGAGATGGTCGCGATCATCGACAAGCTGATCAAGAGCGGCCACGCCTACACCTCGGACGGCTCGATCTACTACCGCATCAGCTCCTTCCCCGAATACGGCAAGCTCTCGAAGATTAACTTCGCGGGCAACATCGCGGGCGCTTCGGAGCGCGTGGACACCGACAAGTACGAGAAGGAAGACGCGCGCGACTTCGCCCTCTGGAAAGCGCCCGACTCCGAGGACGAGCCGACATGGGACGCACAGATCGGCCGCGGCCGGCCCGGCTGGCACATCGAGTGCTCCGCCATGTCGATGAAGTACCTCGGCGAGACCTTCGACATCCACTGCGGCGGCGTCGATCTCATCTTCCCGCACCACGAGAACGAGATCGCGCAGTCGGAGGGCGCGACCGGCCGGAAGTTCGTCAACTACTGGCTGCACGGCGAGCACCTGAAGATCGACGGCGAGACGATGTCCAAGTCGAAGGGCAACTACTACACGCTGCGCGATCTCGTCGCAAAAGGCTTCACGCCCGCCGCGATCCGCTACGCCTTACTCAGCGTCCCCTACCGCAAGCAGCTCAACTTCACGCTCGACGGCTTGCGAGGCATTGAAAAAACGGTCGCCGGCTTGCAGGACTTCCACGCGCGCCTCTGGGAAGCGCGCACCGAGCCGGGCAGTAACCCCGAAATCCGCGCGTCAATCGCACGCGCCCTCGAAGAGTTCGAGGCCGGACTAGACGACGATCTCAACACCTCGGTCGCACTCGCCGCAGTCCACAACCTGACGCGCGAGGTCAACACCGCCCTCGCCTGCGAGAGCCTGCGCGAGGACGACCGCCGCGACCTGCTCGAAACGGTGCGCCGGATCGATTCCGTCCTCAACGTCTTCGGCCAGCCCCGCCGCGAGATGCTCGACAGCGAGATTCAGGCTCTCATCGACGAGCGCCAGGAGGCACGCCGCCGCCGCGACTTCTCACGCGCCGACGAAATCCGCGATCAGCTCGCCGGGCGCGGCATCGTCCTCGAAGACACGCGCGACGGAGTGCGCTGGAAACGGAAAACGGCCGAGTGATAGAATGCGCAGCAGACGAACGCGGGCCGGGGCCGGAAAATTTTCGCAGGAGAACCCCCCATGAAGGTAGTTGACTCCAAAACGGCGCTCACCCTGTTCTTCGTCTTCGTCGTTTTGCCGACGCCCGCGTTCCTGAGCGCGGCCGGGCTCTGGCATCACAACGACATCTTCTGGCGTATGTTCGCGCAAATCGCCCTCGATTGCTTCCTCTTCCTCTTCCTGCGCCACTCCCTGTGGAGGCGTCTGCCCGACGCCCAACAGCAGGGCGGGCAGCGGGACGGACAGCAGCCGCTGCTGGGGCAGCAGTAGTAACAGCGGCGGCAGCAACAACAGCACTGTGAACAGCCTCGCGCCCGTCACCGAGCAGTATTTGATGTTATTGGCCCACGCAAAATCTTTCCGCCCTCTCGACTCCCGCGCGAACCTCTTCGCGGACTAGCCTTCTCTGCTTCAGCGTCGCTCCTTCTCGCCGACCCGGGGTTTCAAGTTTGAAATCTCAGCGATCTGAAATTCCAAATCTCAAATTTGGAATCCGAAAACCTCAGATCGCCGCCGCCGCTTTTCTGACAAGGAGAAAAATTTATGAGCACCGCCATCGCACCGCCGAAGAGGCCCGAAATCAAGACCGCGCTCCCCGGCCCGAAGTCGCAGGAGATCATCGAGGCCGACCGCCGCTACGTCACGCCCTCGTACCCGCGCCCCGACTACAAGCTGGTCGTTGACCGCGCCGAAAACGTCTGGGTGACGGACGTTGACGGCAACCTCTTCTTGGACTGCAACGCCGGGGTCGCCGTCGCCTCGACCGGCCACTGCCACCCGGAGGTCGTCAAGGTCATCCAGGATCAGGCCGCGCGCCTCATACACATGTGCGGCACCGACTACTACTACGAGCACATGCCCGCGCTCGGCCGCAAGCTCGAAGAGATCGTGCCCATCGACGGCCCCACGCGCACGCACTTCGCCAACAGCGGCACGGAGGCCGTCGAGACCGCCTTGAAGCTGGCGATGTACAAGACGGGCCGGCAGAAGTTCATCGCCTTCTTCAACAGCTTCCACGGCCGCACGCTCGGCTCGCTCTCGCTCACCTCCTCGAAGATCGCGCAGCGCAGCGGATTCCGCCGCAGCGTCCTCGACGTGACGCACGTCCCCTACCCGAACGTCTATCGCCACCCTTTCACCGGCGAGCAGTCCGACGGCGGTACGGTCAGCCGTGCGGTGCTCGACTGGATCGAGAACCGTCTGTTCAAGACGACGACGCCGGCCGACGAGGTCGCCGCCATCGTCGTCGAAGCCGTCCAAGGCGAGGGCGGCTACGTCCCTGCGCCGCGCGAATTCCTGCACGGCCTGCGCCGCATCTGCGACGAGCACGGCATCATGCTCGTCGTCGATGAAGTCCAGTCCGGCATGGGCCGCACCGGAAAGATGTTCGCGTGCGAGCACTACAACTTGAAGGCCGACATCGTCACCATCGCAAAGGGCATCGGGTCGGGCCTTCCCATCGGCGCGTGCGTCGCGCGCGCGGACATCATGGACTGGCACACCGGCGCGCACG
>DATHBT010000088.1:0-12266 GCA_035295985.1 Pyrinomonadaceae bacterium | reverse complement strand
GACGTTCGCCCGCGGCGAGTCGTAGTAGGAGGAGAACGAGGAGTGGTGGTGCAGCAGGCGGCGCACGCGCCCCGACCCGTCCGTCGCCACCTGCACCACCTCGCCTTGCATCACCCCGTTCACGTGCGCCGTGTAGAAACTAATGAGCGCCCACCCCTCGTCGTCCGCCAGCATCGAGACGTGGAACCCGCCGTAATTCTTTTCGGCCGAGAGATCTAAAATCTTGGTGAAGGAACGGGGTGTCGAGAGGTTGCGGAACGAAACCCCGACGAGGTAGTTGCCGTTGCCGACCGCCGTGCCTGTGCCCACGTCGTAGTGTGCGGGCGCGTGGTCGGGCGCGTCGTCGGTCAGCCCCGTGACGGCCCCCGTCAGCAGGTCGACGATCTTGACCTCGATCTTGCCGACGCCCTGATCGTTCGTGTTGACGAAAAGATACCGGCCTGACTTATCGACGCGCACCTCGTTGTGATCGTCGGAGGAGCGGTAGAGGATCGCGTCGGTCGAGCGGCGGTAGGCCACGTAGCCCGCCACGCGCCAGCCCTTCGAAGTGTCCTTGAGCGTGGCGGCGAACACGTCGCCGTCCCGGCTGAGGCTCGCTTGGAAGAAGGCGTGGCCGGGCCGAAGGCGCGAGGCGAGGTCGAACAGCTTCGTGTAGGTGCGCGCGCGCACGTTGTAGGCGTAGAGGGCCGCGCCCGTGTGCCCGTAGAGGACGTCGGGGTCTGAGGCACTCCAAATCAGGTCGGTCGAAAACAGGTACCCGCCGCCGAGGAGTGGGAGCTGGTGCTTAGCGCCGCGGACGAAGTTCACCGGGTCGAAGTCGTAGATGGCGCAGCCGGCCTCACCCGCTCCCATCACGAGCAGGCGCGTGTTGTCCGAGTTGAAGGTCGGCCAGTAGGAGTAGGAGGTGCCGGCCGACGAGCCGTCGCGCTCGTCCGTCACCCGCATGATCTCGGTGCCGAAGACGGGGTCGCGGAACTTGCCGCCCGCCGCGGGCAGCGCCGGCACTTCTCGCGGCAGGCGGCGCGCGCGATCCGTCTTGATCGAGGCGACGGCCGCGGAGCGGCCCTGCGCCGGGGGTTCGCTCGCAAGCCCGCCGAGCGCGTGCACGAGCAGCGCCCACCACGCGATCACGACGCACTTCGATAGAACCTTTCTCGCCGCCATCTGTCGCTACTGCTTCGAGCGCACGCCGCGCGCTCAACCGTACCGGAGCCAGTAGTAGACGATCTTCGGGTACTCCGGCGCGACGCTCCGCCACCCGCGCGCGGAGAGCCACCAGCGGAAGGCCGGGGGCGTCTCGGAGTCCGGCCCGGCCGCGACCGGCGCCATCGCGACGCTGACGCCGCTGCCGCCGAGCACCCGCCGCATCGTCCAGCGCGCGCGCCGCGAGTGATAAGGCGAGGTGACGACGACGACCGCCCCAGCCCCGTGCTCCGACGCGTAAGCGCGCACGCGCACGGCCTCATCATAAGTGCTCGCCACGGGCTGCGGCAACGCTTCGATGTCCGCTGCGGGCACGCCCGCGCGCTTGAGTTCGGCCAGCGCGTTTTCGACGAAGAGGGGGTTGCGCTGCTCGTCGCTGTTCCAACCGCCCCGCACGTTGTCGTTGGTCAAGACGATCTTGGGCGCGACGCCCCTGTGAAACAGTTCGGCCGCGTAGCGCGTGCGTTCGGCGTACTCGCTCGCGCCGCTGAGGACGACTATGCAGTCGGCGCGCGGCGGCAGCTCGTCCGCCGCGATTAGAGCGCGCGCGGCGGCCCACGCCACGAGCGTCCACGCCGCGGCCAGCACGAGGGCGACCCGCGCCCAACGCCGCGCGCGGCCCATCGCCCGCGACACGCGCACTGTTTTAGTGTCAGCCGCAGCCCGGTTCATAACTTCCGCCGGGACGCGCCTCACCAGCAGATGCCCTGATAAGCGCCGTCGCTCCTGCGGCCCTCGAACAGCCGCACGAGATCGATCACCGTCTGCCCTTCGCGCAGCCGCGTCTCGATCTCGCGGAACTCCTCGGCCTTATTGCCGATGACGAGAACGTCCGAGGCGTCGAGGACTTCGCCGACGCTGTCGCGCATGAGCTGCGAGATGTGCGGGATCTCGCGCTCGATGTACTCCTTGTTCGCGCCGAACAGGCGGGCGAGCGAGACGTCGCGGTCGTAGATCGCCAGTTGCATCCCCTTACCGATGAGCGACTCGATGAGCGTCACCATCGGCGACTCGCGCAGGTCGTCCGTGCCGGCCTTGAAGCTGAAACCCAGCACGCCGATGCGCTTGCTCCCCGCCGCCAACACCATCTCCAGGGCGTGCTCGATCTGCAGCCGGTTGCTCGGCAGGATCGAGGCGAGGACGGGGGCCTCCACGTCCAACTCCTTCGCCTTGTAGTTGATCGCGCGCAGGTCTTTCGGCAGGCACGAGCCGCCGAAGGCGAAGCCGGGCTTCAGGTAGTAGGGCGACAGGTTCAGCTTCGTGTCCCGGCAGAAGACTTCCATCACCTCGTGGCTGTCAATGCCGAGCTGCTTGCAGATGTTCCCGACCTCGTTGGCGAAGCTGACCTTGAGCGCGTGGAAGCTGTTGCAGGCATACTTGACCATCTCGGCGGCGCGCACCCCGACGTTGTAGACGGGCGCGTCTATCCGCTCGTAGAGTCGGGCCGCGGCGGCGGCCGCCTCGGCGTCGTCCGCGCCGATGAGGGTGAACGGGGGCGCGTAGAAATCCTTGAGCGAGGTTCCTTCGCGCAGGAACTCGGGGTTGATGCAGACGCCGAAGTCGCGGCCCGCGCGCCTGCCCGAGTGCTCTTCGAGCGCCGGCACG
Source organism: Pyrinomonadaceae bacterium (assembly GCA_035295985.1). Classification (GTDB taxonomy): domain Bacteria; phylum Acidobacteriota; class Blastocatellia; order Pyrinomonadales; family Pyrinomonadaceae; genus JAIVGV01. The sequence goes on along the minus strand of DATHBT010000088.1, from coordinate 9,458 downwards.
ACGACCGCGTCCACCGTCCCCGGCAGCATCGTCGAGCGGATGACGACGGTGTGCCGCGCCGCCTTCTTCCCCAACTCCCGCCCGATCTCCTCGCACACGCGGCGGACGTACCTGAGATCGAGGCTGCCGTTGGCGTTGCTCGGCGTGCCGACGCAGACGAGCGACACGTCCGTGTGGCGGACGGCGTCGCCCGTGTCGGTCGTCGCGCGCAAGCGCCCGGCCGCGACCATCTCGCCGATCAACTCGCCGACGCCCGCCTCGACGATGGGGCTCCGCCCCGCGTTGACGATCTCCACCTTGGTCGGGTTCACGTCAACGCCCACCACCTCGTGCCCCTCGCGCGCGAAGCACGCCGCCGACACGCAACCCACGTAGCCCAGTCCGAAAACGCTCAGTTTCATATCTCGATCCCCGTTGACTGCCCCCGCCGCCCTGGGAGGCCCGGCCTCAAACTTTCGGGCGCGGATCGTGTGCCGCGTCCGCCGTCGCGAACCGGCGCAGGAACTCTTCGTTCTTCGGCGTCGGCGGCAGCACGACGAAGCCGTCCTCGCCGCCGACGGCCCGCCCCGTTTCGAGTTGCGCGAAGAACTCATGAACCTCCGACCAGCGCACGCGCGGGTCTGCGCCCTCGACCCACTCCCACTCGGCCCTCGGCCTCTCGGCGAACACGCGCCGCGACACGAACACGTCGCCGCCCGCGCCCCACGCCGCGAGCGCGCGCCGGGCCACGTCCTCGCGCCACGCCGCCAGTTGCGGCATCCCGAGCGGCAGGAACGAGTAGACGCGCAGGTCGTTGTGGTGGTTGACAGGGTTCAGGGGGAAGTCGCGCACGAAATTCTCCAGCTCGTCCTTGCCGACGAGGACGATGCTCTGCGGCCTGACGAGCGGCTGCAACTCGCGCACGCGCGCGGCCGTAGCCTCCTGGCGGCGGTCGAGCGCCGGCTTCCACATCGCCGCGAAATTCGTGACGGCCATCCCCGCCATAAAAATCAACGTGATCGCCTTACCTGCGCGGAACGCCTTCCCGCTGGCGAGCGAGTGGCCGACGGCGAGGAAGAGGAACGGGAACCACGGCAGGTAACGCTCCATCACCGTGCCCTGCCAGGCCAGCGCGAAGCCGAGTACGGGCACGCCGCCCAGGGCCAGCAGGCCGAGCAGCCTGCGGCCGAGCGGCGAGCGCGACGAGTTGGCGACGACCGCCGCGAGGAAGAGGTAAAAGAGCGCGAGCTTCCACAAGCTCAGTCGGAAGAGGTCGGCCAGAGAGACCGGGCTGTACGGGTCGCCGAGCAGGTAGCGCTTGAAGACGACGTTGTCGCTGCCCATGCTGATGAAGGAGCGCGCGAGGCCGAAGACCACCTGCGGCAGCCCGCGGTTCAGCGCGAGGTGGTGCGACGACGCGACGACCCACTCCCTAAGCCCCCCCGGCGAGCGGATGCCGATGCCGAACGCCGCGCCGACGAACAGCGCGCCCCCCAGCAGCACCGAAGCCACAACCGCGTAGATCGAGAGTCGCCAGAGCTGCGGCCGACGCCAGCCGTAGAGCGCGAGCGGGGCGGCGATTGCCGCGGGCACGGCCCACATGTAAGGGACCCACAACCCGACCGCGCCTGCGAAGGCCAGCCCCGCCAGGACGGCCGCGCGCCACGGGGGCGAGCCGTTCTCCGCCCCGCGCACGAGCAGGTACATCCCAAGGAGCAGCAGCGCCAGCCCCGGAACGTAAGAACAGCCCGTCTGCGTGTAGTTCAAAAACGCCTGCGTGAAGACGAAGGCAACGGTCGTGAGGCGGACGATCCACTCCGAGTCACAGACGCGCCGGAGCAACGAGTGCATGAGCAGGACGCTCGACAGCCCCGCGAGCCAGTTGAGCGCGACCATGGTGTAGACGGCCGCGGGGTTAAGATCGGGGCCGACCGAGAGGCGCGCGAGCGGCCTGAGCAGGGGGAAGACCGCGACGCCGAGCGGCCGCCACAACAAATGCCCGAACTCCCACAGCGAATAATTGCCCGTCGCCTCCCACAGTTGGTAGCTCTTGCCGGCGGCGACGTTCGCCACCATCAGCGAGTAGAACGACGTGTCGCCCATGTAGAAGGCGTCGGTCAGAAACGTCGCCAGCGCGTAAACGGCGGACGCCTCAAGGGCGGGCCGCCAAGGCAGGCCGCGCGGCCCGCCCGGCGCGCGGGCGTCCTTTAAACTTTGCGCTTCGAGGTCAGACACGTTTGACACGATCATGGGCCGGCGAGACGGGACGCCGTTTAGTCGGCTCCGAGGCGGCGCAGCCGATCTTGTGAATTCAGGGCTTGCGCCCGATGGCGATGAGGGACAGCCCGAAGGGCGGGGGCAGCGCACGCTCGACGCGCTCCGCCCACGGCGCGATAAAGCGGTCGAAGACCTGTATCTGGGCCGCGTTCTCCTCCTTGATCTTGCGCACGCGGTTGTTCCAGAACCAGCCGGCCATCCCGATCACGTTCATGTAGAACGCGCTCTCGATCTCGAACCCGGCCCCGCTCATCCTCGGCAGCAACTCCTTTTTCGTGTAGCGGCGGTAGTGCTCGATGGCGCGGTCGATAGTGCCGTAGAGGAACTGGAAGGCGGGGACGAGCAGGACGGCGCGGCCGCCGGGGACGAGGACGGAGTGCATGAAGGCGAGCGCCTTGGCGTCGTCCTCGACGTGTTCGAGCACGTTGATGCAGATCACCGTGTCGAAGCCGTACCCGCGCAGCTCGCGCTCCGGCGGCGCGGCCAAGTCCATTTGCAGTGGTGCGGCCTTCAGTTGCGCGCCCAGACGCTGGCGCAGGTAATCCACGCACATCTCGTACTTGTCGGAGGCGACGACCAGCTCGCGGTCGAGGAGCAGCTCGGTGAAGTTCCCGATCCCCGCGCCGACTTCGAGGACGCGCTGGCCGATGTACGGCTCCATGCGGCGGTACATCCAGTCGCGGTAGTTGTTCGCCGCCGCCATCACTTCGAGGTCGGCGACCATCACGGCGTCGCCGCCCATCACCCGTTCGTCGGTCGTCATCCTCACAACTCCTCGCCGCCGCGGCCGCGGTCGATCTGCTTGCGCAACTCGTCGAACATCGTTCGCAACTGGTGATCCGACTCCTGCGCGCGCCGCACGATGGTGTGGAGCACGAGGCCGATGGTCAACGACAGCATCCCGGCGAGCGCCAGCCCGACGGCCAGCACCGCCGAAGGCAGCCGCAGCACCAGCCCCGTCTCGAAAAACTCGACGACGACGACGAGGCCGGGGACGAGGCTCAGCGCGCCGAGCGCCAGCCCGACGACGCCGAAGAACGTGAGCGGCTTGTAGTCGCGGAAGAGCGCGAGGATGGTGTTCAGGATGCGCAGGCCGTCCTGGACGATGCGGATCTTCGAGAAGCTGCCTTCGGGCCGCGTGGTGAGATCGACCGGCACCTCGACGACGCGGTAGCCCCGCTCCAGCGCCTTGATCGTCAGCTCCGTCTCGGTCTCGAAGCCCCCGCCGAAGAGCGGCACGCCTTTGACGAAGCGGCGGCTGAAGACGCGGTAGCCGGAGAGCATGTCCGTGATCTTCACCTTGAAGACCGAGTTGAGAACCGACAGGAACATCTTGTTCCCCATCCGGTTCAAAGACTTGAACTGGCTCGAAGACTGGTCGTGCAATCGCGAGCCGACGACCATGTCGGCCCCGCCTTCGAGCACCGGCTCGATCAGGCGGTGCACTTCGGCGGGCGGGTACGTGCCGTCGCCGTCCACCATGATGTAGATGTCGGCGTCCACCTGCCGGAACATCGACTGCACGACGTAGCCTTTGCCCTGCCGGTGCTCGTAGAAGATCAGCGCGCCGGCTTCGCGCGCTCGCTCGACCGTGCGATCCGTCGAGTTGTTGTCGAAGACGTAGATGTCGGCCCCCGGCAACTGCGCGCGGAAGTCGCGGACGACCTCGGCCACCGTCAGCTCCTCGTTGTAGCAGGGGATGAGGACGGCCACCACGGGCCGCGCCGGGCGCGCGCGCCCGACCGTCGCCGCGTAATCTTTGACCGCTGTCATCGTCTCTTGAGACCTCACCTTTCCGTCACTTCCGCGCGCGTCACCGCGCCCGACCCCCACGGCCCGCGACGGCCTCGCGCCGCGCGTAGATTTGATAAAAGTTTTGGTCATAGACCAGTTCGAAGTCGCGCTCCAGAAGTCGGTTGACGTGGCGCGCGAGTTCCGCGCCCTCGCCCCCCGCCCGGTAGTAGCGGATCGTGTCCTCGTACACGTCGTTAATCACGATGAAGTCCGCGCGCCGGCCGCTGTTGAACCCGAACCGCACGTCGTCAACCACGCGCTCGTAGCCGAACTCGAAGCCGAGCACGGCGCTGCCCATCACGACGGAGTCTTCCCTAGCGTGCGCCTTCAGGAAGTTGACGGCCGGGACGTAGCTCCGCCCGTATGCGTTGACCTTCATGCGGTAGAGCACGCCGCCGAGTTGGATCGCCAGGAGGCCGCAGACGGCGAGCGCGAGGAGGGAGCGCGGCGCGGCGCGGCGCGAGTAACACCAGTGGGCGAAGGCGGCGACGAGTGCCGTGTAGAGCGGGACGATGTGAACCAGGTAGAACGAGAGCTTCTGCCCGTCGAAGAACGTCAGCACGAGGAAGTACGTCCCCGTGAGCACGAGCAGCGCCCTGTAGCCTTTGTGCGCGCGGATGTCGCGCACCGAGAGGCAGCCGGCGAGGGCCACGACGTAGGCGAGGAGGACGAAGCTCTTGACCCAGACCGGCCCGGAGCTGCCGGACGAATGCGGCCCCAGGCCAAAGGCCGTCAGGTAGCGCGCGACGATCTCTTTTTTGATCGCGCCGAGCGGAGAGGTCAGGCTCTCCATGCGCCCGCCCGTCGAGGCGTTGGCGGTGAACTGCGCGACGAAGTCCGACGGGGCCTGGAGGATGTAAGCCCCCCAGCCGAGCGCGCCCAGCAGGTACGGGACGGCGGCCAGCGCGAGGTGGCGCGGGCGCAAGCGTCCGCGGTCGAGGTAGAGCGTGAGGAACAGCAGGCCCGCGAAGAACATGACGCCTCCGTTCGGGTGCGTGAGGCCCGACGCGGCGATCAGGCTCTGACCGGCGAGCACCGCGCGCGTCAGGTCGCGCTCGCGCCAGTGGAGGTAGGCGGCGAGTCCGAGCGCGCCGAGCGCGTGGCTCATCATGTCCATGCGCCCGAACGAGGCCGCCTGCACGAAGATGTAATCGCAGGCGAGCAGGACGACCGTCAGGAGGGCGACCCGCCTCTCGCCCGCCAGGGCGCGGACCACCACGTACCAGGCGAGCAGGGCCAGAACGCCGAAGACCGCCGACAGCATCCGCATCGAGAGCAGGCTGAAGCCGAAGACTTTGTACCACCCGGCCTGCGCGACCAGGTGCAGCGGCATCACCCAGTAGGTGTGGCGGTCGAGTCCTTTAAACTTCGTGCCCGCCGTTTCGAGCACCGGCGTAGTCATCTCGCCGCGCGCGGCGAGGTTCAGGCCGGCCTGCGCGAACCAGGCCTCGTCGCTCCAAGGGCTTTTCGTCGCGGCGCTCCCCACGGCCAGCGCCGCGAAGACGAGCGCCGCCGCCGCCGCGGCCCACAGGTGATGCTTTCTGCTCATCGCGGGTCTTTGCGCCACGCACCTACCCCCGTGCCGGCTTCGCCGCGCCGACCGCGGCCGGCCGCGCCGACTCGCGCCCGGCCGCCGCGCGCTCGCAAGCCTCCGCGAACACGCGGCTCACCTCGCCCCAGCCGAACTGACCGCGCACCGCGCGCGCGGCGTTCAGCCCGATCTCGCGCGCCCTCGCCTCGTCGCTCAGGAGTGCGACGACGGCGTCGGCGAAAGCCTCGGCCGTGTCGGCCAGCAGCAGCTCGCGCCCGTCGCGGACGGGCAGGCCCTCCGCGCCGACGGTCGTCGAGACGATGGGCTTCTCCATCGCCATCGCCTCATAAATCTTCAGACGAGTCCCGCCCCCGATCCGCAGCGGCACGACGTAGGCGGCCGCGCGCTCCATGTAAGGCCGCACGTCCTCGACCCGGCCCGTGACGACGACGGACGGGTCGCGCCGGCCCAACTCGACGAGGCTCGCGTAAGGGTTGCGCCCGACGACCGTCAGCGTCACGCCGGGCACGCGCGCGCGGACGCGCGGCATGATCTCCTTCGTGAAAAACTGCATCGCGTCCTCGTTCGGCAGCCAGTCCATCGAGCCTGTGAAGACGAGGTTGTGCGGCTCGCGCGCCTCAGCGCCCGACGGCCGGAAGAATTCCGTGTCCACGCCCGTCGGCACGTCCGACACTTCCGCGACGCCGTACTCGCGGCGCATCACGTCCGCGTCCTCGCGCGAGATGGCGACGACCGCGTCGAAGCGGCGGCACGCCCTGCGCTCGTAGGCGCGGGCTTTTCGCCACTGGCCGTAGAGGTAACTTTTCTTCAGCGGGTCGGCCTGCACCTCGTAATGCCGCCGCCAGATCATCGCCTCGACGTTGTGCTGGAAGAGCACCGCAGGGATCGGCAGATCGCCCGGCACGTTCACGCTCGGCTGTAGGAAGTCGCAGACGAGCACGTCGAAGTTTTGCGCCGAGGCGAGCCGCGCGATCTCGCGCCGCATCCCGCCGGACTTGTACTTCCTGACGAAATAGGGAAGCGGCGACGCGAGGTTCGCGGCCAACTCCGCGTAGAACCCGGCCGAGAACTTCGGCCGCGTGCGGTGCGGCACGACGATCAGATCGTCGCAGTACTCGCCCGCGCGCTCGCGCGCGTCCGCGGCGGCCGTGCCGTCGTCCAGCGCGAGGTACGTCACGCGGTGCTCGCGCCTGAGCGCCTTCAGCATGTGATATGTGCGGATGCGCCCGCCCTTATCGACAGGGTGCAGCAACTCGGTTTTGACCCAGAGGATTCGCATGATAGCTGTTAGCTGTTAGCTGTTAGCTGTTAGCCGGAAGAAGAACAGTTCTCAGCCTTCGCCTCATCTTCAGTTTTCGTTTTTGGTTTGCTAACAGCTAATAGCTAACAGCTAACAGCTCTTATGCGGTGACGACCTCGGCGCGCGCGTGTTCGGGCGCGGGCGCGGCCTCGCCGTCAACGAACCGGCGGAGCCACATCTCGAAGTTGACGAGCGCCCAGAGGCGTTCGGAGTGGTTCTCGCCCGCCGCGTGGCGCGCGACCATCGTGCGGACGAACTCCTGATCGAAGACGCCGCGCGACGCGGCGCGATCCGAGAGCACGTACTCGTCAACCACGTGGCGGAATTCGTTGCGGAACCACTTGCCGACGGGGACGGGGAAGCCCATCTTCCTGCGCGCGAGGATCGGCTCGGGCAGCAGGCCCTTCATCGCGCGGCGCAGGACGTACTTCGTCGTCCAGCGTCGGCGAAGTTTCAAACGCTCCGGCAGCCGCGCCGTGAACTCGACCAGCTTGTGATCGAGGAACGGGACGCGGCTCTCTATCGAGGCGGCCATGCTCATCTGATCCTGCTTCATCAGGAGTTCGTGCAGGTAGGTCTTCGTGTCGGCGTAGAGCATCCGGTCGAGCAGGGAGTCGGCGTCGGCCGCGTCGAAGTAGCGGCGCATGTCGGCGTAAGGGTCAATCGTCCCGGCGCGCTCGCGGGCGTCGGCGGTCAGGAGCGACTGCTGCATCCGGCGCGTGAAGACGGCGAAGTTGTCGAAGTAGAGGGTTTCGATGTCGGGCGCGAGGCACAGGGGCGTGCGGACGAGTTTGTGCCGGACGCGCGACGCGGCGGGCAGTCGTTCGATGCGTTCGCGCACCGCCCGGCGCAGCCGCTCGCCGGTCAGCTTATAGTAAACAGGGCCGAGGGCGAGGTTGTAAAGGGTTTTGTAGTAGCGCTCGTAGCCGGCCAGCATCTCGTCGCTACCCTCGCCCGTTAAGACGACCTTGACGTGATCGGCGGCGAGGCGCGAGACGAAGTAGAGCGCCACGCTCGAAGGGTGCGCCAGCGGCTCGTCCTCGTGCCACACCAGGCGCGGCAGCGCCGCGAAGAACTCTTCCGGCGAGACGACGACCTCGTGGTGATCCGTCTTGAACTTCTCGGCGACCATGCGCGCGTAGGTCAGTTCGTTGGCCTCGCGCTCTTTGAAGGCGACGGAGAAGGTCTTGATCGGCTCCGAGACCATGCCGCTCATCACGGCGGCGATGGCCGAAGAGTCGATGCCGCCTGAGAGGAACATCCCCAACGGCACGTCGGCCATCAGCCGCAGCCGCACAGACGTTCTGAACAGATCAGACCACTCGCCGATCAGTTCTTCGTCGCTCCGCCCGTCGTTACCGGCCGGGCGCGCGTAGGAAACGTCCCAGTATTTTTTGATCTCGACTCGCCCGTCCTCGCGCCAGCGCAGCCAGTGGCCGGGCGGGAGACGTTTGACGCCCGCGAACAAGGTCTCCTCGGCCGACGTGCCGTGGTTGGCGAGGTAGTCCGGCAGCGCCCGGAAATTCAACTCGGCGCGCAGAGCGCGCGCCTCCATGAGCGCCTTGATCTCGGAGGCGAAGTAGAGCGAGCCGTCGGCCGTGTGGACGTAGTAGAGCGGCTTCACGCCGAGACGGTCGCGCGCCACGAACAACTCGCGCTTCGTCTCGTCCCACAGCGCGAAGGCGAACATGCCGCGCAGGTGTTCGACGCAGGCCGCGCCGTGCTCCTCGTAGAGATGAATGATCGTCTCGGTGTCGCAGTGCGTGCGGTAGGTGTGGCCCGCGGCTTCGAGGCGCGGGCGGTGCTCGGCGTGGTTATAGACCTCGCCGTTATAGACGATGTGAACCGTGCCGTCCTCGTTCGTCATCGGCTGATGGCCCGACGCCACGTCCACGATGGACAGCCGCCGGTGGCCGAGGCCGACGCGCCCGCGCGCGTACAACCCCTCGTCGTCAGGCCCGCGGTGCGTCAGCACGTCGCGCATCGCGGCGACGACGCGCGCGTCCGCTTCCCTGCCCGACCTCTCAGAAAACGCTATGCCGTTAATGCCGCACATGCTTTAGAGCTGTTAGCTATTAGCTGTTAGCTGTTAGCTTTTTGTCTCCTGTTTCAATTCGAGGCTTACGACTGATCGATCCTTCGTCTCCAGTTCCGTCGTCTCTCGTGATGACCGACGGCTGACTGCTTTTAGCTAACAGCTAACAGCTAATAGCTAACAGCTTCTTTATACAACTCGCCGAGGCCGACGCTCTTGCGGCCCGCAGGGGTTTCGACGAGCAGGCGTCCGCCGTCGCGGCGCGCGTGGACGTGGGCGGTGCGGTTGGCGAGCCGCACGATCTCGCGCCCGTAGAGCGAGAAGCGTCGGCCGTTGACGAGCACCAACTCTTCGAGCGTCTGGCCGTCGCGCGAGAAGCGCGCCCAAGACCACTCGAAGTCGGAGGCGAAGCGCCCGCTCTCGGCGTAAGCCCCGGCCGCGGCGAGCAGCACGTCGTAGTGCGGGCGGCCCGCGCCCGCGATCTCGAAGAGGTGGCCGCCCGTCGCTTCGAGCCTTCGCAC
>DATHBT010000087.1:0-4105 GCA_035295985.1 Pyrinomonadaceae bacterium | reverse complement strand
GACGTTCGCCCGCGGCGAGTCGTAGTAGGAGGAGAACGAGGAGTGGTGGTGCAGCAGGCGGCGCACGCGCCCCGACCCGTCCGTCGCCACCTGCACCACCTCGCCTTGCATCACCCCGTTCACGTGCGCCGTGTAGAAACTGATGAGCGCCCACCCCTCGTCGTCCGCCAGCATCGAGACGTGGAACCCGCCGTAGTTGCCCTCGCGCTCGAGGTCGAGGATCTCGGTGAATTGTCGCGGCGACGCCAGGGAGCGGTGCGAGATGCCGACGAGGTAGTTGCCGTTGCCGACCACCGTGCCTGTGCCCACGTCGTAGTGGCCGGGCGCGTGGTCGGGCGCGTCGTCCGTCAGGCCCGTTGCTTGGCCCGTCGCCAGATCGATGACAATGTTCTCGATCTTGCCGGGGCCCTGCTGGTCTGTGCTGACGTACAGGTAGCGGCCCGACTTGTCGACGCGCACCTCGTTGTTGTCGTCGGAGGAGCGGTAGAGAATAGTGTCCGTCGAGCGGCGGTAGGCCATGTAGCCGACGACGGCCCACGTGCCGGTCTCCTGCAGGGTGCAGGCGAACACGTCGCCATCGGCGCTGAGGCTCGCCTGCGAGAAGTAGTACCCGGCCGGCAGGCGCGAGGCGAGGTCGAACAGCTTCGTGTAGGTGCGCGCGCGCACGTTGTAGGCGTAGAGGGCCGCGCCCGTGTGCCCGTAGAGGACGTCGGGGTCGGTGCGGCTCCAGATGAGATCGAAGCTGTAGAGGTACCCGCCGCCGAGGAGTGGGATTTGGTGCTTGGCGCCGAGCCGGAAGGTGACGGGGTCGAAGTCGTAGACGGCGCAGCCGGCCTCCCCGCCGGCCCCCATCACCAGTATCCGCGTGTTGTCCGAGTTGAAGGTCGGCCAGTAGGAATAGGAGGTGCCGGCCGACGAGCCGTCGCGGGCGTCCGTCACCCGCATGATCTCGGTGCCGAAGACGGGGTCGCGGAACTTGCCGCCCGCCGCGGGCAGCGCCGGCAGGCCCACGGGCCGGTACAGGCCCAGGTCCGTTTTAATTCCGGCGCCCTGGGCGAGCGCAGACGCGCCGCTCAAGCCGAGCAGCAGGAGCGGGAGGGTCGCGATTAAATTGAGTATGAAGAAAACCGGACGGGAGTTTTTCCCCGCAGCCACCTGTTGGTTATTCATCTTGGTCTCACTTCGGTAACCGGACCATCTCGCAACCTCGCGCGGAGGCTGCGAGACTCTCGGCTTTGCGGACCCGCATCGCTACGGGGGTGCCTTTAGTCGGTGAACGGGAGCGGCCTGGATGAGGCGAGGCCGCGGTGTCTGCGATCTCACGGGAGAGCTGCGGGCGGACGACTGCGCCGCTCGACGCACGGGCGTGCGCCGAAAAACCGCTTTCGGGCGAAACTAGTTTTGGAGGTAGGGTGCTGGACGGAGGGCTGCGCGACGAAAGAAGAGTGGGCTCAGGCCCGAAGCTGCGGTGGGCGCTCGGGCTTCGGCTCGTCGCTCTCTTCGGAAGCCGGGCGTGCAGTTGACACGATGAGGGTTCGGGGCCGTGCGCGTGAGGGCGCGCCGGCGGCCGCCTAGAGCCGGGCTGAAGAGTTCTCTTCTTCGGATCGCCTTCGGCAACCAGACAATCTCCCGGCGCGGAACTAGACGGCGATTCGTCGTCTTTTCACGTCGCGCGAGAGACTCACGGCTTTGCGCCCTTACCTCGCGGCAAGTTTGCCTTTATCGTGTGCAATCGCTGACTGAAAGATCAAGCTGCCGAAACCGGGCGGCGCAGCAGCGACACTTCGATTAAAAGGCATGGGCGCGAATCTTGTCAACATCTTTTTACGCCAGCCCGCACGACGCCCGAAAGCGGCCAAAATCAGCGGTTTAGGCGGCCAAGGCGGCGCGCTCGCGAAGGTCTCGACGGGCGCGAGCGCACGGGCTTGCGCGACGGCGGTTTTTTCTTTTGACCGCGCACGCCGTTGTCTGCTACAAGCCTATGTGGGGGCTTGCGCCGCAAGGGCCCCGCCGCGCGCGCCGCTCGCCGCAAAGGTTCTTTCCGAGAAAGGTTTCCTCCATGCGCTTTCGCCCCCTCGTCAGCCCCGCGCTCTTAACGCTCGCCGCGCTGCTGCTCTTCCCCGCCGCCGCCAAGGCCGACCCCGCCCTCGTCGTCACGGGCGGCACGGCGAGCCACCGCAACCCGGTGCTCGAAGTCTTCCCCGGCTACTCGTTCAACTTTTCCGGATCGGGATTCGGGGCCGTCGGGGTCGGCGAGAAATTAGGGAACGGCCCGCTCTCTATGAGCTGCCTCTTCTGCGCCGCCGGCCAGACCTTCGACGGGGCGTTCAGCATTACGCGGTTCACCATCCTCCCCAACAGTTCCGCTTCCGTTAACGGCGTCAGCATCCAGTGGCTCGAAGGCAGCAGCTTCAGCTTCGACCTCGCGCCAGTCGTGCTCCCCTCCGCGCCCGGCGACGGCTTCGCCGTCACGACCCCCTTCACCTTCAGCGGCACGCTTACGGGCTTCGCGGTGCCCGTGGCCGCCCCGCCCCCTTTCAGCTACGCGCTGACCGGGCAGGGCATCGCCACGCTGACCTTCGGGCTGAGGTTCGGGCCGAGCGGCCCCGGTTACGCGCTCATAGATGCCCGCTACGACTTCACCGCGCCCGCCGCAGTGCCAGAGCCGACGACGCTCGCGCTGCTCGGCGCAGGGCTAGGCAGCCTCGCCCTGCGCGCGCGCCGGCGGCGGGCCGCACGGCGGACTTAAGCGGCTCCCAATGCGGAGACGGAGAGGCCCGCGCGAAATTCAATTTCGCGCGGGCCTCTTTTCACATGCGTCCCGTCTCTGGCAAGGCCGCGGCCGGCTTCTCACGCGGGGTCGCGTTGGAAGACGAACTCATTGCAACCCAAGCCGACGCCTCCGCACCTGAGCTTGACTAGCGTGAAGCCGCGGGCGCGGTAGAAGTCGAAGATCTCTTCGGGCTTGGCGACCTCGTAGGGGTAGCCGCCGACCCAGTCTATGATGTCGCGCCAGCGGCTCATGCCGCGGTTCTCGCTGTAGCCCGTCCAGCGGCGGACGTAGTCCTGCGGCCGTAGTGCGAGCGCCGAGCGCACGAGCGCCTTCGCCTCCTCCGGGGCCGAGACGGCGAGTGCGAAGGGCGGGCGCAAGGGTCGCGGCAGCCGGTTATAGGTCTGCTTGATCCGCTTCCAGCGGCGGCTCTGCGTGCCGGTGTCGTTGTAGATGGCGACGAAGAGCTTGCCGCCCTCGCGCACCGGCAGCCGCGCCAGGTCCAGCGCCCGCCACATCGCCCCCGTGTGGTGCAGCACGCCCCACGAGTAGACCACGTCGAACCCGCCGAGCGACCGCACGTAAGTTTCGTCCAAGGCCGACCCCTCCTCGACGACCCAGCCCCCGTCCTCTCCCCCGCCCGAGTAGCGGCGCCGCAGCTCCAGCGCGCAGGCCACGGAGCGCGGGTCGTAGTCGAAGGAGTGGACGCGCGCCCCCAGGCGGCGGGCGGCGAGGCTGAAGAGCCCGCTCCCCGACCCGATGTCGAGGAACGAGAGCCCGGCGAGCGACTCGACCCCGAGCATCGCGCGCAGGGAGCGCTCGGCCTCCATGATGCGCCGGTCGTCGAGGAGGGAGAGGAACCGCTCCCAGTTCTCCCCGAACCCGAACCGCTCGCCTTTCGCGATCTCGTCCGCGTGCGCCGCCATAACTGTCCACCCTCTGGTCGCGGGGCGACCGCCCCGCCTCAAGCACCGCTTCCGGTCTCCTTGCGACTATTCACGTCGGCATCAGTGAGCCGGCGCCGCCCCGCGACAGTTACACTACTAAAGCCCTCGCTATTCCGCACGCGGGGCGGCGCGGCCCGCACTCTATTCGCGCGCCGCCCTGCGCGGCCGCGTGGCCGGCGGTTCCGGCGCGGGATCGATCCTGGCGACGAACATGTCGTGGCGGCCGCCGGCGCCCCCCCAGTTCGACGTGAAGGCGACGAAGCGGCCGTCGCGCGAGACGTTCGCCCGCGGCGAGTCGTAGTAGGAGGAGAACGAGGAGTGGTGGTGCAGCAGGCGGCGCACGCGCCCCGACCCGTCCGTCGCCACCTGCACCACCTCGCCTTGCATC
>DATHBT010000086.1:0-12983 GCA_035295985.1 Pyrinomonadaceae bacterium | reverse complement strand
TAACCGCCGGGTCGTTACAGCTCGCGCACCGTCAAGCCTTCGCGCGCGAAGCTCCACTCCAACATCTGCACGTCCTCCTCCGCCGAGAGCGCGCGCTCGACCTCTTGGCGTCTGCCGTCGGCGCACAGGAAGGCGATGCAGCCGCCGCCGCCCGCCCCGCAGACCTTCGCGGCCTCCGCGCCGTTCGCCAGCGCCTTCTCGACGAGCATGTCCATGCGCGGCGTCGTGATGTTGGGCGCGAGTCGCTTGCGGCCGGGGTAGGCCGCGCGCATCGTCTCGCGCACCGCCGTCCAGTCGTTCGCGGCGAGCGCGTCGCGCATCCGCAGCGCGGAGTCGCGGATGCCCTCGAAGAGATCGAAGATGACCGGGTCGCCGTCGATGTGGGTCTTGAACATCTCCCAGTTGTTGATCCCTGAGAGGCGCGGCTCGCCCGTGTAGCAGATGGCTATGCGCCGCTCAAGCGTCTCCACGTCAACGCCGATCTCCTCGCGCTCGATGCCGTCGGCGCGGAAGTGCAGGCAGTTGGCGCGGCCGTGGAACGCGCCGTAGTAGTCCTGCACGCCCGCGGGCACGCGGATGACGGTCGTCTCGACGTTGGTCGCGATCTCGATGAACTTTTCGCGCGGGTAGCGCTCGCCGACGAAGCGGTTGAGCGCGCCGATGCACGCGATGGCGAGCGCGCTCGACCCGCCCAGGCCCGCCCCGGCCGGGGCCTGCGACTCCGTGACGAGGCGGAAGCCGCGGTCGGGGCGGAAGAAGTGAACCAGCTTAGCGATCAGCTCAAGCCGCTGCTCGCTCGCCAGATCGGCGATACGTTCGAGGCCGGTCTCGAACGCCACCTCGCGGTCGCGCGATTCGAGTATGACGCGGTCGTCCTCGCGCGGCTCAATGCGGCAGCGCGCGTAGAGCGAGACGCCGAAGTTGACCGTGGCCGCCCCCGCATGGAACAGGTAGAGCGGCCAGATGTCTATCGTCCCCCCGGCGAGATCGACCCGCGTCGGGGCGGTGGACTCAATAATCATAAAAGAATCGTAAACCGTAAACCGTGACGGGTGACAGGAGAGACAAGGGGTTTTTACTTGTCACCTGTCACGGTTCACCCATCACGGCCTTTTTCAGTCTCTGTCCGCGTCGCCCTTGCCGGCGGCGCGGGCGCGCGGGCGTTCGGGCGGCGGCTCGTCTTCCGCGCCGCGGCGCGCGAGCGGGCCGGGCAGGTGATCCTTGATCTCCTCGCCCAGCTCTTTTATCTCCACGCCGATCTCTTTGAGCTTCTCCTCGGCCGCCTGCTCAAGCTCCTGCACCCGTTCGGGGTCGGCCTCCTCGACGCGCGGCGAGAGCCAGTAGCGCTCGATCAGGTAGAAGCCGCCGACGCCCAGGACGACGATGACGAGCAGGAACTTACCCAGCCGCTCGAAGTCGCCGATCAGGTTGGTGATGACGCTGTGGAAGAGGTAGCCCGCGCCCGAGAGTACCAGCACCCAGACGAAGCAGCTCACCGCCGAGAGCGGGAAGAAGCGCGACGGCCGCATCTTGCCTACGCCGTAGAAGACGCAGCAGGCGGTGCGCAGCCCGTACACGTACTTCGACAAGAAGATCGAGAGCGGCCCGAACGTCCTCGTCAGCCGCTCGATGCGCGGGCGCGCGGCGCGGTAGAACTTGTAGTCGCGCACGCTGGTGCGGAAGCCCCGCCCCATCGCGTAGGCCACGCCGTCGCCCGCGACGCCGCCCATCGTCCCGACGCCGAGGACTTTCAAAAAACTGTGATCGCCGAAGTACGCGCCGTGGGCCAGCACCCCGACCAGCAGCAGCGTGATGTCGCCCTCGATCATCGCGAGGAAGAAGATCGCGTACAGCCCGTACTGCGCGACCAGATCGAAGAAGACTTCGTCCATAAGCAGTGATGAGTGATGTTAGAGCTGTGAGCTGTTAGCAGAACCGAAGCCGGTTATCACACGGTAGCTGTATTCCTTCCGGCTAACGGCTAACAGCTAATCGCTAACAGCTTCCTCATCACTCATTACTTTCCTTACTTTCCCTCGGTTTAACCACGAGCACGGGGCAGTGCGCGTGGCGGACGACCGACTCGGCGGTCGAGCCGAAGAGGATGCGCCCCAGGCCCGTCCGTCCGTGCGACGAGATGACGATCAGATCGACCGCGCGCTCGCGCGCCGCGCGCACGATCTCGGAGGCCGGCTCGCCGTGCGCGACCAGCTCCTCGACCTGCAGGCCCTCGCACTCCTCGCGCCGGGCGAGGCGCGGCAGCTCCCTGTGCGCAGACTCTTCCAACTGCCCGGCCACGTCGAGCGCCGGCATCGGCTCCGTGATCGGCCCGTAGCCGACGGGCGGCACGAGCGGCTCGACGACGTGCAGGCACACCAGCCGCGCCCCGGCGGCCCGCGCCAGATCGGTCGCGTAGGAGAGCGCGCCCTCGGCGCACTCGCTGAAATCCGTCGGCAGCAGGATCGAGCGGAGCTTCATAAAGGATGAATGCGGAATGATGAATGATGAATGATGAATGAAAAGCAACTTCTTCTAATTCATCATTCCGCATTCATCCTTCATCATTTCCGGCTCGCATTCTACACGCAAGGGGCACTTGTTTGACAGCCCCCCTGCCTTTGTTTACCATTCCCGGCGTCTGCCCCGCCCGCAAAATCCGGCCCCTACAGTGGAGACTTGAGATCATGGCGACCCCTGACGCGAGCGCGAAGTACATCGGCGTGGACGTTTCCGGCACGACCTTCTACGCCGCGCTCGTCGGCGCGGACGCGAAGGTCTTGGAGCGCCGCGAGCAGGCGCTCGAGCGCGACAACGTCACCGCGCAGGTCGCGCGCGCCGTCACGGAGCTGCGCGACGCGGGCGGGGCGGTCGCAGGCATAGGCGTCGGCGTCACGGGCCTGGTCGATCCCAAGACCAACCGCGTCATCGTCTCGACGGACGTGCCCTCGCTCGTGCGCTCCGACCTGCGGGCGGAGCTTGCGCGCGCCGCGGGCCTCGAAGTGCTCATCGAGAACGACGCCAACGCGGCGGCCTACGGCGAGTTCGTCGCGGGCGCGGGCCGCGGCAGCCGCAACCTCTTCTACGTCACCATCGGCACGGGCGTGGGCGGCGCGCTCATCCTCGACGGCCGGCTCTGGCGCGGCGACTCCGGCTTCGCCGGCGAGTTCGGCCACATCACCATCGACCCCGAAGGCGTGCAGTGCACCTGCGGAAACCACGGCTGCCTCGAAACGGTCGCCTCCGCTCCCAACATCGTCCGCCGCACGCAGGAGCGGCTGCGGCGCGACAGCACCTCGTCGCTCTCGCGCCTCGGCCTCAAGCGCGACTTCGAGGCGGCCGACGTGGCCCACGCCGCCGGCGAGGGCGACGACTTCGCCCTGATGATGCTCGAGCGCACGGGCCGCCACATCGGCCAGGGCCTCGCCGCCGTCATCAACCTCCTCAACATCGAGCGCATCGTGCTGGGCGGCGTCATCATGGAGGCCGGCGAGTTGCTCCTCGACCCCGTCATCCGCGAGGCCAAGCGCCGCGCCTTCCAGCCCTGCTTCGAGTCCACACAGATCGTCGCCGCCTCCCTCGCCCGCGACGCCGTCACCGTCGGCGCCGCCATGCTCGCCCGCGACACGGCGACTGCCAGAAGTTAAGACGAATGAGCAGAGAAGACGAAGACGCACTCGATGACAACGGCGAGCGACGCAGTTGCTAACCAGATGACTGCCTCACCCGCCGTAGCAGACTTACCAGCGACCGCACTCACGCCCCCGCTCAAGTGGGCCGGCGGCAAACGCTGGCTGCTGCCGCGCCTCGAACCGCTGTGGCGTGAGCACGCGCACCGGCGGCTGGTCGAGCCTTTCTGCGGCGGGCTGGCCGTCACACTCGGCCTGCGGCCCCGGCGCGCGCTGCTCAACGACGCGAACCCGCATCTCATCAATTTCTACGAGCAGATCAAGAACGGACTCAGGCTGACCATCGAAGCGCGCAACGACGCGGCCACCTACTACGCACACCGCGAATGTTTCAACCGGCTCATTGGCGAAGGCCGCGCCGAGTCGGGTGAGGCGGCGCAGCTCTTCTACTACCTCAACCGCACCGGCTACAACGGCCTCTGCCGCTTCAACGGCACGGGCGGCTTCAACGTCCCCTTCGGCCGCTACGCGACGATTAACTACGTCAGAGACTTCGAGCCTTACCGCGCGCTGTTCGGCTCTTGGAAGTTTTCGAGCGGTGACTTCGAGAGTCTGAAACTGCGACCGACCGATTTCATCTACGCCGACCCGCCCTACGACGTTGAGTTCACCGCCTACAGCGCGGGCGGATTTTCGTGGGAAGACCAACAGCGCGCGGCCGAATGGCTCGCCCGTCACCCCGGCCCCGTGGTGCTCTCGAACCAGGCAACGCCGCGCGTCGTCCGCCTCTATAAGCATCTTGGCTTCACCCTGCGCTACGCGGCCGCGCCGCGCCGGATCAGTTGCACGGGCGACCGCGCGCCGACCGCAGAGGTCGTAGCCTTTAAAAACCTTCCCCGCTGCCCACGGTTTAACGTCCCGGCGAGACCTCTGCCGGTCGCGTCAACCGTCTGAAGATCGGGGGCGGAATCATGCCGGACTGTTCGCGCGCGTCCCCAAAAGGTGGAACCGCATGAAGGCGAGTATCTGCCGGACGATCTCGCGGGTGGTCTCGCTGTCGTCGAGCAGGTCGAAGGCGTGCGGGGCGACGGGGTGGTTGACGAGTGTGACGGGCAGGTTGTGGCTCAGCACCCCGGATAAGAAGCGGTCGAGGGTTTCGTTGAGGTGTGGGAGTTCGTCGCGGCCCGCCCGCGCTATGAACAGGGGCAGTTCCCGCGGGAGATCGGCGACCGACTTGCCCGCGCAAGGGTTGGCGAACCCCCACGCCCCGGCAGCCTCGGCCACGGCGTCCGACCCGCCCGAGTCCAGCGTGTACCCGTAACACAGGGCGGCACACCTCAGGAAGTCAACGCCCTCCCGCATCAGCACCGACAGCGCGAGCGGGACGTTGCCGGAGCTGGCCCACAGTCCGATCCTGTTCGCGTCAATCCCCAACTCGCCGGCGTGCCGCCGGATGTAACGGAGCAGCGTGTGAACGTCCGCCGCGGGTTCCCGGTTCGTGTAGGTGATCGCGGCCAGCCCCGACGCGGCCATCAGCCGCCCCCAGGAGACTGACGATCCCATCTCTTTGAACTTACAGCCGATCACAGCCTCGAAGCCCGGATCGGGGTAGCCGGCCACGATAACGACGGCGGGGGCCGGCTTTTCGCCATGCCCATCAGGCGGCTGGTAAATATCCATCGTCAGCGCGCCCGCGTCGGCCGCATGGTATTCCAGGTCACGCAGCACCCTCACGTCGTCCATGCCGGGGATTCGGCAGACCACCGTCTTCTTCGAGATGTGTTCCTGTTCAGCGTCTCGGCTCACACCAATACTCCCTCGCTAGAGCACTCCCCGAAAATGCAAAACCCGCCGGGCAGAAGCTGCCGCGACGGATTAGTTACTGTTGCCGGGGGCGTTCTCGATTCGCTCCCCGCACCTCACGCCCTAACGTGACTACTCACCCGCCCAGCCTTATACGCTTCCCGCGTCGAGGTTGCAACACCTGGCCGCCGCCCGCGACAGAGCCGCCCGCGGGCGCGTGCGTGCGGTTTAGCGCCCGTTTTGTTATGTTAAGCTGTTAGCGATTAGCTGTTAGCTGTTAGCTTTGAACGCCGCGCAGGCATTCACCCTCCGGCCGTCCGAGCGGCTTGGAAAGAGTCGGGGCTAATAGCTGACAGCTAATCGCTAACAGCTTCTTCTAATGAACCCCGAACGCATCAGAAATTTCTCGATCATCGCGCACATCGACCACGGGAAGTCCACGCTGGCCGACCGACTGCTCCAACTGACCGGCGCGGTCAGCGAGCGCGACATGGAAGCGCAGATGCTCGACGACATGGACCTGGAGCGCGAGCGCGGCATCACCATCAAGGCCCACGCCGTCCGCCTCGACTACCGCGCGCTCGACGGGCAGCAGTACGTCCTCAACCTCATCGACACGCCCGGCCACGTTGATTTCTCCTACGAGGTCTCGCGCAGCTTGTCGGCCTGCGAGGGCGCGCTGCTCATCGTGGACGCGTCGCAGGGCGTGGAGGCACAGACGCTCGCCAACACCTACCTCGCCATAGAGAACAACCTGGAGTTCGTCCCCGTCGTCAACAAGATTGACCTGCCGGGCGCGGAGCCGCAGAAGGCCCTCGAACAGATCGAGAACATCATCGGACTCGACACGCACAACGCCGTGCTCACCAGCGCCAAGACGGGCGAGGGCGTGCCCGAAGTGCTCGAAGCCATCGTGCGCGACATCCCCGCGCCGAAGGGCGACCCGGAAGCGCCGCTCAAGGCGCTCATCTTCGACTCGTGGTACGACGCATACCGGGGCGTCATCGTCCTCTTCCGCGTCATCGACGGCCGCGTCAAGCCCGGCATGAAGATTCGCTTCTTCAACACCGGCCGCGACTACCAGGTCGAGACCATCGGCGTGAACCGCCCACGCCCGTCCCCGATTGATAGCCTCTCGGTCGGCGAGGTCGGCTTCCTGACCGCCTCGATCAAGACGGTGGCCGACGTGCAGATCGGCGACACGATCACGGAGGCCGCGCGGCCGACGAAAGAACCCTTTCCGGGCTTTCAGGAGATCAAGCCGATGGTCTTCGCCGGCCTCTACCCCGTCGAGGCCAACCAGTACGAGGAACTGCGCGACGCGCTCGACAAGCTCCGTCTGAACGACGCCTCCTTCTTCTACGAACCCGAAAGCTCGGTCGCGCTCGGCTTCGGCTTCCGCTGCGGCTTCCTCGGACTCCTCCACATGGAGATCGTGCAGGAGCGTTTGGAGCGCGAGTTCAACCTCGATCTCATCACGACCGCGCCGGGCGTGCGCTACCGCGTGACGACGACGGACGGCGAAGTCCTGGAGGTTGACAGCCCCGCGAAGATGCCTGACGCAGTCCGCATCGCCAAGATCGAGGAGCCTGTCATCGAGGCGACGATCCTGAGTTCGGACGACTACCTCGGCGGCATCCTCCCACTACTCGAAGAGAAGCGCGGCGTGCAGAAGAAGTTCGAGTACATCGCCGAGAAGCGCGTGATGCTCGTCTATGAGCTGCCGCTCAACGAGATCGTCCTCGACTTCTACGACCGCCTCAAATCCGTCTCGCGTGGCTACGCCTCGCTCGACTACCACTTCACGGACTACTGGGACAGCGATCTCGTCAAGCTCGACCTGATGGTCGCGGGCGAACCCGTGGACGCGCTCTCGGTCATCGTCCACCGCTCCACCTCGCAGTCGCGCGGCCGTGTGCTGGCCGAGAAGATGCGCCAGCTCATCCCGCGGCAGTTGTTCGAAGTACCGATCCAGGCGGCCATCGGCAACAAGGTGATCGCGCGAGAAACCGTGAAGGCGCTGGGCAAGAACGTCATCGCCAAGTGCTACGGCGGCGACATCACGCGCAAGCGCAAGCTGCTCGAAAAGCAGAAAGAGGGCAAGAAGCGCATGAAGCGGGTGGGGCGCGTCGAAATCCCGCAGGAAGCATTCCTCGCGGTGCTGAAGGTCAACGAGTAATCCAGGAGGCGAAGCCGATGCTGACGCTCGACGAACAGATCGCGCGACTCCCGATCACGGTCGATCCCGAAATCATGAGTGGCGCGCCCGTGTTCCGCGGGACGCGCGTGCCCGTGGCCGCGCTGCTCGACAACCTCGCCGCCGGCCTCACGCTCGACGAGTTCCTTGACAACTTCCCGTCCGTCGGCCGCGACCAGGCTCTCCAAGTCTTAGAGTTTTCGAAAAACACTCTCGCGAGCTTAGGCCGAGCCGCATGAAGGTGCTTCTGGACGAGTGCACGCCCCGCGTGGTGAAGAGACTTTTGCCGCAGCACCACGTCAGCACCGTTCAAGAGGTAGGCTGGTCGGGCCTTAAGAATGGAGAATTATTGACCGCCGCGGACGGCAAATTCGACGTATTCATCACCACTGACAAAAGTCTCCGCCACCAGCAAAACCTCTCGAAATACAGGCTGGCCGTGATTTTGCTCCCGAGCAACAGCGTCCCCGTCGTCGTAGCCGTGATCGCCGAAATTGAAGCCGCGCTGGCGGCGATTCAGGCAGGACAGTTCGTCGAGATTTCGCCACCATCGTTTGAGTGATCCTCTCGCGCGACATTCCTCGCGTTAAGAGTTTCCAAGGGTTAGTTTCAAAGAACGGGAGAGTTGCGAGATGAAGTTACGCCTGCTCGTTTTATTACTGGCCCTCGCCTGCGCGCCCGCCTCCGCGCAGCACCACCACAACCCTGCGCCGCCGTCGGAGCAGCCGGCGCGGCTCATCGCCGACCTCGGCAACTTCCGCTTCCCCACGTCGTCGGCGAACGCGGAGGCCCAAAAATTCTTCGATCAGGGCGTCATCCTCGTGTACGGCTTCAACCACGATGAGGCCGCGCGCAGCTTCCGCCGCGCCGCCGAACTCGATCCGCAGATGCCGCTCGCGCACTGGGGCCTCGCTATGTCTGTAGGCCCCAACTACAACGAGGCCGCGATCCCTGCCGAGCGTTTGAAGGCCGCGCGCGAGGCCGTCGAGCGCGGCCTCGCGCTCGCCGCGAAAGCGCCCGAACACGAGCGCGCCTACCTCGAAGCGTTATCTAAAAGATTTTCGGCCGACGCGAACGCCGATCAGAAGAAGCTCTGGCTCGACTACCGCGAGGCGATGCGCGCTCTGATGCGCCGCTACCCGGACGACCTCGATGCCGCGACGCTCTTCGCCGACGCCGCGATGATCATCAACGCCTGGAAGCTGCACGACTCGCAGGGCCGGCCCGCGGAAGGGACGGACGAGATCATCAGTGTCCTCGAAGACGTGCTGCGCCGCGATCCCGATCACATCGGCGCTCACCACCTCTACATCCACGCGGTCGAGGCGTCGCGCAACCCCGAGCGGGGACTGCGCAGCGCCGACGTTCTGGCGAAGCTCTCGCCCGCGGCCGGCCACCTCGTACACATGCCCGCGCACATCTACATGCGCACGGGCGACTACGAGCGCGCGGCCGAGTCGAACGAGTGGGCCGCGAAGGCCGACGAGAAGTACCTCGCGTCGGGCGGACTGCCCGGCATCTACTCGGCCGGCTACTACAGCCATAACCTGCACTTCCTCGCCGCCGCCCACGCGATGCAGGGCAACTACGGCGAGGCGTTGAAAGCGTCTCGCCGGCTCGAAGCGAACGTGCGGCCTTACCTGAAAGACATCCCGTCGCTCGAAGGCTTCATGCCGACGGCCACGCTCGTCATGACGCGCTTCAACCGCTGGGACGACGTGCTCAAGGAGCCTGAGCCGGACGCCGCGCAGCCGATCACGCGCGCCCTCTGGCACTGGGCGCGCGGGATGGCCTTCGCCGCGACGGGCAAGGCGCAGCAGGCCGAGGCCGAGATGAAGATTTTCACGGACTCGGTTGCCGCCATCCCCGCCGACACGCCCTACGGCTCGCAGAACACCGCCGGGCCGGTGCTCAAGATCGCGCGGCACTTCCTGTCCGCGCGTCTCGCGGGGGCGCGCGGCGACCGCAAGGCCGCAGTTGAATTTTTACGTCAAGCGGTCGCGGCCGAAGACGCGCTCGCCTACGACGAGCCGCCCGGCTGGTATCACCCCCTCTCGCGCGAATCCCTCGGCGGCGCGCTCATGCTCGACGGCCGCCACGCCGAGGCCGAGCAGGTCTTCCGCGAAGACCTCTCGCGCAACCGCCGCAACGGCCGCTCGCTTTTCGGCCTGGCGGAGAGTTTGAAGGCGCAGGGCAAGGCGCGCGAGGCCGAACTCGTCCGCCGCGAGTTCGAACGCGCGTGGAAGAACGCCGACACGCAGCTCAAAATCTCAGACCTCTAAAGTCTCAACCTTGTCGGAGCGTTGACACCTCCCGCGCCGCGCGCGAGAATCGCGGCACGGGAGGTGTTTTCGTGATCACTGACCTGACATTCCCGCCCTGGTAACCCGCTAAGCCCACACGCGCGGCAGAGCGACTGATCGGCCCGCGCCGACGCGCCTACTACTCTGCCCGCACAGCGATCCCTCCGCCACAGGGAACTGACGCCACTTACCGAGAACGCGCGTCAACCGTTTCCCCACCAACCGCGGAGGAGATCGTGAAGTCAGAGAACAAATATTTGTGTGCGCCCGCGACTGCCGCGGGGCGGCGCGCCCTGCGCTCGCTCGCCCTCGCGCTGCTCGCCGTCGAGTTTTTAGACGAGCTGGTTTTCGGCACGGGCGAGGCCGCTTGGCCTCTCGTCCGCAGCGATCTCGCGCTCGGCTACGCGGAGATCGGCCTGCTGCTCTCAGTCCCCCGCCTGTTCGGCAATCTCGTCGAGCCGCCGCTCGGCATCGTCGCCGAAGTGACGGGCCGCCGCGCTCTCGTCATCGGCGGCGGCGCGCTCTACGCGCTCTCGCTCGCGCTCGTCGCCGCGAGCAACGGGTTCTGGTCGCTGCTCCTCGCGCTGATGCTCCTCAACCCGGCCGCCGGCGCGTTCGTCGGACTCTCGCAGGCCGCGCTGATGGACGCCCATCCGGCGCGGCGCGAGCAGAACATGGCGCGCTGGGCCTTCGCGGGATCGGCCGGGCAGGTCGCCGGCTCGCTCTCGGTGGCGTCGGCCGTCGCTCTCGGCGCGGGCTGGCGCACGCTCTTCGCCGCGCTCTCAGTCTGCGCCCTCGCCGCGCTCGTCACGGTCAGACGTTTTCCACTTTCAACTCCGGCCGCGGGCACAGCGGACGAAGGGCCACCGCCGCACGCCGCTTCACGCCTCGCCGCCTTCCGCGAGGGCGCGGCCACCGCCTGGCGCGCGCTCAGGCGGCGCGAGATCGTGCGCTGGCTCGCGCTGCTGGAGTTGGCCGACCTGATGCTCGACGGCTTCCACGGCTTCATCGCGCTCTACTTTGTGGACGTGGTCGGCGTCGCGGAAGGGCGGGCGGCCGTCGCCGTCGCGGTCTGGACGGGCGTGGGCCTCGCGGGCGATCTTTTGGTCATCCCGCTGCTCGAACGCGTGCGCGGCCTCAGGTATTTGCGCTGGAGCGCGGCGGCCTCGCTGGTGCTGCTGCCGCTCTTCCTCTTAGCCCCGGGCGTCACCGCGAAGCTCTTCGCGCTCGCGCTGCTGGGGCTGGGCAACTCCGGCTGGTACGCCATCCTCAAGGCGCAACTCTACGCGGCCATGCCCGGCCGGAGTGCGACCGCGATGTCGCTGCACAGCGCGGCCGGCCTCTTCGGCGGACTCATCCCGCTCGCCCTCGGACTCTTCGCCGAGAGCTTCGGCCTCGCCGCGATGATGTGGCTACTGCTGGCAAGCCCGCTCTCACTCGTCGCGCTCATCCCGCGCGCGAGCAAAAAGGGCGACGGCATGCTAGGCTAACGTTTCACAAGGTCGCCCCGCTCTCACCGGCAAAGCGGGCTGCGGGCGAGAAATGGTTGTGTCCGCCATGCTCAACAAAATTCTACTGGTTGGAATCTGTCTGATCTCGTCCGGCTTAATGCCAGGCTGCGGTGCATCAAAAAGTGGGTCGGCTGAAGGCGCGGAAGCGAGCGGCACAGTGGCGAGGTACATCGTGGTGGATTCTGAATACGGAGTCTTCAACCGCGAAATCGTTGCGGACGTTTACCTGTCTGATGTTGAGCTGGCAGGCAAGAGGTTTCGCGAAGCCAAGTTCAAGATCACGAACGACACTCGCATCATAGAGGAAGTCAGCACCGGAACCGTGACGACGACGTTCCGGGCTTTAAGGACAGGAGCTAGAGTGCGCGCGCAGGTGGTGGATCCGTTGCTGCTGCACGGCCCTGTTGAAGTCGATGCCACTGCCGTCGAAGTAACAATCCTCCGTTAACTCATGCACGTCACACGCGTCGAACTCGACAACATCAAGGCTTACGAGCGGGAGGCGTTCGACTTCCAGCGCGGGACGACAGCCATCGTCGGCCCGAACGGCGCGGGGAAGACGACCATCCTCGAAGCCGTCGCGTGGGCGCTCTTCGACGTGCTCGACTACTCGAAGGAGGACTTCCTGCGCCGCGGCGCGAAGAAGGGGTCTGTCCGCGTCACCTTCGAGAGCGACGCCGACGGCCGCAGCTACACGGTCTATCGCGACACCGGCAACGGCTACTACATCCACGACCCCGGCCTGGGGGCCAAGGTCGCCGAGAAGAAGCACGACGTGTCGGCGATGCTGCGCCAACTGCTCGGCATAGAGCCGGGCACGGACGTGGCCGCCCTCTTCAAGTCCGCCATCGGCGTGCCCCAAGGCACGCTCACCGCGGACTTCCTCAAGCCGGCGAGCCAGCGCAAGGCCGCCTTCGACCGGCTGCTCAAGGTCGAAGAGTACCGCGAAGGCGCGGACAGGCTCCTGCGCGTCGAGCGCCTGATCGGCGAGCGCACGGCCGACGTGCGCGAGCGCATCGGCCAAGCGCAGGGCCAACTCGCGAGCTACGACCGGCTCGTCGCGGAACTCGAAGAGACCGCAGCGCGCGCCGCCGGACTCGAAGAGACGGTCGAAACGCTCCGGCGCGAAGCCGAAGACCGCGCGCAAGCAGTAGCGGCGTTAGACTCCGCCGAGCGACGCGTCGCCGATGCCCGCGCCCGCGTCGAGCGCGCGACGGTTGAGAGAGACGCGGCCGACCGACGCGCGCGCGAGCTGCGTGGCGAACTCGAAGCCGCGCGCCGCGCCGAAGAGCGGCAGCGCGCGACCGCGGCCGACTACGCCGCGCACACCAGCGCGCTCGAACTCATCGGCGCGCTCGAACTCGAACGCGGGGAGCGTGACCGCACGGCCGCGCTCGCGCACGAAGCCGAGCGGCTGTCGGCCGCGGCCGAGCGCGACGTGCGCCGCATCGAGGACGCGCTCGAACGCGCCGCCCGCGCCCGCAACGCTCTCGCCGAACTCGAACCCGAAATCAACGCGCAGGAGGAGCTTGAGCGCGAGCGC
>DATHBT010000085.1:0-4972 GCA_035295985.1 Pyrinomonadaceae bacterium | reverse complement strand
GCGCGGTCGATGTCGCCCCCGCGCGCGCCGGTCGCGTCGTGGAAGAGGACGACGGCGTGCGGGTCGGGCATGTCTATGCCCGCCGCGTCGAGCGCCAGCTTGATCCCTGTAGCCACGCGGTCGGAGACGGCGCGGCCGAGGACGTAGAAGACGAGGAAGACGCCGAGGCCGATGAGGATGAATGGCAGCCGCCGCAGAATCCCGTCGCCCAGCCCGGCGAGCGTCTGCCACACCACGTCGGCGTCGAAGCCGTCGGGCGTCGGCGACGGCTGTTGTAGTTCCACCGAGTAAAGCATTCCGCTCACACCCCCCTGGTCATCGCGAGATCGCCCTCGTGGCTCCCCTGTAAAGCCCCCCTCGCCGCCGCGGCGCGCTCCCTGATCCGCTTCAGGTCGTGCCCCGACTCGACCGTGCGCTCGGCCTGCGCCGCGATCAGTTCGACCTGCTCCAGGAGGACGGCACGCCGCGCGCCGCTCTTCGTGAACGAGGCGACGGTCTCGACGCCGCCGAGCATTCGGACGAGCACCGCCGGGTTGCCGCCGGCGTTCTGCCGAATCTGATCGAACGCGCCCGCGACGAGCACCGAGAAGGTCGGCCCCTTAGCCACGACGCGCAGTTCGCCGCCCTCGTAGCGGTAGGGCGTCGCGACGCGCCGCCGCGCGAGGCGCGCGAGGACGGCCGAGAGGTAGTCCACGCAAATGACCGCCGTCGTCGTGTCGTTGATGCCGGGCGAGAGTGCCTTGAGCGCGATGTCAACGATCTGCCTGATGCCGAAGGCAGCGTCCTGCTCGACCGTGCGGGCGCGACTCAGCGCGAAAGCTTCGTTCAGGGCCGCGCAGTCATCCTCGCTCAAATGTTCTACGCCCGCGACGCGCGCGAGCGCGGCCTCCTCAACGGCGAACTCGCCGACGCCGCGCTCCATCCGCACCACCGCGCCGCGCTCGCGCGCGAAGCCGAGCAGGGCCTCTTCGTCAACACTCTGCACGTAGCCGGTCTTGCGCGCGGCGACGGCCAGCCACGTCGCGTCCGAGAGTGCGCGCGCGTCATCCGTCCCCTCCTCTTCCGCCTCGTCGCCCAGCTCCTTCGGGAAGAGATGATCGACCGCCTCGACGGTGTCGGCGTACACGGCGGAGATGATGCTCGACGCCTGTATGGAGGAGGCGATGTGGTGGAGGAAGTAGATGAGGACGCCGACGCTGAAGAGCGCCAGCACGACGCCGAACAGGACGGCAATCGAGGGGACGAAGCGCACCTCGTCGGCGCCGCGGATCGACCGCAGCACGACGAGGCAGTAGGCGAAGAGGCCGGAGAAGACGCCGAGCGCGAACTGGTTGGCGCGATCCTTCATGAAGTTGCGAAGGATGCGCGGCGTGTACTGGCTCGACGCGAGCGACAGCGCGACGATGGTGATCGAGAAGGTGACGCCGACGACCGTCACGGTCGAGCCGGCGATGGCCGACAGCATC
The DNA here is from genome assembly GCA_035295985.1 of Pyrinomonadaceae bacterium. Lineage (GTDB taxonomy): Bacteria > Acidobacteriota > Blastocatellia > Pyrinomonadales > Pyrinomonadaceae > JAIVGV01. Next base: position 3,506 of record DATHBT010000085.1, on the reverse strand, counting down.
CCCCGCGCGCCCTCGGCCCCGCCGCCGAACAGCCGCGGCCAGTCCCGAAGCGCCTCGCGCGAAACGCGCGCGTCCGCCTCGACGAGAAGGAGCGCGAGGCCGACGCCGGAGAGCGAGAGAACGGCCGGCACGAACCAGAGGCTCGAACCGAGCGCGATCCACGTCTGCCTGAGCTTATTCACTGGCCGATGTCGCTGCTCTGACGCCGAACAGGAGTGCGCCCGCCGCGCCCAGCGCCGCCAGCGCCTTGCGGCTGTCTGAGACTTCGCCCGGCATCAATCTTTTCGCGAGTACGCCGGCGGCTACGCCGATCAGTAAGTAGCAGACGAGGTAGAACACACCCTCTCCTCCTTAACCGCCCCCGCCTTGGCGGGGGACGCGAGCGGCAGGCGCACCGTGAAGGTCGCGCCGCGATCCGGCCCGTCACTCTCGGCCTTGACCGTCCCGTCGTGCAGCTCGACGAGGTGGCGCACGATGGCGAGGCCGAGGCCGAGTCCGGCGCGCCGGAGGTTGCCGGCCCCGTCCGACTGGCGGAAGCGCTCGAAGACGTGGGGCAGAAACTCCGCCTCGATGCCGCAGCCCGTGTCGCCGACGACGAGCCGCGCTTCTGCCGAAGAGGCGTCGAGCGTGACGGAGACGCGCCCGCCTTCGGGCGTGAACTTGACGGCGTTCGACAGCAGGTTCATGACGATCTGTTCGAGGCGGCCCGCGTCGCCGGAGACCCGCGCGCCCTCCGCTCCGAGCGCGGCTTCGAGCCGTATGCCCTTCGCCTCGGCCGACGGGCGCACCGACTCGACGGCCGCCGCGACCACGTCGCGCAATCGCACGGCGCGCCTTTCGAGCCGGAGCGTGCCGCTCGTGACGCGCGCCACGTCCATCAGGTCGTCGATGAGCTGGCGCTGCGCCGCCGCGTTGCGCTTGATGACGACGAGGCCGCGCGCGCAGGTCTGCGGCTCGTGCCCTGAAGCGTCCATGATCTGCGTCCAGCCGAGGATGGCGGAGAGCGGCGCGCGCAGGTCGTGCGAGACCATCGCGAGGAAGTCGTCCTTGGCGCGGTTGGCGGCCTCGGCCTCGGCCCGCGCGGCCTCGGCCCGCTCCTGCGCCCTGCTCCGAGCGGCGTTCAGCCCGATGACGAGCGCCGAGACCACCAGGAACTCGGTGATGCGCAGCGTCGTGCTCAGATCGACGACGGCCAGCGAGTAGATCGGCGGGAGGAAGGTGAAGTTGGCGGCGAGGGCGGAGAGCACGGCGGTCAGCGCGCCCGGCACGGGGCCGCCGTACCACGCGCTCAGCATCACGGCCGCGACGAAGAGGACGAAGACGCCCTCCTCCTTGATCGGCCACAGCGCCCGCGTCACGGCGTAGGCCAGCGCGAAGGAGGCGAGCGCGACGCCGTAGCGCCTCAGCGGCGACATGACTGCCGTGTGCGACACGCCCTCACCCCTGCGTCCAAGGCCGGCGCGGCACTTGCGGCCCGCGGCGGCGGTAAATCAACTCGCGCCGTCGCGCGCCGTCGCGGGGGGGCGTGTCGCCCCGGCCCGCACGGGGTGTGGCCGGCACGCGCCGTCACGACTTCTGCTGCTCCTGCTCCTTGCCCTCCGGCGGCACGGAGAGGACGGCCTTGCGGAAGGCCGCGTGCATGTCGAGCAGGCGGGCCGTCGCGGCCGGATCGCTGCGCGCGAGAAACGTGATCAGCTCGTCGCGCTGCTGGAGCAGCGGCCGTAAGTTCTCGCGCTGCGCCGCCGTCAGTACGGAGTCCTCGCCGGCCACGTCGGCCTCCTCGCGCAGCGCCGAGAAGAAGTCGCTGGCCGCCTGCCGGGCCGGCTCGTACTCGCCGCGCGCCGAGTCCACCGCCGCGGAGGCCAGCGCGTTCTGCATCCGGCTCACGCGCAACTCGCGCCGCGCCGCGTCGCGCTGCCCGGCGTTGTCGCGCGAGCGGAGCCACATCGGGACGAAGCCGAGCAGGAAGACGGCGAGCGCGACGCCCGCGTAGATGGCGGCGCGGCTGACCGTACTGCTGAGCCGGCTCTCCTCGACGCGCCGAACCCCGGCCTCCTCGGCCGAGACGCTTCTCTCGTCGCTCATATAACGGTTCGCTCCTTCGTCTTTAAACTGTGGCCGGGCCGCGTCGACTGTGTTGACTGTTTAGAGCGGGTGCGCCCAGTTCTTGCGCAGCGGCACGCCCTTGAGTTCGCCCGCGCCGAACTCGTCGCGCAGGTAAAGGTAGCTGAGCGCCAGCGTCTCCTCGTCGAGCGCGTCGGCCACGTCCAGCTCGCGCAGCGGGATGCGGTCGGCGAGCCGCGCGTAAGACCAGCGCAGGAACTCGCGCAGGGCCAGACGTTCGGCTCGCGCGCCGAGCGCGTCGCGCTTGAGCGACTCGACTATCTCGGCCGCAGTCTCGCCCACGTACTCCCTGCCGTCAACCCTGAAGATCATCCGTCTTGTAACCTCCAGCACCTTTTCGGGGAGTCATGTCGGGATTGTAGGAGAGCGGCGCACCCGGCGAAACGGTGTTAACGCTCAGGCGGCGTAGGTGTTTTCGCTTATGCCGCGCGCGCGCCGGCGTTGCTATACTCTTCGGCGGGCGGGGTTTTGCTGACAACCGGGCGCGAGCCGGAGGGGACGAAGGGATTGGGCATCCGCGGGCGATTACTGCTGCTGGCCGTGGGCGTGGCCGTGCCGCTCGCGCTCTTCGGCGCGGCGGCGCTGCGCGGCGGCTGGGAGGCGAGCCGCGCGCAGCTCGACGACTCGATCCGCCAGCAGGCGGAGCTGGCCGCCGTCGCCTTCGAGCGCTGGGTTGACGCGCAGCGCCAGCCGCTCACAACCATCTCCACGATGCTCGAAGAGAGCGGCCCGGCCCCGCCCGCGAACCTCCCGAACAGCCTGCGCCTCGTCGTCACCACGCGCCCCCACTGGATCGATCTGCGCGTGGTTGACGCCGAAGCGCGCGTCGTCGCGTCGCACGCGGCGCGCGATCAGCCGCCGCCCGCCGCGCTCGTCGAACACCTCCTGTCCGAGTCGCAACGGCGCGGCGAGTGGCTGGTCATCACCGACCGGACGGCGAGCGAGGAGCGGCCGGTCTTCTCCCTCGCCGCGCCCGTCCGGGGCAGCGGCGGCGCGGTCATCGCGCGCGTGGACGGCGCGGCCGTCAGCGAAATCTTCCGCGACATCGAGCTGCCGGAGCGCGCCGTCATAGCCATCTACGACGCCGAGAACCGCCTGCTCTACCGCCGGCCCGCCGCCGCCGCGGCCGTCGGGCAGACCGTTGACCGCTCGCCCTTCTTCGCGCGGCTCGGCGAGCGGCGCGTGGCGGCCTTCGAGTTCGAAAGCCCTTACGACGGCGTGCGCCGCGTGTACGGGCTGGCGCGCGCGGGCGAGACCGACTGTGTGGCGGTCGTCGGCGTGCCGAGCGACGTGCTCTACGCGCCGGCGCGGCGGCAGCAGAGCCGCTACTTCCTCTTCAGCGTGCTCGCGCTCGTGTGCGCCGTGGCGGCGGCGCTCTTCGT
>DATHBT010000084.1:0-5520 GCA_035295985.1 Pyrinomonadaceae bacterium | reverse complement strand
GTCATGAGAGAGACTTTCGGGAGAGACGACTGCGGGCGGGCCGGGCAGCTCCTCGGCTACCTTTACGGCGAATCCGGCACGGCCGAGCGCGCGGACTTCGAGCGCCACCTGCCCGACTGCGCGGCGTGCCGCGACGAGCTGGCGGCATTCACCCACGTCCGCGGCTCCGTGGCCGAGTTCCGCGCCGAGCTGCTGCAAACGGCCCCGGCCGTCTCGCTCGAAGGATTCGCGGCGGCCGGGGACTTGAAGCCCGCGGCCACGCACGATCCGCGCGCCCGTCACGCCTCGCACGCTTCTTTGCGCGCCGAGTCGGCGTCGCGCACGCCGCCTGCCGGTTTCGCCTCGCCCGTCGCCGCGCCGCGTGCTTCGGCAAGCGCCGCGTGGGCCGCGCTCCGCGAGTTCTTCCGCCTGTCGCCGCTCTGGCTTCGCGCCTCGACCGTCGCCGCCGCAGTTGCGATCTTCGCGTTCGCGCTGCTGGCCGTCCTCAACGCGGAAGTCAGTTTCGGCGGGGAGCGATACGCGATCCGAATGGGGACGCGCCCCGCCGCCGCGCCCCCAGCGAGCGCGCCCGCGACGCCCGAGGCCCAGTCCGAGGAGTTTGCAGCGATGGAATCGCGGCTAGAGCGTCTGGCCGCGGAGCGCGACGCGGCGGTGCGCGAGCTTGAAGAGACGCGTGAGCAGTTGGATGACAGTCGCGCCGCCAACCTCGTCGCGGCGGGGTTCGAGACAGAACCGGGCGCGCAGAGCGGTTCGTCGTCTTCCCGTGACGAGCGTCGGCGTCGGCGCGCGTCACCCGCGTCAAACAGGTCTGCGACGCCGTCACGCGCCACACGCCGTTCGGCCGAAGACGAAGACTTGCCGCGGCTACTCGACCTGCTCGGCGGCGCGAACTGAGCTATCGGGGCCTCATGGCCGCAGACGGCTGCCGCAACTCAAGGACTGACGTAATCCTATGAAGGAGACATTTAAGGCGAAGCGACATACGCGAGCGGCAAGCCTCTTCTCGCCGCTCGCGGCCCTACTGCTACTCACCTGCACGGCTGCGACTGTGAGCGCGCAGAGTCCCGCGGAAGATTTAGCGCCGCCCACGCGTGAGCAGCCGCCGCGACCTCCGAGTGATGCCGCCGGCCCGGACTTGGTCCGCGCGCTCAACCTCTCGCAAGAGCAGCGCGACGAGATCGCGCGCATCCGCCGCGAGGTCGCGCCGCAGACCCGCGCCGCCAACGTGCGCGTGCGCCGTGCGCGGCTGGCGCTCGAAGAGGCGATCTACGCGCCCGCGGCGGACGAGTCCCTGATCGAGCAGCGCGCCGCCGAGGTGGAGGCGGCCGAGGGCGCGCGTGCGCGCCTGCGCGCGCAGACCGAACTCAGAATCCGCCGGCTGCTCACGCCCGGGCAGTTAAACGCCTTCCGCGAATTACGCCTGCGCGCTCGCGCCCGCCAGCAGAACAGACGGCCGCCGCGGCGTTGAGGCCGCGGCGCTGGCGAGCCGCTGCCGCCCCACCCCCCGCCGACCCGGAATCGAACCCCGACGCCCCAATCGGCCGGCAGCCCTCCCGGATGCGCCGCCTCCCCACAGCCCAGCCGCGCCCGCCTCAGCTTCTCCCCGCGCGCCCGTAAATGTAATAGTCAGCCTTTCGCCGCCGCGCCCGCCGTCGGAGCAGGCGGCGGGCGCGGCGCGCTTTTTCTCCCCGCCGTGTCCGCGCGCCTCACGGCATATCCCTTGACGCCCCGCCCTCTTTTTTCGCATCATTGCTTCGCTCCTAGACGCCGGCCGCCCCCGTCCCAAGGTCTCAGCACTTTCCGCGCCCGCGCCGTTCGGACGGGCGCGCGCGCCGCCGGACGAGGGCACTTCGTGCCGCGCGGCGCGCGCCTTCGGGCGGGGCTTTCAGGGTTTCCCAGATCGACGAATGAACATCGCCATCCGCTCCCTGCTCGAAGTCCAGGAGACGAGCCTGCTCGTGGCGCGCTCCGCCGCCCGGCTCTTCCGCCGCCCGGCCTACATCGCCGAGACGCTGACGCAGATGGACGTGATCGGCGTCGGGTCGCTGACGATCATCTTCCTGACCGGCTTCTTCACGGGCGGCGTGCTGACGCTCCAAACCTTCCCCACCCTGAAAGGCTACGGCGCGCAGGATCAGACCGGCTACCTCGTCGCGCTCTCCCTGGTGCGCGAACTCGGCCCCGTGCTCACCGCGCTGATGGTGACGGGCCGCGTGGGGTCGGCCATCTCGGCCGAACTCGGATCGATGGTCGTCTCGCAGCAGATCGACGCGATGCGCGCGCTCGGCACGGACCCGGTGAAAAAGCTCGTCTTGCCCCGGCTTATCGCGCTCGTTGTGACGATGCCGCTTCTGACCGTAGCTGCCGACGTGTTCGGCATCATCGGCGGCGGCACGGTCGCCACCACGCTCTACGGCCAGTCGGCCGACACCTTCGTCAGCTCCGTCCGTTACGGCATCCAGCACGACGACATCCTCGGCGGCGTCATCAAGCCGCTCTTCTTCGCGATCCTGATCGGCGGCATCGCCTGCCATAAGGGCTTGAGCACGGAGGGCGGCACGGTCGGCGTGGGCCGCTCGACCACGTCGGCCGTCGTCACGGCCTCGATAGCCGTCATCGTCGCCGACTTCTTCCTGGCGAAGGGGCTGCAAGTCATCCTCGACATGCCGAAGTAGTGTAGAGTTGCAGTCGTAAACCCTTTATGGCCTCAACCGAGATCGAAGCGCCGCACCGGACCGATCAGCCCGCCCCGCCCGACGGGGACAACCGCGTCAGCGACGCGGCGGCCGAGTCCACCTTCGCCGAGGTCTTGGACGAGGAGCGCGCCACGCCGGCCATCGAGTTCCGCGACGTGCACCTCGGCTTCGACGGCCGTGCGGTTCTCGACGGACTCTCCTTCAAGGTGATGAAGGGCGAGTGTAAGATCATCCTCGGCGGCTCGGGCTGCGGCAAGTCGACGACGATCAAGCTGCTGCTCGGGCTGCTCAAGCCGGACTCCGGGCGCATCCTCGTCAACGGCGAGGACATCACGGACTACACCGAGGCCGAGATGATGTCGGTGCGCAAGCACATCGGCATGATCTTCCAGGAGGGCGCGCTCTTCGACTCGCTCTCGGTTTACGAGAACGTCGCCTACCGGCTGCACGAGCAGAAGGTGCCGGAGGACGAGGTCGAGCAGGAGGTGAGGCGGATGCTCCGCTTCGTCAACCTCGAAGACGCCATCGACAAGATGCCGGCCGAACTCTCAGGCGGCATGCGCCGCAGGGTCGGCATCGCCCGCGCGCTCGTCGGCGGCCCCAGCATCGTGATGTTCGACGAGCCGACCGCCGGCCTCGACCCGCCGACGGCCCGCACCATCTGCGAACTGGCTATCAAGCTGCGCGACCTCGAAGACGTCTCCTCCATCTTCGTCACGCACGAGATGAACAACATCGGCTACCTGACGGGCGAGTACGCGGCCGTCAACGACGCCGGCGAGGTCATCTTCGAGCGCGAGGGCGAGAAGTTGTGTCTGATCAACACGCGGGTGCTGATGATGCGCGACGGCCAGGTCATCTTCAGCGGCTCGAACGAGCAGCTCGACAAGTCGGACGACCCCTACATACGCCGCTTCATCCGCGGGTACTGAAAGGAAGCCACTAGCGATTAGCTTTTAGCTATTAGCCAAACCAAAACCACGCTCCTTCGGGTTCGGCCGACAAGCTAACAGCTAACAGCTAACAGCTAACAGCTATCCAATGCCTCCAGCGAAAAAGACCATCGGGCTGCGCGAGGTGCGCGTCGGCCTCTTCGTGATCATCGCGGCGGTCGTTCTGATCCTGCTGATCCTGAACGCCTCGGGCGACATCTCGTTCAAATCGAAGCGCCACTTCAAGGCGAAGTTCGCGAGCGCCGAGGGCCTGCGCCCCGGCGCGGAGGTGCGCCTCGCGGGCGTGCGCGTCGGCACCGTGGACGACGTGAACCTCCTCAAGCTCGCGGACGCCTCGGACGAGAAGCGCATCGAGGTGCTGATGAGCGTCGACAGCACCGTTGACGGCAAGCGCATCGAGGAGCTGGTGCGCACCGACTCGACCGCGCAGCTCGTCTCGCCGGGGCTGCTCGGCACGGACAAGATCATCAGCATCTCGGTGGGCACTGCTAACGGCGCGCCCGCGCCCGAAGGCTACGAGCTGACGACCGCGACCGAAGGCGGCATGGCACAGCTCACCGCCTCCGGCAACCAGCTCGTCACGCAGCTCAACCGCCTCTCCGAGCAGATGACCGACATCACGCGCAAGATCAACGAGGGCCGCGGCACCATCGGCCGCTTCGTCAACGACGAGGCCTTCTACGACAACCTGAACCTCACGGTGCGCGAGGCCCAGGGCCTCATCCGCGAGATCAACTCCGGCCAGGGCACCGCCGGCCGCCTCATCAACGACCCCGCGCTCTACAACAACATGGAGCGCATCACCACGAGCCTCCAGCGCATCGCCGACGATCTCCAGGCCGGGCGCGGCACCGCCGGCAAGCTGCTCACGGACGAAGCCCTCTACAACGACGCGCGCTCCACCCTCGCGCGCCTCAACCGCTCCGCCGACGACATCAACGCCGTCGTCTCAGACATCCGCGCCGGCCGCGGCACCGCCGGCAAGCTGCTCACCGACGAGGCCCTCTACAACGACGCCCGCGCGGCAATCGCCCGCTTCAACACCACGGCCGAGCGCGTGGACAACATCGTCGCCGGCATCCAGCGCGGCGAGGGCACGGCCGGCAAACTCGTCCACGACGAACAGCTCTACAACAACGTCAACCAGCTCTCCTCCGAGACCGTCAAGCTCCTCTACGACTTCCGCCAGAACCCGCGGAAGTACCTGACGGTGCGCTTCTCGATCTTCTGAGAGGCGCTGGCTGTTGTAGGAGTTAAATAAAGTTGCGTCCCGTGAAATAAAGTTGGGCTCTGTGAAATAAAGTTGCGTACTAGGTTTCCGCATTTGTACGCTCTTTGTTTAACAGGGTGTCTTTGACGATGCATGGCATAAGGAAGCACAAAAGTGCTATATGGTTAGAGTTCACGAATAGCTAAAACCGTTTTAGGACTGTCAAGCTATCGAGCGAGGGTTATATCCTCGTGAGGATGCTGCTGGGCAAAGTGAAGGAGCTAAATAAAGTCCTAGATAGGAAGACCCTGTTTAAACAGGGCCTTCACGCTTTGGTGATGCACTTTACCCCGCCCCGTCAACGTAGGCTCCTGCAAGGGAGCTATTCTTTATTGTTAACATTCAGCAATCTAAATTACTTACTCATTACTGATTCCAGTAGTGGCTCTACTCAGTCGCTTTGGACATAATGCCGGTTCTCAGACACAAGCAACCCCCCGTCAGCTAGATTGACTGACCACTTATCACTTTTGAGGGGCCGTCAGCCACTTGAAGACTCTGAGGCGCGGCGGCGGTAAGTGCTCGCGCACGAACTGAGCCGTCAGTCTGAGTTGCCGCGGCATCTCTCGCCAGTAGTAGGAGCCGATGCGCGCCAGAGAGA
>DATHBT010000083.1:0-6002 GCA_035295985.1 Pyrinomonadaceae bacterium | reverse complement strand
GTGAGCGCGGTCGCCGGGCGTGCCGATGACGCGCTTGACGTAGTTGGTGACGTACTGCTTGTTGGTCGGGTCGTTCGGGTCGTCGCGCCAAGACTCGACGGCGTTGCCGGGGTACTTGAAGACGATGATGTCGCCGCGGCGTATCTCTCGCTGCGGCAGGAACGGGAGCTTCGCCTCGCCCGGCGCGAAGATGAACTTGTTGACCAGCAGGTGATCGCCGATGAGGATGGTGTTCTGCATCGAGCCGGTCGGGACTTTGACCGCCTGCACGACGAAGGTCATCCCGAAGAAGGCCATGATCGCCGTGACGACCAGCGACTCGAAGTACTCGCGCCAGACCGAGCGCGGCGGCCCCGGCGGCGGGATCTTCTCGCCCGCGGCGCGGCCCTCGCGCGCGACACGCGCGTCGCGCACGGCCGCCTCTTTCGCCGGAACTTCGGCCGGCGGCTCCGCGACCGCGCCCGCTCTCGAATTATCTGCCATGCCGGGCATCGTAAGTAACCGGACGCTGGGCGGTCAAGTCGGAAGGTAGTAAGAAGGTAATGAAGGACAACAGCCCCGACGGGCGTGATGAAGCCGCGGCTCTTCCCCGATCGCCGAGGCCGACTACCGGCGACCGTCCGCGGAGACTGACGAGATTCACCTCGCCGGGCGGAAGTGCTGCGCGCAGAGGGCGACGACGGCCCTCCCGCGAGCCGCGCCTTCGTCGATGCCGTCGAGAGTCCCCAGAACATTCTCGAACTGCGCGGCCGGGAAGGCGCGCGCGGCGGCGTGCAGCCCGAAGCCCGTCGTGCCGTTCGTGAAGTTGACGTTCGCCCCGCGGAAGCCCCCGAACCTTTTGGCGGGCGGCGCACGCTCGTCGGCCGCGTCGGCCTTCTCCGGCGACCTGTTCATCAGCCTGACCGCTTCCCCGAGCGCCTCGACCCCCGCGCCCGCGTCGAACTGCGCGTAGGCCGCCGCGACGCCGAAGGCGGTGCGCGCCCAGGCGGCGTCCGGCTCGGCCCTGCGCGCGAGCGCCTGCGCCTCCTCCAGCCACTCGCGCGCGCGCGCCGCGTTCTTCGCCTTGAGCAGCGCCTGCGTGCCGAGCACAAGCCCCGCCGCCCGCTGCGCCGGGTCGGTGTTCTTCCGGCTGAGCTGGTAGGCGCGCTCGCCGTCGCCCCGCTTCGCGAAGTGCAGCGACGCACGGTACGCCAGCAGGTTGGTGACGTTGGCGCGCAGCGCCGCGTCGGATATGCTGCCCGCCAGCGCGAAGCCACGCTCGTACTTTTCCACCTCTGTCGCCAGCGCCGCCTCGGCGAAGCGCGTGTCGCGGAGTTGCGCGCTGGTCTCTTTGCGCGCCTCCTCTTCCAAGTCCTCCGCACTGGGCGCGGTGGCCCACAGCGGGCGGGGTATTTCCGACTCGCTCGCGGGCGGCGGCGCGGTGACGAAGGCGGCCAGGCCCGGCGCGTACCTGGCGTCCTGCAGTATCTGCGCGCGCCGGGCCTCCAAGGCCGCCGCCACCTCCGGGACGCGGAACGACCCGAAGTATAGAATTTCGCCGATGGCGCTGAGCTGCGCGCGCGCCGCCTCCGTCGGGTTCGCCGTCGCGCTGGGGAGCGGGGCGTTGACGAGCAGTGACGCGGCGAGTTTGACGAATTCCTGCGCGAGCGCCGGGTTGGAGACGCCCGGCGGCGTCATGCTCCGTGCGTCGCGGGTGACTAAAAGCTGCGTCACCGTGGGATCCTCCGACGTGTTGGTGGCCCTCGTGTAGCCGGGGGTGAAGAGGTAGGCGGTCAGGATTAAAAGCTCGCTGACGTCGGATATGCCGGCGGTGCGCAGCCGTTCGAGGGCGCGCGCGAAGACGGCTTGCGCGAGCGCCGGGTCGCGCTGCTGAAGCTTAACCAGCACCTCGTTCAGGCCGTACGAGACGCCGTCCTGTAGGCTCGCGCCTGCCAGCTCGGCCGCCGCACGCGGGTTGTCCGCCGCCTCCTGCAACGCCATCTCCAGCAGCACCGTGCTGCGCTCCGTGCGGTCGTCGAAAGCGCCGCGGCGGGGCGTCTCGCCCTTCGACTCTTTCGCGTCCTCGGCCATCTGCGCGAGCCAACGCTCGGCCAACTCGGGCGCGCGCCGCCGCGCGACGTTGATCACCGCGCGCCGGGACACCGTGCTCGGCAGATAATTTCTATAGGACGATCGCTCGGCCTGCTCGTCCGAGACGCGGCCGGCCGCCTCCCACGCCTTTACCAGTATGGCTTGGGACGCGGCCGGGTCTGTTTGCCACAAGATGTCCGCGATCCGGGCCTGCACGGACGCCGCCGCCGCCGCGTCGTCCCACTTCGGGGCCTCGTCGGCTACCGAACGCAACACCTCGACGAGCCTCGCCGCGGACGGCCGCGCCGCCGCGGCGGCGTTGTTGTCGCCGGGTTCCGCCGCCTTTTCGGGCTTCGCGGCTTTCGCCCCGGTTTGCGAGTCGCGGCTCGCGGCCTGGCCCGCGCGCGCAGACGCCTGAGCGGGGAGCAGGGCCGCTATCAGACTGAACGTGACGGCGAATGCTTTCATCTGTCCCTCCCCTTTTTTCGGAGCAGCGCCCCGAGCCGCTACACTTCTGCCCCTTCGGGGCTTTGCTCGCCCTGTGATTCATTTCCAACGGCTCTGTCTCCGTCGTCGCTCTCTGTCGGTGAGGCCTCTTCCGCGCCCGCCTCGCCGGAACCATTCAGCTCCTCGATCTCTTCGAGAGCGCGGCGCGCGGCGTCCATCTCCGCCGACTTGATGCTCGAACCCGTCCCGCGGATCGAGGTCTCGTTCCAGCGGACTTCGACGTGGAAGGTGCGGTCATGCGGCGGGCCTTCCGTCTCGATCATCTCGTAGGCGGGCGTGACGCGGAAGACGGCCTGCACGCGCTCCTGTAGCAGCGTCTTGTAGTCGGCGGCGGCGGCCGACTCCGGCGTGGCCTCGTCCAACTCTTCACTCAGGGCGTGGCCGACGAAGTTCTGGGCGGCCTCGAAGCCGCCGTCGAGATAGACGGCCGCGAGGACGGCCTCGAACAAGTCCGCGAGCATCGCCTGCTTGCGGCGACCGCCCGTCTTCTCCTCGCCGCGGCCGACGCGGACGTGGCTGCCCAGGTCGAGGCGCGCGGCGGCGCGCGCGAGCGTCTCGGTGCTCACCAGCCTGTGCTTCATCCGGGAGAGATCGCCCTCGGTCATATTCTCGCAGTCGCGGAAGAGTCGGTCGGCGACGACGAGGCCGAGCACGGAGTCGCCGACGAACTCCAGCGCCTCGTTGTGCAGCGAGCGCGCGAGTTCCCCCTCGCCCGGCCCCGTCTGCTCGTGCGCCCAGGAGCGGTGCGTCAGCGCGCGCTCTAGCAGCGAGCGGTCGCGGAAGCCGTAAGCGAGTCGGCCCTCCAACTCGCCGAGACCCTGATCGTTTTCGTCGGACACGATGGACGAGATTGTAACAGCCGTGACAGGTAAACCGTGACAGGTAACAGGCAAGAATCTCTTCTTCTCCCGTCACCCGTCACGGTTCACGGTTTATGGCCTTTTCATTCCGGCAGCGGCTTGGCGACGACGGCGGCGACGTAGGCTTCGAGGCCGTCGGTCGAGTCTTTGTGGCGGAACTTGTAGAAGCGCGTGAGTTCGTCAGACCAGCGCCGCCTGGCCTCGGCGTACTTCGGGTCAGTGCCGGCGAGCGCGACGGCGCGCGCGTAGGCGTCCGCGATGAGATCGACGACGCCGTAAATCTTTTCGAGGGCGGCGCGGCTCTCGTCGTCAGCCTCGCGCCCGGCGAAGCGCGACTGGTAGTCCTTCGAGAGCGGATCGTAGCGGCCCACCACGTAGGCCGCCGCGAGCCGCGAGTAGAGCACGGGCGTGTGCCTGACCGAGGTCTCGTAGGAGACGGCCTTGCGGAAGGAGCGGATGGCCTCTTCGGGGTCGGGCTTGAGCGACAGCTCGCCGATGATGAAGTGGAGGTAGCCGAGCGCGTCGGCGCGGCCGGCGAAGGGCTGCCAGTCTGCGGCCTGCGCGCCCGCGTCGATGAGCGCGACGGCCTTGCGAGCGTGGTTGAGCGCGACGTCGTTGTAAGTTTCGTCGCCCTTGCCCGCGGCGAGGTAGCCGGCGTAGGCGAGGTGCGTGAGCGTCTTCAGGTGCTCCGGCTCCTCGGCGAGCACCTGCCCGCCGACTTTGAAGACCTCCGCGAACCGTTCCGCCTTGAACAGGCGCGCGAACTCGCGCTTGCGCGACTCGCGCTCGTAGGCCGCGACCCACGGGCGGACGTAAGCCGCGTAGCCGTCGGCCGGGTACTTCGACAGGTACTCGCGGCCGGCTTCATAGGCCGTCTGCTGGTTGAGGTTGATGTTCGAGCGCCAGCGCTCGTAGAGGTCGGCTTGCGATTGCGTGACGTGGTGCTGCGCGCCCGCGGCCGGCTGTGGCTGCTGCGCCGCGCCGGGGTGGCAGAGCAGGAGGACGGCGAGCGACAAGAGGAGCGGCGCGCGCGCGCCTCCGCCCGCGTCGGCGTCCGGCCTGCGCGTGCGTCTGAGGGGAATCATCCTGCGTTCGGGTTCTCCGCGCTGCGAAGTTTTTGGACTGCGTTAAGATTGCACGGCCGCGCGCCGCTTCGTCAAGCCGGACTTGCCGCGGCGCGCGGCGCTACGCGCGGCGACGAGTGCGGGCGGCAAAAAGGGGCCGGGCGCGTCACCCGCTCGGGTGACGCGCCCGGCCCCTCGTCTCGGGACGATCCTCTGGTGGAGGAAACTTACGGCTTGCGCTCGGCGACGGGCTGGCCGTTGCCGGGGGCTGGCGTCGGGGCGGGCGGCGGCGTCGTCACCGGCGTGGTGATGAGCAGCGGCGTCGTCTTGACGGCGGCGATCTTAGCGTCGAGTCCGTCCTCCGCGCCGTTGTTGCGCGACTTGTACAGCGCCTTCAGCGTGTCCATCCAAGCCTTGCGGCGAGCCTCATCCTTGGCGTAGGAGACGGCGCGGGCGTAGGCGTCGATCTGGCGGTCAACGACCTGGTTGATGTTCGCCAGCATCACCTCGCACTCCGGCGTCAACTCTTTGCAGGTCGCCGTGTACTTGTCGGCCAGCGGCTGCCGCTCCTTCTCATAAACCTCGGCGAGGTAGATGTAAACGGTCGGCTCCTCTTTGAGCGTGCTGTTCGACTGCGCCACCGCGATCAGGTGCTTGGCGGCCTCGGCGGCGTTCCTGTCCTTCTCGAGCGATCCGACCCAGTAGTGCGCCCAGCCGAGCGCCTCGTCACGGCTCTTGAATGCGCCCCAGTTGACTTTGCCGGCGTTGTCCTTCGGCTCCTTGCCCGCCTGGAGCAACTCGATGGCCTTTTTGGCGGAGGCAATGGTCTCGGCCGTGAGGGCTGCGTCGCCCGCGTTCGGCCCCTTCGGCAGCACGGCGTTGTAGCCGGTGGAAGCGGTCGACAGGTAGATGCCCACCCGATCAGGGTCCTTCGCCAGCAGTTGCCGGCCGGTCTCGAAGGACTTGCGCGCGTCCTTCGCGTTGACGGCCTCGGTGAATGCCTGCTCCTGCTTCGCTGCGCCGAAGGCGGCGGCGTAGGCGTCGTGGAACTTCTTGACGGCCTTCGTGTACTGATCGGGGCAGGCAGTCTCGTACTTGGCGAGGTACTGCTTGGCCGTCTCGAAAGCCGGGGCCTGATCCTGGGCCTTCTTCTGCTCGAAATACTTGGTGTAGAGTTCGGTGCGCTCGGCCGATTCACACGGGTTGGCCGCAGCGGCCTCGTCTTGCGCGAACGACGGCAGCGCGAACAGGCTCGCGAGGGCCGCCACGGTCAGGAGTCTGGTGAGCGTCTTCATTAGCGTCGTCTCCTCCGAAAGGATTCTTGTCGTCTCCGAGATTTCCGTACCTGCCTGGGGCGCGCGAGCGTGGCCCCGCGGGGCCGTCGCGTCAGAATTTCAGATGCGGGGGCCTAAACTCTAGTTGCCGTCCCATTCGCGGCGCGCGGGCCGCACACGGCAATTCAGGCGGGAGAGTCGCGCCGATATTTTTTTTCGCGGGGAAC
>DATHBT010000082.1:0-6785 GCA_035295985.1 Pyrinomonadaceae bacterium | reverse complement strand
CGCGCGTGCGGGCCGCGTGCGTGAGCGTCAGTTGGTCGGCGGCCGAGTCGAAGCCGACGCGGTGCGTGCCGGGAATGTGCCCGGCGCGCGTCGAGGCGACGGGGATGTCGCGCGCGATGCCTGCGGCCAGCACGTCGCGGAGTTTGATGGCTGTGCCCGAAGGCGCGTCGCGCTTGCGCGAGTGGTGCGCCTCTTCGATGAAAGGCTCGTAGCCTTCGAGCGCGGCGAACAGCTCGGCCGCGCGCGCGACGAGCCGGTAGAAGACGGCGACGCCGACCGAGAAGTTCGCGCCGTAAACGAGCGCGCCGCCGCGCGACGAGACCGCGTCGCGGACTTCACCCGAGTGCCCCTGCCAGCCCGTCGTGCCCTCGACGAGCGGGACGCGGGCGAGCGCGCACGCCTCCGCGTTACGGAGGACGGCCGAGGCCGTCGAGAAGTCAACCGCGGCGTCGTGACCGCGAATCTGTTCGGCCAACTCGCCGCTGCTGAGCGGGGCGTCGCGCGAGGTGACGACGAGGCCGACCTCGTGCCCATCCTTGCGCGCGAGGGATTCGACGAGCCGGCCCATCGCGCCGCGGCCCAGAAGCGCCAGCTTCATCCCGAAAAACCTCCCGCCCGCGCGTCGTCGCCGCGTTCTTCGTCGCCCGGCCGCGGGCCTTCCGCTTCTTTCGCCGCCGAGCCTTCCGCGCCGCGCGTCGGCGACGCTTCTTCGCCGCGGGCACGTTCGAGCAGCGTACTTGCGAGCCGCGCGTAGAGGGCGACGGCCTCCGTCAGTTCGCTCTTGCGGACGCGCTCGCCGTCCGTATGTGCGTCGAGGATCGAGCCGGGGCCGAGGAGGAGCGGCACGCCCCAGCTCTTCAGGTACGGGATGTCGGTAGTGAAGCGGACGACCACCTGCTCGAAGCCTTCGACCTCCATGAGCCTGACGGGATCGTTCTCGGACAGGTACTCGATCCGCGCGCGACCGGCGACGACGCGGTCGAGCAGTTCCTTGATCTTATCTGCCTCAGTCACGAGGCGAAACTGTAGCTCGGCCTCGGCGTCTGCGGGCACGACGTTCGGGCGCGTGCCGCCGCGGACGGTTCCGATGTTGCAGGTCGTTGCGCCGAAGAACGGATCGGACGGCCACTGAAAGGCGCGGATGGCGGCGAACACGTCCAGCAATTTCTCGACGGCCGACTCGCCGTGCTCCGGGTAGGCCGAATGGGCCGCGCGCCCCTCTGCGCGCAGGCGCACGCGCAGCGACCCCTTGGTGCCGACGGCCAGGCGGTTGTCGGTCGGCTCGCCGTTGACGAGGAAGCGGCATTCGCGCGCTGCGTCCAAGTGGTCGGCCGCGCGCGCGCCGAGGCTGCCGAGTTCTTCGTCAACCGTGAAGAGCAGGCCCACTTCGTTAACGCCTTCGGCGCGCAGACGCTCGGCCGCCTCGATCTGCGCGGCGATGATGCCCTTCGCGTCGCACGCGCCGCGGCCGGCGATGAACTCCGCGTCTTCGGACGACGGGGTGTGCGGCGGCACTGTGTCCATGTGAGTCGAGAGCACGACGCGCGCCGCAGCACCGGGGATGCGCGCGAAGACGTTCGCGCGGCCGGGCGCGATCTCCTGTGTCAAGACCTCGTAGCCCAGTGCTTCAAGATGCGACGCGAGGAAGCGGCCGACCTCGCCCTCCTCGCCGCTCACCGACGGGATGTCTATGAGCCGCCGCGTCAGCTCAAACAGTTTCGACTCGTCTGCTTTCACGATTAAGGGTTACCGCGCAGCGTTCACGAAATCAGTCTTTGCGTCTTTGAGCACGAAATTAACCTCGCGCAAAGGCGCATAGGCGCAGAGTTACGGCCTCACACGTTGCCCGCGTGCGTGCCGGCCGACGCCCCGGCGAGCGCGGCGCGGCCGTCCATCCCGTCCGCTTCCTGCTCGAAGAACGCGGCGTGCAGGCGGCGGACGGCCTCGACGGCGCGCGACTCCTCGACGACGAAGGTCAGGTTCACGTTCGACGCGCCCTGCGAGATGAGCAGCACGTTGATGTCGCTGATGGCGGAGAAGACGCGGCCCGCCACGCCCGGCGTCCAGCGCAGGCCCTCGCCGACGACGCAGACGGTCGCGCGCGCAGGCTCGACCTTCACCGCCGCGAAGGGTTTCAGATCGGCGACGATCTCTTCGAGCGCCGAGGTGTCTTCGACGGACATCGAGACGCTGACCTCCGAAGTCGTCACCACGTCAACGCTCGTGCGGTGGCGGTCGAAGACCTCGAAGAGGCGGCGCAGGAAGCCGTAGGAGCCGAGCATCCGCGCCGACGTGACGTGGACGACGTGGACGCCCGTCTTGTGCGCGATGGCCTTGACCGTGCGCGGCGAGTCTTTTGTCTCGAAGTAGATGACGGTGTCCGGCGAGTCAGGCTTGCGCGAGTTGCAGATGCGGACGGGAATGCCGCGCACCACCGCCGGCAGGATCGTCTTGGGGTGTAGAACCTTCGCGCCGAAGTAGGCCAACTCCGCCGCCTCGGCGTAGGACATGCGCGGCACGGTGCGCGCCGCGGGCACGACACGCGGGTCGGCCGTGAGCACGCCGGTCACGTCAGTCCAGATTTGAATCTCGGAGGCCGAAAGGGCAGCGCCGAAGATCGAGGCCGAGTAGTCCGAGCCGCCCCGCCCCAGGGTAGTCGTCTCGCCCGCCGCAGTCGCGCCGATGAAGCCGCCGAGGACTGGGACGAGGCCGGCCGCGATGAGTGGTTCGAGGGCGTCGCGCGTGCGCCGCTCGGTCTCGTCCTGGATGGGCGCGGCGCAGGCGTGCTCGTCGTTCGTGACGAGGCAGCGGCGCGCGTCCACCGTCTCGGATTGCAGGCCCTGCGTGCGTAGCGCGGCGGAGAAGAGCGTGGACGACAGGCGTTCTCCGAAGGAGACGACCGCGTCGTGAAGCAGCGGGAGCGGACGCTCGCGGGCCGAGATTTCGTCGAGCAGCTTGGCGAGTTCGCCGCGGGCACGTTCGACCGCGCGCGTGAACTCCGCGGCTTCGTCGGTCGAGAGCAGGCTCTGCGCCGCGTCGAGGTGGCGCAGCAGGTGCGGCTGAAGTGTTGCGAGCGCGGACGCCGGGTCGCCGGCGTCGGCGCGGCCGACGGCCGAGACGAGCGCGTCGGTGACGCGGCTCATCGCGGAGACGACGACGACGGGCCGCCGGCTTTTGCGCGCGCTGACGATGTCCGCGGCGCGCGCGACGGCCGGCGCGTCCTCCACGGACGTGCCGCCGAACTTCATCACCAGTGGCCCGGCAACGGTCATCACAATCGGCCGCGTCCGCCGCGGAGAGACCCGCGCGACGCCTTCACCCGCGGCAAAGTTGTTCGGGAAACGTTGAAGGCATGATAACCCGACCGCGAGCGTCGGCGGAAGGCCGAGGCCGATTGCGGATTGCGGATTGCGGATTAGAAAACCGGAAAACGCAAAGGCGCACCCCTGTCTTTCAATCCGCAATCCGCAATCCGCAATCCGCAATTCCCAAGAGGTGGTGGTGCGCGCGCAGGACGAGCAGGCAGGTGGTCGAGTGGATCAGCCCGCCTGAAAGGGCCTGCGCGACGGCCTCCGCGAGCGGCATCTTCACCGTTTCGATGACCTCGCCCGCGTCCTCGTCCTTCTCGGTGAAGCGGAGCTTGCGCGCGAGGAAGAGCGTGCTCGCCGAGTTGACGAGTGAGGTGACGGGCTGGATCGATCCCATCTCGACGAACTCCTCGGCCTCTATGCCTAACTCCTCGCGCAACTCGCGCCGCGCCGCCTCTCCCAAAGACTCTCCCTCCTCGACGGCCCCGCCGACCGCCTCGACCGACTCGCGCCCGATGGCGTAGCGAAACTCTTTGGCGAAGTATGCCTGCCCGTCGTCGCCCACGGCGAGCACGAGCACGCCGTCCTTCATGCGCACGGTGGCGTAAGTGCCCTCGCTCCCGTCGGGCTTCGTCACCTCGTCCTCGTTGACCGTGATGAGGCCGTGGCTGTACGCCTCGCGCGTTCGCCTGATCGTCCAGGGGCCGTGCTTCTTCTCCATCAATCTCTCCGCGGGGTGAAAGGTGGACGCTTGCGTGGGGCTGACGGAGCAAACGTCGTGCGCGACTGCCGGGTTCTCGGGCCGCGGCGAAAAGTGGCGAAGGCGTCGCCGGCCGCGCATCGATTGCGTGCAAGGGGGCGCGGGCCGAAGTACAGAAAACGTGCAAGGGGTGAAGCCGCGAACGTTTCGGCGGCGCGCGGCGGGCCGCAAAAGCGCGCGGGCCGGCGGGTGGCTCGCCGTTTGATTGCGTCGGTGCGCGATGGGAGTCACGAGAGAACTGCCGAAGCTGCGGCGCACGATGCGCGACGTGTTCGGCCACGCGCGTTTGCGCCCGGGCCAGGAGGAGGTCATTCGCTCCGTCCTCGAAGGGCGAGACACCTTGGCCGTCATGCCGACGGGCGCGGGCAAGTCGCTCTGCTATCAACTGCCGGGGCTGCACCTGGGCGGGACGACCGTGATCGTCTCGCCGCTCATCTCCCTGATGAAGGATCAGGTGGACAAGCTCGGCGACGCGGGCGTTGACGCCGCGCAGCTCAACAGCTCGCTCACCGCGCGCGAGCAGTCCGAGAGCATCGAACGCATCGAGGGCGACGAGAGCGACTTCGTCTTCACCACGCCCGAACGGCTGACCAACCCCGACTTCCTCGAAACTCTGAGCAAGAACAAGATCGACTTCGTCGTGGTGGACGAGGCCCACTGCATCTCCGAGTGGGGCCACGATTTCCGGCCGTCGTACCTCGCGCTCGGCGAGGCGGTGCGCGCGCTCGGCTCGCCGCCCGTGCTCGCTCTGACGGCGACGGCGACGCCCGAAGTCGTCGCGGACATCGAGAAGCAGTTGCGCCTGCGCCGGATGCGAGTCGTCAAGACGGGCGTCTATCGCCCGAACCTGCGCTTTGAGGTCGCGCGCGTGACGAACGAGCTGGAGAAGCGCGAGCGCCTCGCCGACCTGCTGCGCGAGACAGAGGGGACGGGAATCATCTACGCGGCGACGATCAAGTCGGTCGCCGAGCTGTACGAGCACTTCAAAGGCGCGAATGTGGCGATGTACCACGGCAAGATGCCCGCGCGCGAGCGCAAGGAGAACCAGGAGCGCTTCATGCGCGGTGAGCTGCGCGCCATGATCGCGACGAACGCCTTCGGCCTCGGCATCGACAAGCCGGACATACGCTTCGTCGCCCACTACCAGATGCCCGGCTCGCTCGAAGCCTACTACCAGGAGGCCGGCCGCGCCGGGAGAGACGGCAAGTCCGCACGCTGCCTGCTGCTCTACCAGTTGGACGACCGGCGCACGCAGCTCTTCTTCATGGGAGGCCGCCACCCGAAGCTCGAAGACGTGGACGCCGTCTATGCGGCGCTGCGAACGCTCGGAGCAGTTGAGTCGCCGGTCGAGCTGGCGGCCGTGCAGGAGTCGACAACTTCGGTCGCGCAGACGAAGGTGCGCGTCGTCCTGTCGCTGCTCAAGGAGGTGGGGCTGGTGAGGGAGCTGCGCGGCGCGCGCTTCCGCCTGACGGGCGGCGTGGCGGGGCGCGAGGACTTGGAGCGGCTGGCGCGCGAGCTGGTAGAGAAGGGCGAGCGCGACCGCGAGAAGCTGGAGCGCGTGATGCTCTACGGGCAGAGCGCGGCCTGCCGCTGGCAACTCATTCACGACTACTTCGGCGAGCCGTTCGAGCAGGGCGCTTGCGGCAACTGCGACACCTGCACGAACCCGCTCGAAGAACAGCTCGGTCTGGGCGACAAACAGAACGCGGGCCGGGCCGGCGACTCCCCCGCGGCGAACGGTAAGCAGGCGGGCGGGCGCGCTGTGGGGGAAGAGCCGTTAGAGGAGAAGCCGCCCGCGCGCGAGTTCGCGAAGGGCGAAGAGGTGCGCGTGCCCGTCCACGGCGCGGGGCGCGTCGTCGCCGTGGAGGGCGACAAGCTGGTGGTCTCTTTCCCCGACGGGGAGACGCGGAAGTTCAAACAGGACTTCGTCGAGTGAGCGGAACCCAAGGCCCGGAGGGGCGGCATGTAATAGCCGGGGGCAACGTCCCCGGAGTGCTTACAGGAAATTTGATCAAGCCCCGTAAGGGGCGGAATAAATGATCTCGCATTTATTCCGCCCCTTACGGGCTTCGCGTCGAAAGTCGTCTCAGGCGTTCGCGTCCTTCGCTCCCGCGGCGGCGCGGGCCGCGTCCGACTCGCCCGCTTCGGCGAGACGCGCGAGCAGTCGGCGCAGGTCGTCGGGCGTGGGGAGAGAGAACTTGGCGCGGGTGCGGTTCGTGCCGACGTGGATCGTCCATGCCTCTTCTGGGAGCGAGGCGAAGAGGTCTTCGTCCGTGCGGTCGTCGCCCGCGGCGAGGCAGAGCGCGGGGCCACGACCCGGAGCGCGCGCGAGGCGCGAGAGCACCTCGCCCTTGTTGGCCCAGACCACTTTAACCTCGACGATCTTCTGGCCGCGGTGCGCGCGAAGCTCCGTCTCGGCCAGCATCCCCTCGAGCGTGGCGACCAGCTCGTTCGCCAGCCACTCGCCGAAGACCGCGTCGGCCATGCGGTAGTGCCAGACGAGCGAGAACTCCTTCTCCTCGATGAGGCTGCCCGGCGTGCGGTTGACGAAGTGTTCCAACACCGGGCGCACGCGCTGCTTCCACTCGTCCGAGTGGTTAGCGCGGTACGGCTCCCAAGCGTGGTCGCGCGGGCGTCGCATGACGGCCCCGTGCTCGGCGGCGAGCCAGAGGCCGGGGACGTGGCCGAGCCAGTTCTCCAAATCAGCCCGCGAGCGG
>DATHBT010000081.1:0-4377 GCA_035295985.1 Pyrinomonadaceae bacterium | reverse complement strand
TTCGTAGGCGGCGCGCGCCTCCGCCTCGCGGCCGGCGCGCAGCAGGGCGTCTGCGCGGGAGAGTTGGAGGCGGTCGTCGCGCCGGGCATCTTCCGAGACTTCAAACAGCCGCCGGTAGCTCTCGGCCGCGTCGCGGTGGAGACCTTCGGCGGCCTGCGCGCGCGCGAGGTCGCGCCACGCCTGCGCGTCGTTCGCGTCGATGCGGACGACGCTGCGCAGCTCTTCAATCGCGGTGCGGCGCGAGCCGCTCTCCAGCAGCAGGCGCGCCAGACGCCGGTGCGGCTCGGCGTCCGCGGGGTCGAGCGCGGCGGCGTCGCGCAGGCGCGCGACGGCCTCGGCGTTGCGGCCCGCGGCGAGGAGCTGTTCGGCCTCCGCGAGCAGGGCATCGGCCCGCTGCCGGGCGTCGGCCGGGGCTGCCGGGGCGGGCGGCGCGTTCGCGGGGGCGGGTTCGTTGATGCCGGCGGGCGCGCTCGTCTCGGCGTGTTCGGGGCGCGTCATGTACCAGCCGACGAAGACCGCCGCGGCCACGCACAGCACGACGACGACGCCGAAGGCGGCCAGTCCCAGCCACAGGCGGAGCGCGCGCCGCTCGACGCTGCCGGTCGCCTGCCCCGGCCCGGCGGCGCGGGTTGTCGGCGGATGACCGCTCGCTTGTCGGGCCGTCGGCGGCGCGGCGAGCACGCCCGTGTCTGCGGCGCGGCGCAGGCCGGCGGACGAAGTGGCGCGGCCGTCGTCGTCGATGTCCCTGACGTGGATCGTCGTGACTTCGTCGTCTTCGCCGCCGCGCGGGGCGGTGTCGTCCGCCGCGGGCCGGGACTGATCGGCCGGCAGACTTTCCGCCGCGGCGAGGCGCGCGTGCATCGCTTCGGCGCGGCGGCGGAACTCTTCGTAATCCACGCGGCCGACGCCCGCCGTCGGCGAGGGGACGGGCGAGTCGGTGTCGTGGGCCGAGATGTCTTCGGTCGCGCCGCCGAGGGGGACGGTGGCGGCGTAGGGCGAGACGGGGCCGCCGCCGTCGGCCGCGCCGTTGGCGGCGCGCGGGAGCGGCGTGCCGCACATGCGGCAGTAGCGGGCCTCCAGGCCGGAGACGAAACCGCAGCCGGGGCAGGTCAGCGTCATTCTCTTTCGCTCAAACGAGCCAAGTCGGTAGCCGTCGCACGAAAGTCAGGGGAGAGCAAATTTTTGGCGGCCGGCCTTTCGGGCGAGTTCCCTTCTCCCGCGCCGTCCTTCGGTTCACTCGCGCACGACGACCGTGCCGGCGATGAGATCGTGGAGGGCGCGGCCGTCGCGGCTGAAGGCGGCGACGAGGAAGCCGAGGCCCGCCGTCAGGAGGGAGAGCAGGTAGCCGACGGTGTGGCGCAACAAGGCGCGCGGGAACGTCAGCGGATCGCCGTCACGGAGTTCGACCCGCAGACCCGTGGCCCACTTGCCGAGCGTGCGCCCCGTGAAGACCGGCAGCACGAGGAAGTTCAACGCGGCGACGATTGCCGCGGCGAAGTAGCCGAACGTCAAGGCCGCTTCAGAGGTGTCGCGCGCGCCTTCGCCGAACAGACGCGCGAGCAGGGTTGAGAGGGCGACGAGGCCGACGACGAGCGTGTAGTCGATCAGGAGCGCGCCGCACCGCAGCGAGAACGGCGCGCGGACGGAACGCGTGCGCGCCCTCACCACCGCCGCGGCCTTCGCCTTCGCCGCCGGCCGGCCCTGCTGCGCCTCGACCGCCGCCCCCGCCTGTTCGACCCTTGAAGTCATTGATAGCCGTTAGCCATTAGCTGTTAGCTGTTAGCAAAACCAAAAATCGAATTTGAAGCGAATGCTGAAAGCTGCTCTCTTCCGGCTAAAAGCTAACAGCTATCCAATCAGAAAGTGGAGCGTCGTCTCGCCGAGGCGCAGGCGGTCGCCGCTCTCAAGTGCCCGCGGCTGGTGCGGCGCGAGGCGGACGTTGTCGTTGACTATCGTGCCGTTGACCGACCCCAAGTCTTCGAGCAGATAGACGTCGCCCTTGCGGAAGATGCGCGCGTGGCGGCGCGAGATTTTCGTCTGCGGGTCGAAGCGGGAGAGATCGACCTCGGGGAAGATGTTCGAGTGCGGGTCGCTGCGGCCCACCAGGTTCGACTCCTTTTGCAGGAGGAACGACGAGTCGAGTTCGGTCGTGCCCGTGACGACGAGCTTGGCGGTGGCGCGCGCCTGTCTCAGCGCCGCACTTGCTACGGCCATCGGCTGGCGCTGGCCGCAGTGGGCGCAGTAAACGTCGTCGGCCGCGATCCTCCCGCCGCAGAAGCCGCAATAGACCATCTCGACCTGCATGGTCTTCAAGGCGGCGGAGACGGCGGCGCCCGAAGTCATGCCGAAAGTGACCTGGCCGGTGCGAAGTTTTTCCAGATGCTCGGTGAGCGTGTCGCGCAGTTCGGCCGCCGAGCGGAAGCGGTTCTCCGGCTTGTACTCGACGGCGCGCATCAGTATCTGCTCCATCTCGTTCGAGAGCGAGGGCGCGAGCTGGCGCGGCCGGGGGTTCTTGTTGAAGTCGAAGATGAGCAGCGGGTTGTCCTGCGGATCGGAGCCGGTCAGCAGGTGGAATATCGTCGCGCCCAGGGAGTAGATGTCTGAGCGCGGCTCGACCTTGCCGCTGAAGAGTTCGGGCGGGGCGTACCCCATCGTGCCGACGGCCGTGACGCCCTTCTCTTCTTTTTGCACCCATCGCGCGATGCCGAAGTCGATGAGCATGACGCGCCCCGAATTTCCGTCGATCATCAGGTTCGCGGGTTTCAGGTCGCGGTAGATGATCGGCGGGTTCTGGCGGTGCAGGTAGTGCAGAACGTCGGCCACCTGCACGGCCCAGTCGCAGACGGTCTTCTCGTCGAGGCGGCCGTTGGGGGCGCTGCGCAGGCGCGCGAGGAAGTCGCCGCCGGAGATGTACTTCATGACGAGGTAGAAGCGGCCCGAGTCGTCCTCGTAGAAGTAGTCGTAGATGGTCGGGATGCTGGGGTGTTCGAGCGAGGAGAGCAGCATCGACTCGCGCCGGAAGTCGTTGATCGCCTTCTCGTGCTGCGACTCGTCGATGTTCTGCTGGATCATCTCCTTGACGGCGCGCGGCGCGTTGCCCAGATTCCGGTCGCGCGCCAGATAGACCGCGCCCATGCCGCCGCCGCCGATCCTTCGGACGACCTCGTAGCGCGAGTGCAGCAGCGTGCCGGGTTCGAGCGCCTTCGGCACGTTGCGCAGCCGCCCCGTAGATCCGCCGCGCGCCGTCCCGCCCGCGGCGCGCGTGGCCGAGCGCCGCTCCGACTCGTCGTTGCGCGCGTCCGCGTCGGCCGCGACTTCCGCCACGCCCAGCTCAGCGTCGGCCGTCGGCGCTTCGAGGCTGACGTAGGGATCGACCGATCCGTCGCTCGTGGCTTCCGAATCCGCCCCGGCCTCGCCCGCATCAGAACTGCCCGCGGCCACCTCCGGGCCGCCGGCTTCCGAACCGCCCGCGCTCGCGTCGGAACCGTCGGCCGTAGAGTGCACGTCCGCGGATTCGGCTTCCTCAGCATGCTGCGGCTCGCGGGCCGGCGCGGCACCGGCCGCCCCGCCGTCGTGCGCCTGAGCCTGCGCCGCACCGCCGCCGGCCGTGTCGTCTGACGAGGCGTCGTCAGTCGCCGCGCCGTCCACAGACACGACCTCCGGCGCGGCGGCGTCCGACACGCTCTCCGCCCCGGTCGCGCCCTCGCCGCCCGCGTCAGTCAGCAGCTCGGCCGGCTCGGCCGCGGCCACGGGCGCGCTCGGCGAGAGCGCAGCGCCGCAGTCGCCGCAGAAGCGATCCGCCGGCCCCGTCGCCGCGCCGCATAGTGGACAGTTGGAGGGCATCGTTGGAACGAAGCTGTTAGCTGTTAGCTGTCAGCAGGACCAAAAACCAAAACGAAAACGAAGGCCGTGCCGTTGGCTGATTTTTTCTGGCTAAACAGCTAACAGCTACTTAATCACTCTGAAATGTAAAAACGTCTTCCCGATGATGATCTCGTCGCCGTCCTTGAGGGGGAGGCGGTCGCCGGGGACGAGCCGCCGGCCGCGGTTGACGAACGTGCCGTTGGTCGAGCCTAAGTCCTCGATGAAGTACTGGCCGGCGCGGCGCGTGATGCGCGCGTGGCGGCGCGAGACCTTGGCCTCGGGGTCGTCGGCGTCCAGATCAACGTCGGGGAAGATGCCGCTGTCGGCGTCCCAGCGCCCGATGTAGGCTTCGTCCTCGTGGACGGGGAACTCGCGGCCGGCCGAGAGGCCGCGGCTGATGGTCAGCACGGCGTGGGCCGTCGCCAGGCCGCGCGAGGGGTCTGCGGAGGCGGATCGCGCGACGCCCACCACGGTCGTCGTGACCGGCTTCGGATCGGGGAAGACCACGGGCGC
>DATHBT010000080.1:0-8092 GCA_035295985.1 Pyrinomonadaceae bacterium | reverse complement strand
AACTTCCTGACGATGGCCGCGCCCCGCCTGGCCGCGCGCGATCTCCCCGCTTCCGTCTTCCTTATCACCGACTGGGTGCGCCCCGAAGGCGACGGCGCGCCGTCGCGCGCGTGGGCTGAAGACGACGACGCGCGGGGCATGACGTGGGCCGAGATCAACGAGTTGCGCTCGCGCGGCGTCGAGTTCGGCTCGCACACCTGCACGCACCCGCGTCTGCCCGAGTTGGCCGACGACGAGGCCGAGCGCGAGCTGATCCGTTCGCGCTCCCTGATCGCCGAACACCTCGACGGCGGCGGAACGGAAGGGACGGCGCTGCCGTTCGCCTACCCTTACGGTGCTTACACGCCGGCGCTCGTCGAGCGAGCGCGCCGCGCCGGCTACTCCTGCGCGCTGACGACCGACGCCGGGGCGAACGATGCCGACACCGATCTCTACGAACTGCGCCGCGTGCTCGTCGGCGACGGCGACGACGAGGCGTCCTTCGCCGCGCGCGTATCGGGGCTGACCGCCTGGCTGGGCCGGGGACTCGGCGCGGCGCGCGGCGCGGGCTACTGAAAGATTCTCCGGCGGCCGGATATTTCCGAGGGACATGCGGACGCTCTACATCTGTTACTTCGGCCTGCGCGAGCCGCTCGTCCAGACGCAGGTGCTCCCGTACCTGCGGCAGCTCGTCGGCGACGGCGTCGGAGTCCACCTGCTCACCTTCGAGCCGCGCCTGTCGGAGTGGCCGCCCGAAGAGCGCGGGCGCGAGCGCGAGGCCCTGGCCGCGCAGGGCATCCGCTGGCACGCGCTCGCCTACCACAAGCGCCCCTCGCTCCCCGCCACGCTCTACGACATCCTCGCGGGCGGCCGACTCGCCACACGCCTCGCCCGCCGCCACGGGATCGACTTCGTCCACGCGCGCAACCACGTCCCGGCCGCCATGGGTTTGATCGCTAAGCGCCGCGCGGGCGCGCGCCTCATCTTCGACATCCGCGGCTTCATGCCGGAGGAGTACGCCGACGCGGGCGTGTGGCCGGCGGGCGGCTACCTGTTCCGGCTGACGAAGGCGGCGGAGCGGCGTCTGCTAGACGCCGCCGACGCCTTCGTGATGCTGACCGAGCGCGCGCGCGGCATACTCTTCCCCGGCCGCGCGGGCGAGGACGCGCGCGGCCGCCCGCTCGAAGTCATCCCCTGCTGCGTGGACGTGGAGCGGTTCGCCTCGGCGGCCGGTGTCTCGCGCGAGGAGGCGCGGCGCGAGCTGGGCGTCGAGGGGCGCAACGTCTTCGTTTACGTCGGCGCTTTGGGCGGCTGGTACCTGACGGACGAGATGGCGGACTTCCTCGCGCTCGCGCACAGGCGCGACCCGTCGGCCTTCACCGTCGTCCTGACGCAGAGCCAGCCGGAGATGATCGCCGACAGGCTGCGCGCGCGCGGCGTCGCCGACGCGGACTACCTCGTGCGCAAGGTCAGCCCCGGCTCCGTGCCGCGCTACCTCAAGGCGGCGGACGTGGCCCTCTCCTTCATCAAGCCCTGCTACTCGAAGCTCGCCTCCTCGCCGACGAAGGTGGCCGAGTACCTGATCAGCGGCCTGCCCGTCGTGAGCAACTCCGGCATCGGCGACGTGGACGAAGTGATCGCGGCCGACCGCGTCGGGTCGCTCGTGCGGGAGTTCGACGAGCCGTCGTACCTGAGGGCGCTGGCCGAGGTCGATGAGCTGCGCCGCGAGCCGGGGCTGGCCGAGCGCTGCCGCGAGAGCGCGCGCCGCCGCTTCGATCTGGAGCGCGTCGGCGGCGCGAGATACCGCCGCCTCTACAGGCGGCTGGGCGGCTCGCAGCCGTCTCAGGCGGCGGCCCCCGGCGGGCGGAAGCCCCGCCCGGCGTGACGCGCCTTTAGCCCGGCCGGCGGCTTCCATGTACAATGCCCACTTTTGCGAAGCCGGCTGTGGTACAAATTCGATCCATGAGTCTTCAAAGACTGGACATGTCAGGTGGCGCGGGCGACGGCCGAACTTGAGGGCCGCCGGCTCGTCCGCCGGGGTCGGGCCGAGCCGCCGTGCCTGCCGCCCCCCTCCTGCGGCCCAGGCTTCCGCTTAAGATGGACGTTTTAGCCTTCGCCTCGTATCCGGTCGAAGCGGCGGCCACGCGGTTCCGCGTCGCGCAGTTCGTGGGGCCGCTGGCCGAGCGCGGCATCGGGGTGCGGCTCAGCCCCTTCCTCGACGCACGCCTGTTCGAGTCGCTCTACCGACGCTCCGAGGCGGGGCGCACGGCGCTGGGGCTTACGCGCGCTCTGGCCCGCCGCGCGGCGGACGTGTGGCGCGCGCGCTCGGCCGACGTGCTCTTCGTGCAGCGCGAGGCGATGCTCTTCGGGCCGCCCGTCTTCGAGTGGCTGGCGACGAAGGTGGGCGGCTGCCCGATGGTGCTCGACCTGGACGACGCGACTTACGTCCGCTACGACAGCCCCACCTACGGGCGCGCGGGCGCGGCGCTCAAGTGGTTCACGAAGACGGACGAGCTGATCCGGCGCGCGGCCGTCGTCACGTGCGGCAACCGCAACATCGCCGAGTACGTCCGCTCGAAGGGCGGGCGCGCCGTCGTCATCCCGACGGTCGTGGACACGGAAGAGTTCCGGCCCGCGGCGAAGCCGGAGGGCGGCGTGCCCCTGATCGGCTGGGTCGGCACGCACTCGACCTTCCCGTTCCTCAAGTCGATCTTCCCCGTCCTCGAACAGCTCGCGCGCACGCACCGCTTCCGCCTGAGGATCGTCGGCGCGGGGGCGGAGAGGCCAGACGTGCCCGGCGTCGAGACGGAGTACGCCGACTGGAGCTTGGCTCGCGAGGTCGAAGACTTCCGCTCGCTCGACGTAGGACTGTACCCCCTCTCTGTCGCCAGGAACGCACCGCCCGAGTGGCTCGCCGGCAAGTCGGGCTTTAAGGCCGTGCAGTACATGGCCGTGGGCGTGCCCTTCGTCGTCACGCCCGTCGGCGTGTGCGCCGAGATGGGCGAGCCGGGCAAGACGCACCTCGCGGCCTCCGCCCCGGAAGAGTGGCGTGATGCGCTCGCCGCGCTCATCTCTGACGCGGCTTTGCGGCGGCGCATGGGCGCGGCCGGGCGGAGGCACGCGCTGGAGAATTACGGCCTCCCCGAGCAGGCCGAAAAGCTCGCCGCCGCGCTGCGCGAAGCACGCGACACCGCGCCGCGCCGCGCGGGCTGAAAAGCGATCCCCGCGCGCCCGCCGAGGCGACGCCCGCCCCTTTTTACTTTTGCCCTTGTCTCTGGTAGGTTCAACTCTTTGCACCGCGGCCCGTCCGTACCGGCGATTACCGGTAAGTCTAACGAGTTCATGGTCGGGATCATGTGCGTCTCTGGGCTGACAACCTTGGGCGACGCGGGGGCGGGGCCGGCCGGCGGCGCGCACCGCGGTTTCTACTCCGCCCCCGCGCGGGCCGACAGACTCGCCGTCGCACCGCGCGTGGTTGACGCGCGCGGGCCGCGAAGGATCATGGATGGGCCTTAAGCGGAAACTCAGGCTGGCCGTGCTCGCCCTGCTTGCGCCGCTTCCGTCGTTCGTGAAGCGGCCCGCCTACCGAATCTGCTTCGGCTACCGGGTGGGCCGCGGCGTGCGGATCGGTCTGAGCATCGTGGACGCCGCGGAGTGCGAGATTGACGACGCGGTCAGCGTCGGCCACCTCAACCTGATCGTGGGGGTGAAGCGGCTGACGATCGGCGACCACGCGCGGATCGGCCACCTGAACATCGTGCGCGGCGGAGACGAGGTGCGGCTCGGCCGCTACAGCGAGATCATACGCCTGAACGAGATCAACTCGATCCCGGAGCCGGACATTGTCAACGAGGCCGATCCGCGGTTCCTGCTTGGCGAGGGGAGCGTCGTGACGACGGGTCACAAGATAGATTTTACGGATCGGGTCGAGATCGGCCGCCGCTCGATCCTCGGCGGGCGCAACTCGAGTCTGTGGACGCACAACCGGCAGCGGACGCGCCCCGTCGAGATCGGCGACTTCGCCTACGTCGGCTCGGAGATCCGCGTCGCGCCGGGCGGCACGATCCCCTCGCGCTGCGTCGTCGGCATCGGGTCGGTCGTCACCAAGCGGATCGAGGGCGAGAACTGTCTGATCGCGGGCGTGCCGGCCCGGTCCGTCAAGCCACTCAGCGAAGAGGATCGGTTCCTCGTCGAGTATAGGACGCGGCCCGACCTGCCCGACGACCTCTGAAACCGGCGCGCGGCGCGCACCCGCAAGTTGGAGAAGTTGAAAGCACCGCTAGCACTGACGACGCCGGCTGGCACGGTCGGCGTCTCGCCGTCGGCCGCGGGGCGCGCGGTGATTAAAGTTTTCAGCCCGCGGCGCGAGTCTTAATTCCACCGCCCGGCCCGCCGGACGCACGGCGGGGGGCGGCAGCCGGGCCGCCTGGCGGCCCTACAGCATGAACGCCCTTCTGGCTTTATTGTCGCTCGCCCTCTGCCTCGCCATCGCCTTCTTGGCGGAGGGCGGCGCGGCGGCCGTGGTTTTCTGCGTGGCGGTGGCTTCCATCGCCGGGGCGCTCCTCCACAGGGTTAGAGAGCACCGGGTTTTCTTCCTCCGGATATTCGTGGGCGGCCTGCTGGTGCGGGCGGGCGTGGGGACGCTCATCTACTTCTTCGAGCTGCAGGAGTTCTTCGGCGGCGATGCCTTGGGCTACGACTGGACCGGCAGCGCCCTGATGGAGGGGTGGCAAAGTCGCTACGGCATGAGCGCGGTTACGCGGGCTTGGGTCAACGCGGACAGTGGCTGGGGGATGGTGTATCTCGTCGCCATCATCTACTCCGTCGTCGGCCGCAACATGCTGGCCGTGCAGCTCTTCAACGCCGTCATCGGGGCCGCCACCGCGCCGCTCATCTTCCTCTGCGCCCAACACATCTTCCGGAGCCTCAGGGTGGCGCACCTGTCAGCCTTTTTCGTAGCCTTCTACCCTTCGCTGGTGCTGTGGTCGTCGCAGGGCCTCAAGGACGGCCCCATCGTCTTCGTGCTGGCGGTGGGGATGTTGGCTACCCTCAAGCTCGGCGAGCGGCTGAGCGTCAAGTACCTCATCACCCTTGTGCTGTCGCTGGCCGCCATCCTCAGCCTCAGGTTCTACATCTTTTTCATGATGGTCGCCGCCATCGGCGGCTCCCTGGCGATCGGGATGAGGCAGCTCACCTCGCAGAGCCTCGCACGGCAACTCGCCGTCGTCCTCGTCGGCGGCCTGTGCCTGACCTACATGGGAGTCCTCAGCCGGGCCGGCGCCCAGCTAGAGACCTACGGCACGCTGGAGAGGATACAGGTCAGCCGCTCCGATCTGGCGACGTCGGCTAACTCGGGCTTCGGCAGGGACGTTGACGTCTCGACCACGTCGGGGGCGCTGAGCGCCATCCCGATGGGGATGACCTACCTGCTCTTCGCGCCCTTCCCGTGGCAGCTCGCGAGCCTGCGCCAGAGCATCACGCTGCCGGAGATGATCGTCTGGTGGGCCAGTTTCCCGCTGTTGGTGCTGGGGCTGTGGTTCACGGTAAAGTACCGGTTGCGGGCGGCGATGCCGGTCCTGATCTTCACGGGCATGCTGACGCTGGCCTACTCGGTGTTCCAGGGTAACGTCGGGACGGCCTACCGCCAGCGCGCACAGCTACTGGTCTTCTACTTCATCTTCGTCGCGGTGGGCTACGTCCTCCTTAAGGAGCGGCGCGAGGACGAGAAGCGCAAGCAGGAACTCGCCCGCCGGGCCGTGACCGAGTCGGCGCGCGCGGTGCAGGCGGGTCGCCGGGCCGCCGCCGAGACGCGGCTGGCGCGCGAGAAGGAGTGGGCGCACGCGGCGCGCGGCCTGAGCGAGAAGGTGGACTCTTAGGGCGGGCGTGCCCGTGCCGCCCGCCGTGGCCGCGGCCGGACTTCGGAAACTCTCATGTGCGGGATCGTAGGCAACGTGTGGCGCGGGGAGGCGGCCGTAGACCCGGCCGTCCTCGGGCGGATGTGCGACGCGATCCGCCACCGCGGGCCGGACGAAGAGGGCAGCTACCTCAAGGGGCCGGCCGGCCTCGCCATGCGCCGCCTCTCGATCATCGACGTGGCCGGCGGCCACCAGCCGGTGACGAATCGCGACCGCACGGCCTGGCTCGTCTTCAACGGCGAAATCTACAACTACCGCGAGCTGCGCGACCGCCTCGCCGAGCTCGGCCACGAGTTCCACACCAACTCCGACACCGAAGTCGTCCTCCAGGCCTACGAGCGCTACGGCGCGGACTGCCCCAAACATTTGCGCGGCATGTTCGCCTTCGCCATCTACGACGAGCGCACCGAAGAACTACTGCTCGCGCGCGACCGCGTCGGCAAAAAGCCCCTGCTCTACGCGCTCACCCCGCGCGGCATCGTCTTCGGCTCGGAGTTCTCCGCGCTGCTCCAACACCCGGACGTGGGGCGCGAAGTCGATCGGGAGGCAATTCATCATTACCTCTCCTTCATGTGCGTGCCCGCGCCGCTCACGGCCTACCGGCAGATCAGGAAGCTCGAACCCGGCCACACGCTGCGCTACTCGCGCCGCACCGGCGACGTTAAGACCGAGCGCTACTGGCGGCTAGACTTCTCGAAGAAGATCAAAATCTCGGAAGAAGAGGCGGGCGAGCGTACCGTCGAACTCCTGCGCGACGCCGTGCGCGTGCGCCTGATGTCGGAAGTCCCGCTCGGCGCGTTCCTCTCCGGCGGCGTCGATTCCTCGGCGGTCGTCGCACTAATGAGCGAGGAGATGTCCGAGCCGGTCAAGACCTTCTCCATCGGCTTCGACGAGCAGGACTTTTCGGAACTGCACCACGCGCGGCGCGTGGCAGAGCACGTCGGGGCCGATCACCACGAGTTCGTCGTCCGCCCCGAGGCGATGGAGGTGCTGCCCCTCCTCGTCGAGCACTACGGCGAGCCTTACGCCGACTCGTCGGCCATCCCGACCTACTACGTCTCGCGCGAGACGCGGCGGCACGTCACCGTGGCGCTGAACGGCGACGGGGGCGACGAGTGCTTCGCCGGCTACGAGCGCTACGCGGCGATGAAGCTAGCCAGCGCCTACAGGAAACTCCCCGGCTTCCTGCGCGAGGGGTTCATCCGGCAGGCGGCCGAGCTGATCCCCGCGTCGGAGCAGCGCCGCAGCCGCGCACGCTCGCTCAAGCGATTCCTTTCGGCCGCCTCGCTCCCGCACGTCGAGCGCTACGTGCGCTGGGTGAGCGCGATAGACTCAGGCGCGAAGCGCGAACTCTACACCGAAGAGTTCCGGCGCGAGACCGAGGGGTACGACACCGAGGACTTCATCGCCCCGTGGTTCGCGCAGGCCAACGGCTCGGGCGTCGTGGACGCGGCACTGCTGGCCGACACGATGACGTATTTGCCTAACGACCTGCTCGTCAAGGTGGACATCGCCAGCATGGCCGTCTCTCTGGAAGCGCGCTCGCCGTTCCTCGACCACCACCTGATCGAGTTCGCCGCCTCGCTCCCCGAAAACCTGAAGCTGCGCGGCCTGACGACGAAGTACATCCTCAAGCGCGTGCTCAAGCAGTTGCTCCCCGAGGAGAACTTGAAGCGGCCCAAGCAGGGCTTCGGCGTGCCCGTCGGCCACTGGCTCCGCGCCGGGATGCAGGGCTTCCTGCGCGAGACGCTGCTCTCGGAAAAATTCGCGCGCCGCAACCTCTTCCGCCCCGCCGAGGTGGGCCGCATGGTCGAGCTGCACGCGCGCGGCGAGCGCGACTACACGGGTCAGCTCTGGACGCTCCTGATGCTGGAGCTTTGGTTTCAGAAGTTTATTGATCGGTGACAGGGGGCGGCTGACAAGTAAAACAACTTCCTGCTTGTCACCCGTCACGGTTCACCTGTCGTGGTTTTTATCACGTGTCGCATTTTTACGGCGCGAGCGCGGGCCGGCGGCTTGAGTTTCGGGCCACAACGCTCGACGGGCGGCGCGGCCCGCGAGTTGCTGCACTGGCGGCGCGCGGCGGGCGGAAGGTGACGGGCAAAAGGCAGGATCGGCCCGCCGCTCGTCACGGCTTACTTGTCACTCTCTTTGGAGGAACTCCCAAGTGAAAGGCATTGTCCTTGCCGGCGGTCTGG